>CAZERR010000066.1:0-9450 GCA_964514785.1 uncultured Ruminococcus sp. | reverse complement strand
CCGAGGTGAACCACTACTACGGGGGTGTTGGTGCCGTAGGCGTAACCGCATTCCCACGCGGTGCCGCTGTCGCTGTATCCGCCGTAATAAAGCATAACTACCGCGTCCGCCCAATCTATAAACCGCCTGTCGTTCATAAAGGTTTCCTTTGACCACAGGGGAGAGCCGATGTTTTCTTCGCTGCGAACCTCGTTGAGCCTCGGGCTGAACACCTCAAACCCGCGTCCGAATAATATTTTTTCGGCAGCTTCTACGTTCTTGAGCTCCTCGTCGTTAAAAAACGGAGAAGCAAGATAGATTTTTATTTTTTCAGCCATTACTGATCTCCTTTTTTTGTTTAAAACATAAAAGGCTGCCGCTTATTTTGCGGCAGCCTAAACGTTATTCTTCGGTTTCTTCTGCTGTTTTAGGGGCTAAGAAGGTGATTTTCTTTTTCTTAACCTTTCTGAAAACTGTATAGCCGATAAATACCGCTAATGCGAAAATCGTAATTATACTTCCCTTGGTTAAGCCCTTAGGAGTATAACTCAGCTCGATTTCGTGATTACCCTTGCTCAGCTTAAACGCGGTAAGCGCGTGAGCGATAGGAGTAATTTCTACGGGCTGTCCGTCAACCTTAGCTGTCCAGCCCTCGCCGGAGGTTCCGAAGAGCTTGCCGATAAGCTTATCGTCCTCGGTCGTGCCGGACTCATAAGGAATAGATGTGTAGAACAAGCCGTCCTTTTCCGCATTGATAGTACCCTTCATATAGGTGCCTGATAATGCGGTGGTATTCATGCTTTTTCCTACTAACGCTTTGTAGCCCTTCTGGAATACGTCGTCGTTGAGAAGATTTACATAAACCTTAGCCGAGCCGTTGGCGCCTGCCTTAAGGTCGCAGTAAACGGAAATCTTATCGCCTTTATTAAAGTAGCCGATAGACATCAGATACGGGCGCTTGATATAGAATGACGAGGTGCCGGTACGAGCAACGTCGTTGCACATAATCGTTACGTTATCAGCGTCGGTAATCTGAGCGTAAGCATAGTAGTAGCCGTTTTTAGGCGCGCGGTAGTTCCACTTAAGGTGGGGCGCCGTAGTCTGATTGTTGGAGGAGAAGCTGTAGCTGCCGTAGTCAAGACGGTTAACAGGGAAGGTCTGGTAATCTGTATGTCCCTGATCTACAACGTCGAGCTTGGTGTATACATTTTCCTTTACGCCTGTAGCAAGCGAGAAGAACTCGTTCTGATTATTGAATACGTTATAGGTGTCCTCGGGCTCCTCGCCTTTGTAAGTGAGAAGTTTTTCGTCAACCATCATACCAATCGGCAGGTAACATCCGCTCTTAAGGAGTCTAACGCTCATATTGTTGTAGATTTCCTTAAGGTACGCTTTATCGTTGAAGTTACCCTCGCGGGCGATAATATACTTGAGGTTTAAGAACATATCGGTAACGGGAGAGCTTTCGGCGTAGGTATATCGGTTACCCGACAGCCAGCCCATAAGACCGAAGTTTTCCGCAAAGCGGGTGATGTTTACGTTAGTCATCGAGTTGAACATCGAAACGCCGTTAAAGAGGTTTAGCGAGGAGTCGCACAACGTCTGAGTGCCGGTAAACTCGGCTCTCCACAGCTCGGGAGTATCCTTTTCGAGATTCTTCATATAGTTGACCACGCTTGCGGTGGATTCTCCGCCGCGGGGGTAGTCGTAGGTAGTGGTAACAGAAGTAGTCTTAACTCCGATATATGCCGTGACTGCGCTCTGAGCGATAACCATAATCGTGAGAAGTATACATAAAACCGGCTTTCCGAGTATTTTTTTCTTGTGGAGGAAAAGCGCCGCAAGTATAAGCAGAGCGATGACTGCGGTCGAGATAATGACGTAGACCTCCTGAGTGCCTATGCACAGGAGCACTACGATCGTTGTTACAAGAGCGGTGATAATAAGGTCAAAAAGATTTATTCCGTCAAGCACCTGGAACGCTCTGAACGCCATTAAGACGAGTATAAAGCTGAACAGGTAGCTGAATCGGTACGGTATCATATTTGTGAAATGGAAGCCGTGCCAGATATAGTCGAGCTGACGGATGATAAAGCTCATTACGAAGAAGAGAAGTAAGCAGCCGTTGAAGATTTTTTCTCTGAGCCTGATCTTCTTCGATACAAAAAACATAATTCCGAGAACGATCGATATTACGCCGCAAGCGATGTTCGGGAGACCGGTTGTGATAGTGGGGTTGATAAACGCGCCCGAGTTCGAAATTACCTGCTTGATGGCGTCTAAGGTTCCGATAAAGTCGTTAGACGGACCGATGTTTATCTGGTAGCCTGTGGGGAAGGTGCTGGAAGCGGCGTTTGTGTTCTGAAGCCCGAAGTAAGCAGGAAGCATAAAGAACAGGGTTATCATAATCGCGATAGCCGAGGTAACGCCGATACGCGCGAATCTTCTTCCGAATTCCTTTATACCGTCCCAGCGGCATACGTTGTAGCCGATAAATATGAGACCCATAAAGATACAGGTGAAAAGACCTATATAATAGTTTGCAAGGATAGATACCGCAAGAGAAATGATATAAAGGCGGTACTTGCCCTCGCGCATCAACGCGGTAAAGCCCATTACAACGAGCGGAGTAAGCGCTACGGTATCGAGCCATATCTCACACCAGTAATAGCCCATAAAGAAGGAGGCAAGCGCGAAACAGGTCGAGAATATTACGAGGGATATATCGTCGCGCTTAAAGGTGTAGCGTAAGAATAAAGCGAAAAAGCCGCCTGCCAGCGCGATTTTAAGAACTACCGAGAAGGTAAGATATATATTCAGAATCGCGACATTGTTGAAGCCGAATAAGCTTGAGGGTAAAAGTACGGTTAAAAAGTTTAAAGGGCTTGCAACATAATACGACATAAGAGCAAGGTAGTTTGTACCCGCTCCCTGAGTCCATGACCATAACAGCGACTCGCCGTGCTTCAGCTTGTCCTGAAAATCAACAAGGAAGGGGAAATACTGGTGCCATAAATCGGTGACGAGGATCTGCTTGTCGCCGAAGGGCTGACATCCCATAACCGCGAACGCCGTGAACATAAGCGCGAACGGAATAAGAAATGAGAAGATAACGAAAACGTTCCTGTGGAAGAATTTTCCTTCTCTTAAGGTAGGCTGAGCGGGACAGTCAAAAAACGAGAGCTTTTTTATCTCGTTTGCTGCCGACGGCGCGTCAGACCGTTTCTTTTTTTTGAGCATACAAAAATCTCCTATTCAATGCATTTTTACACAGAGTATATAATAACACATTTTTTTTACAAGGTAAATATGAAAATTAAATAAATCTTTAATAAAATATAGACTTTTTTGTTATAAGTTGGTATAATTTTAAGTTAGAGGAGTAAATCATTATGAAAAATTTTCTGAAAAAATTTTTTGATATAAAATTCTGGAAATTCCTTTTAGTAGGAGTAATCAACACCATTGTCGGTGAATGTACTGTTTTACTGTGCCTTCATCCGTTAGGCTGGAAGGGCTTTGTGTGGGGTGCAGGAGCAGCGGCAGTGGTCGGAACAATAATCGGAAGTATAGTCAGCTATTTTATGAATAAGTACTTTACCTTTAAAAATACGGAAAAGGGAATAAAGCCTATGCTCCGTTTCACTCTTAATATCGTAGTATGTCTGCTTTTAAGAGTAATATCGGCAACCGCCGTGAGCGAGGGCTGTAAGGCCGCGGGACTTTCGATGTTCGGAATGGACGTCAACTCATTCGCGGCAAATCTCAGTTGGGCTGTAGGCGCCTGCGTTTTTGTGGGCTGCAATTATATAGGTCAGCGTTTCTTCGCCTTTAAGGAAAAGAAACCCGAAAGTGACACTCCCGTTTTACCGCCCGATTAAACGGTGAGCTTATGCTTTAAAGGGTAGAAAGGTTATGAAAAGATGAAGAAGTTTTTTGGAATTATCTGTGCCTTAGCGTTGCTGATTTCCGTTATTTCCGGCTGCTCATGCGCGGGAAATGCGGAGAAGAAGGTAAAACCAACCTCCGCTAAGGTCGAAAAAAAGCCCGAGGTCAAGGAAACAGACTTCGTGCTCTCGAGCGACTACAATTATTATGTAGGCGATAAGGATATGTACTCAACCTTGCTTTATGTAGACGGAAGGTATGTGTATTCTAACGAAAACGGAATCTTCGTAAAGAAGGTATTAAGACACAACGGCGTAAAAATCTCCGACCGTCATCCGAGAACTGCATGGAGCAACGGCGCCGTGCTTTGTGACGGAAAGAAAATCTACTTCCTTATTGTAAAAAGCGGAAGCGACTCAACCTATGAGTATTATATTTTCTCGATGGGTATGAAGGGTAAGCACGAAAAACTCGAGCTTAAGGGTATAGGCCCCGCCTCGCTTATTACGATTTACAACGGCAACCTTTATTTCAGGAACAGCCCCGACACCTCCGCCGAGAAGGATACCCACATTATGCGTTATAAGCTCGGAAGCAAAAAGGATCCCGAGATGATATCCCTCGACTATCAGGTTAACTACAACTGCGTATATAACGGAAAAATCTATTTTTCAAACGATAAATTTTCCTCACCCGAGATTATCACAAAGAAGAAGGTGGATTACGACGTTTACTCCCTCGACCTCGAAACCGAGGATATTAAGAAGGAGGTTAAATACAGCTACGGTGAAAGTATAGCCGCTAAGGATAGCGAGAACGCGGTATTTTATTCCCGTAAAGCCGGAGAAAAGGGTAAAATCTGTATTATTGATAAGGACGGAAATAAAACCGAGTCAAAGAAATTTAAAAGTAAGATCGATCCGTGGTTTGTGGATAAAACCTCGACCACTGCCCTTATGTGCGACTTTAACAGCGCTACCCACGAAACATTTATAACATATAATATAAAAACTGCCGAGCATAAAAAGCTGCTTAGAAGCCCTAAACACTACAGCTGCGAGGCTATAACCTCGGGACTTAAACCGGGAGATACCGCATATATCGTTATTTCATCGGAGGGCAAAAAGTATACGAAGAAGCTTGCGGTACTTAAGGTTGACGGCGATAAGGTCAGCTATTGTAAGTTTAAGGGAAAGAAAACGACGGAAGCCGACTTGTTCTGGATCACCGATGATAAGCTCGCCGTTGAGATCAACAACAAAATGAAAGTCTACGAACTTAAGTAAAAAAAGAGGCTGTCGCAAATAAGCGGCAGCCTTTTAGACTGTAGAGGCAATTATATTTTAAGCTTAGTTTTTTCGATTTAGAGTTTTAAGTTCTCTTAAAGCCTTTTTTTTATTTCCGATACCGCTGCGAAAAATACGGTAAACATACGCCCACGGAAGCAGGAAAGGATATTTTTTCAGCCACGGAAAAACCCATTTCATAGACTTTGCTGTCGGAAAAATCCTGCGCATCAGGAAAGCGAAATTGCTCATATCACTCTTGGAGGCGTTTATTTTATTCTCAACCGTACCGTATGCTCCGCTTAGGAGAATCCTCAGCTCCGCTTCGGAAAAATCGGTAAAGTCTTTGTTTTTGAACCATTTTTCCGCGATATCCGAGAGCAGATTTCTTAAATCCAACAGCCCGAGTTTACCGAGCTCGCGCTCGATATATACACTATCAAGCATCGGAAAAAGTTTTTTATTCATCAGGTAAAGGTCTGATATTGAGCGTATGCCGGTGCCTGCCTTTGAGTAGTGGTTTTCAAGATGCACGATCGAGTAGATGTAAAAACCCTCGCCCGAAAGCTCATACTCGCAGGAGCTTAGCTTTTTTGCACGGTCAAATATGTTTTTATAGTAGTCGTAAAAATCGGAATCCGCTCCTACTAAGTCGCGGTGAAGCTCAACATACATAAACGGCGGTTTTGAAAACTCATCGTGATGATGCATACCGATCTCTTTCGGATCATAGCCGAGGGAGGTTATTATTTTATCTGCTTTTTTAATATCCTTAACGAGAATGTCGAGATCGCTCATATAGCGGTAATCGCTCTGCGGATATAGGTCGCACACCGGAAAGCCCTTCACGGGCAGATATTCAACGCCGTTTTCGGAAAACGCGGTCTTTATACTCTCCAGCTCCGCGCGCTGAGTCATATTGCGGTGAAAAGCCTTGTTCCTTTTATTGAGCCACTTTTTATAAAGCTCGCGGTCGGGCTTGTTGTTTAGCTTTTCTACTGCGTAAAAGGCGGTGTTATCCACAAGATGGGAGCAGGCGATAGTATAAACCTTATCAAAATCCACTTCGGGCTCCGGTTCTTTAGGTTGAACTTCATTAATTGCAGCAAAAATAAGCTCCAGCAGATAAACGTGATTTTCCAGGCTGTTTTTAGCTAAAGCTTCCATTATATTATAAACCCTCCGTTGACGCCGAGCACCTGTCCGGTGATAAAGGAGGCTTTCTCTCCGGCTAAGAATACCGCGGCTTCGGCGATATCCTCCGGAGTGCCGAGCCGCAGAAGCGGAGTTTCTTCGGTTAGCTGAGCTTTAGTTTCAGAGTCAAAATCCTTCATCATATCGGTGTCGATAACTCCGGGCGCGATACAGTTCACGCGGATGTTTGAAGGAGCGACCTCCTTTGCTAAGGCTTTCGTAAGCCCTATTAAGCCAGCTTTTGCGGCGCTGTAGTGAACCTCGCACGAAGCACCGACCTGTCCCCACATTGAGCTTATATTTATAATTGAGCCGCTTTTTCTTTTTATCATTCCCTTTAGCGCTTCTCTTGAGCAGTAGAACGCGCCGTCGAGATTTACACCGAGCATTTTTTTCCAGTCCTCGTCGGTAATATCGGTAAAAAGCTTCTGCTGAGATATGCCCGCATTATTAATAAGCGCGTCTACATCTCCGATTTCCGCGAACATTTCGGCGACTGCCGCGCTGTCGGAGATATCGCAACCGTAAATATTACATTTTATGCCGTAAAGAGCGTTTATTTTTTCGGCTAAGTATTGCGCTTTTTCTTTACTTTTGTTATAATTAATTATAGGACTCCAGCCATCGCGCGCGAAAGCTTCGGCGCATGCGGCGCCGATAGAGCGTGAGGATCCTGTTATCAGTACGGTTTTCATAAGCTCACCTTCTTATGAGATTATTGTACTATAAAACGGATATATAATCAACATTTAAAACTATCGGTTGATTTGCACAAATCCCGAGATTAGTTTTTGGGCACATCGCCGAAAATGAAAAGTCTTTTAGAAATTTGAAACTTTTTGAAAAGAATTTGATACTACCTTTATGAAAGCGGTTAGAAAGCTTTTAACAGATCAAAAAAGGAGGACTGAAAATGAAGCTTTTTAAAAAATCAATGGGAATTGTTTTATCAATTTTAATTGCGGCAAGCGTTTTTATAGTTCCAACTGCGGTATCAGCGGCGGAGACTGTTAATAAAACCCTTACTCAGTATATGGGTGACAGCTACTTTTTTTCTGCGTCGGAAAACGACGAATACGAGTGTAAGGTCGAAAACAATAATGAAGAGTATATTAAAACCGACTTTTTTCAGGTGTCGGACGGATACTGGCTTACTGTTAACGCCTATAAACCCACAAAAACAGTTAAGCCCTTAATTACCGTTATGAACGGTAAGACAGGTGAAATTCTGAAAAAATATAAAATTACCGTTACCGCGGTAAAGAAGATTAAGGTTTCCAACGTAAAAATGAATAAAGGCGTATGGAAGGAAATCCATATCAAGAACCCTTACTTTAAGGAGCATAAATTTTCCTATAACAAGAAAATCATTAAAATCAAAAAGGGCGGTTACGGCGACGGCAACGGCAACTGGATCCATACGGTAAAGGGACTTAAAAAGGGAACGACTACCGTTAAGGTCAAATTAGCGCTGAAGGGTCCCGATAAGCTGATAAGCTCCTTTAAAATCACCGTCGGCGATTATAAGGCGTCTCTTAAAAAATCGTTTAAAAAATGTACGATTAAATACAACAAGCACCTTAAGCATTCCTATAACCTTGATGAAAACGGCTCGATCGACATCGGCGAGGCGGTAAAGAATTTCCATTCCAACAGCGTAATTTCGGTAAAAATCAAAAATAAGAAGATCGCTGCGACTTGTAAATCATATAAAACCGAGACTACTCCGAAGGCGGTAGCGGTTTACGGTCTTAAAACAGGCAAAACCAAGGTTGACGTATACGAGAAACGCGGTAAGGCAAAAAAGAAAAAAATCGGCACAATCAATATTACGGTAAAAAGAGCTAAGGACAGCGAGGTTTACGGCGCTAACCGCGCGCTCGATAACGACGGTATTTTCTACGAGTTCTTCGTGCAGGTAGGCGATAAAATCGACCTAAAGACAATTGTTACCAAGAGGTATATTAATACCAATATTTCGAGCTTTAAAGATGACGAATATAAATTTACCTTTAAGGCTTCTCCTGCGGAAGTAATAACGGTAGACCAAAACGGAATATATACAATTTTAAGCGACGGAAATAATGATGTCGATTATACTATCACCTTTGCCGACGGTTCAAAGGTATCGGGCGGCGGAAGCTTCGATATTGTTGACGATGACTTCTTTAGTTAAATAAACTTTTAAAGCCGAAAACCCTGCATTACGCGGGTTTTCGGCTTTTTCTAAAATTCAAAAATTTAAAAAAATTGAAACTATTCTACTTGTTTTTGACACTACTATAGTGTAAGATGAAAAAAAGAAGATTAAGGAGAAGGAAAATGAATCTTTTAAGAAAAACGGCAGGAATTATTTTATGTTTAATTATCGCTTTAAGCGTGGTTATCGCGCCCGCTTCCGTATCCGCGGCAAGCGTAGAAAAGAAAACGATGGTTCAGTATAATCAGCTGAACCTTGGATTTAAAAAGGCAGAAGCCGATAATTACGAGTGCGTTGTTGAAAACAACAGCAAAGGTTATATTGAAATTGACGCAAAGAACGAGGGCAATTATTATTGGCTTATGGTTAACTCGGAAAAAGTAACTCCTAAAACTAATAAGCCAGTACTTACCGTTTACAAGGTCGAAGGCGAGAATAAGACCGAGTATAAAAAGTATGAATTCTCCGTTACCGCATATAAAAAGATAAAAATGTCAAACGTGAAGATTAATAAAAACACTTGGAAAGAAGTCAGAGTTAAGAACCCGTATATAAGGGGACATAAGCTTTCTTATAATAAGAAAATAGTAAAATTTGACTCATATTACGGCGACACTAAAGGTAATTACGATTATAGCGTAAAAGGTCTTAAAAAGGGAACTACTAAAGTTAAGGTTTATTTTAAAGGTACTAAAAAGCTTATCGGTTCGTTTAAAATTACCGTAGGCGATTATAAGGCGAAGGTTAAGAAGAAGTATAAGAAGCTGACTCTTAATTATAATAAACATATGAAAAAGACCTATTATTTAGATGGCGGAAGTATAAACCTCGCTGAAACAATTAAAAACTTCCACGCGAATTCTAAATATACCTTTAAAGCTAAGAACAAAAAGCTTGTTTCAA
>CAZERR010000065.1:7837-11370 GCA_964514785.1 uncultured Ruminococcus sp. | reverse complement strand
CGACCTCTAGCGTGACAGGCTAGCGTTCTAACCAACTGAACTACCGGGCCATATGAAAAGTCGATATGCGTACATATGACATTTTTTCAAGGTGGTGGGAGATACAGGGCTCGAACCTGTGACCCCCTGCTTGTAAGGCAGGTGCTCTCCCAGCTGAGCTAATCTCCCACATTGTCGTCGTTTATCGGCGACTTGATTATAATACAACAAATCCCTGAAAAAGTCAATACCTTTTTCTAATTTTTTAAAAAAATTTACTCCGATGTTTTACTCTTAATTATACTTTCGATTTCAGCCCGGGTAAACTCATAAGTTTTATTGCAGAACTGACAGTTAACCTCGGCTTTTCCGTTTTCACCGATACATTCCCTTAGCTCTTCCTCGGGAAGTCCTGCAAAGTAACTCTCGATTTTCTCCCTCGAGCATCCGCAAACATAGTTTATCTTTTCCTCGTCCAATACCTCAACCTCAAAGCCGTTGAGCGCGGTTTTACAGATATCGAGTATACCCATTCCTTTAGCGAACATTGTAGTAACGGGCTCGAGATCCGCGATGTTCTTCTCGAGCTTATCGATCACGCTGTCGTCTGCTCCCGGAAGAAGCTGTATCAACAGTCCTCCTGCCAAAAGCACACGCTCATCCTCTTTATCGACAAGAACGCCTAACGCGCATACGGTAGGAATCTGCTCCGACGCGGCGTAGTAGCTCGTTATATCCTCGGCTATCTCTCCGCTTACGAGCGGAACGCGTCCGATATACGGGTCGCGGGTACCGTAGTCTCTTATAACGCCTAAGGTCCCGTATTTACCTACTCCTGCGGATACGTTGATCTTTCCGTTTTTATAATACTCGGTCGGGCAGTCCGGATTAGTAGTATAACCCTTAACGTTTCCCTTAGAATCCGATACAACTACTACCGAGCCTAAGGGGCCGTCGCCGTTGACCTGCAGGGTAAGCTTCGCGTTATTCTGTTTTAAGCTTACGCCCATAAGCGAACCAGCGCATAAAAGCCTTCCCAGCGCCGCGGTCGCGACCGGGGTGGTTTTGTGGAGGCGCTGAGCCGTAAAAACAATATCCGAAGCGTCTACAGCCGCCGCCATAACCGCTCCGTCACTCGTTATACATCTTATTATTTTATCCATAAAATCAAATCCTTTGAGCAATATAAATAACCCTCTGCTCATCCTCGGCGGGGTCGCTTTCGCTCATATCGCCGTATCGCTTGAGCACCTTAAAGCCCGCGTTTTCCAGCATAGAGGTTATTTCAAAATCGCTGTACGCCCTCTCGCAAAAGCTTTCCTCATATCTCTCGTACAGCTCTCCCTCGGGCACAAAGAGGTTTATATTGATATCGACTATGTTATTTTCTTTTAAAGAATTTTCCCACACGCAATACACCTCGTCCAAATCGTAAACAAAGGTATTATCGCCGAGGATATTCTTATGCTTATAAACCGTATTTACATCAAAAAGAAAACAGCCGCCCTTATTCATAAACAGCGCTACCCTCTTAAACGCTTTTTCAACGTCCGATTTATCGGTCATATGATTAATACTGTCCAATGTACACACGCAGGTATCTATACTTCCGTACAAATCGAGCTTTTGCATTTTCTGACACAAAAACAGAATATTAAACCCGTTTTCGGCTGCGTTCTCATACGCGAAAGAAAGCATTTCCTCCGACGCGTCGGCCCCGTATACGTCTACCCCGAGCTTTTTAAGCTCAACGGTGAGCTTTGCCGTTCCGCAGGCCAAATCAAGAGTCAGCCCCATTTCATGGCCGAGGTTTTTCAGGGTATTAACGATATACCGCGCACGGCTTTCGTAGTCGACATTCAGCGTAAGCGCGTCGTAATAATCGGCAAAAACGCCGTAGCCGCTCATTATTTATCTACCTTTATACCCATATTTCTAAACGCAAGCATATAGCCGTCGGTATCCTCGTTAAGCGAGCGCTTGACCCTGCTGATCGTAGCAGTCGAAGCTCCGGTCTGCTTCACGATTTCATTATAAACGGTCTTTTCATGAAGGAGCTTAGCGACTACGATACGCTGAGACATCGCGTTAAGCTCGGGTTTAGTGCATAAATCCTCAAAAAATCTATAGCAATCCTCTTTTGTCTTTAAGGTTAAAATTGCCTCAAATAAAAAATCAGTCTGCTCGTTTTTTAACTTTGAATTCATAATTCCACTCCTAAATACTGTCGCACGTTAATATGATAAAGTCATTTTACCATATTAAATTAGTTTTGTAAAGTTTTTTAGACTGAGTGATACACAACAGGTTGATTTTCTTTCTACTGTATTATATAATGAGAGTCGCAACACTAAAGGAGGTAATGTTTTGGAAACAATTGCAAAAAAAAGATATGTCGAAATCGATACCCTGAAGGGTTTCGCGATTTTTATGGTCGTACTCGGGCACGCAATTATTTACTTCCCGGTTAACCTTCACGCTAATCTCTACTGCAAATGGATTTTCGACTTCGTAAGCTCGGTACATATGTGCCTGTTTTTTACGGTTTCGGGCTTCTGCTTTTCCTATAAAAACGGATTTAAGGATTTCTTTATCAAGAAAATAAAGCGGCTCGTTATCCCCTATTTTATTTTTAACATTATAGATGTTTTCCCGAGGTATCTATTGCCCTCGCTTGTAAACAGACCGAAAAGTATTATTGAATCTGCCGGAGATATTCTCCTTCACGGCGGCGAGTACTGGTTTTTGTATGTGCTGTTTATTATGTTTATGGTATTTATCCCGATGCATCTTCTTCAGAAAAACCGTCTTGCGGTTCAGATAATTATAGAAGTTGTATTGCTTGCATTTTCGATAATTCATTTTAAGGTTGGTTTTTTACGGATAGGCGATTTATTATATTACCTGTTTTTCTTCAACACAGGTTATCTTATAAAGACATATCGCTCGGATATTTTCGACTTTAAATTCAAATCGAAAGCACTGACGGTTTTAGTTCCGCTGCTTCTGCTTGCCGTATGGATCTCAGTTGTTATTTTTGCGATAAAGTACGTTCCCGCGGCACTTACCGCGATACTCGGAATAGTTACTCTTTATTTTGTAACGAAGTTCAACTGGTTTAATTTTTCATTCAAGCGCTTCGGTCCGTACTCACTCGTGCTTTATCTTTTCAACGGTTTCTTACTCGTAGCCTCACGCACGCTGATTTGTAAGATTACTTCAAACCCCGCGCTTATCATCGGCTTTAATATGGCGGTAGATTTCTTTATTTCATACCTGTTTATAAAGTACGTCTGGACACGCTTCAAGCCCCTGCGTTTCATCTCGGGTCAGCAGTAATCTTAATAAACACTACAGCTTATAAAATCACAAGTAAAAGTTTATAAAATAAAAACGCCGGATAAAAAAACCGACGTTTTTTATTTTATTCAGTATTACGGTAAAAGAATTGATAACGCTATACAAACCATTGTAACCGAAGCACTGCAAGCCCCGAGGATCAAACCTGCTGTAGATTGCTTACGATAATTCCGCGTCCTCGCAGCGAACGCAAA
>CAZERR010000065.1:0-7737 GCA_964514785.1 uncultured Ruminococcus sp. | reverse complement strand
CGCAGCGAACGCAAAACTTACTCAATTATAACACATCATCACTGATAATCGGCAACAGTCGCCCAGCGCATAAGAAGCTCCTGCTCCTCGGGAACCTGTTTAACAGACTGAGACGCAGCAACGATCGGCATCCAGAGCTGAACTAACTGCTTAGCCGTATCAGTCTTTTTACAATAAGTATCGAGGTACTTCTCGGCTAAAGCCTCCTTGCCGTTAAGAGTCAGCATAAGGTAGGTTCTCGCCGCGTCAGCCGCGCCGTTGCCCTGAGTAACATGCGCCCAGTCAATCACATACGCGTCGCCTGTCGGAGAGATAATAACGTTGCTCGGTACAAAATCGCCGTGACAAACCTTATTATGCTTCTTCATGCTGTTTACTCTTGTATGAAGCTCATAACGGGTAGTAGCGTCAAGGGAGGTCGCGCTGATTTTACGCTGCATTTTATCGCGCAAATCGGTGAGAAGCGGAGAACGCTTCGAGAGGATCTCGATCTGGATATCAACGAACTTTTCGATAAACTCGTCCGTCTTATCGGGGTTTTCTTCGATAAGCTGAGCCAAGGTTTTACCCTCGATAAAATCGCTTACGATCGCCCACTTGCCGTCAACCTTAGTGACCTCGTGAATTTTCGGCATTTTAATTCCGATTTCCTCAACTCTCGCTTGGTTAAGCGCTTCGTTGAGTACGGCAGCCTTAGAAAACTCCTCGTCGAAAACCTTAATAGCCAAATCGCCGTCGCGGTAAATCTTCTTACCTTTAGTTTCGTAAATAATATTATCCAATTTCACGTTAAAACCTCCAATCAGCCTTTATAATCCTTACCGTAGTAAGCCTTTAAATACATTTCCTTGATCTCGGACATAAGCGGATATCTCGGATTAGCGCCCGTGCACTGGTCGTCGAACGCCTGCTCAACCATATCGTCGAGAGTATCGAGGAAATATTTTTCATCCACGCCGTAGTCGCGGATAGTTTCCTTGATGCCGACTCTCGCCTTAAGGTCGTTAACCGCCTTAATAAGATTTTCAACCTTTTCGTCGTCGTTCTTACCGCCTAAGCCTAAGAACTCCGCGACTTCTGCATAGCGGCGCTTTGTATGAGGATAAGCGTACTGTGAGAAGGTTCCCATTTTTGTCGGAGTCTCGGCAGAGTTAAATCGGATAACGTACTCAAGCATAAGCGCATTTGCTATGCCGTGAGCGATATGGTGGAACGCGCCGAGCTTATGAGCCATTGAATGGCACACGCCGAGGAAAGCGTTTGCAAACGCCATACCTGCCATCGTAGCGGCATGGGCAACCTTTTCTCTCGCAACGGGCTCGTTCTGACCGTTATCATAACAAGCCGGCAGATACTCAAAAATAACCTTGAGCGACTGAAGCGCCAAGCCGTCGGTAAAATCAGTCGCGAGCATAGCGGCATACGCTTCCAAAGCGTGGGAAACAGCGTCGATACCGGAAGCGGCAGTCAAGCCCTTCGGACCGGACATCATCATATCCGCGTCAACGATCGCCATATCGGGCATAAGCTCGTAATCCGCAAGCGGATACTTTGTTCCGTCGCTCTCGTCGGTAATTACCGCAAAGGGAGTTACCTCGGAGCCTGTGCCCGATGAGGTCGGAATAGCAACGAAATAAGCCTTATCTCCCATATGCGGGAACTTATAAACTCTCTTTCTTATATCGGAGAAGCGCATAGCCATATCCTTAAAATCGACCTCGGGATGCTCGTAAAGAACCCACATGATCTTACCTGCGTCCATAGCGGAGCCGCCGCCTATCGCAATAATAACGTCGGGCTTAAAGCTCTCCATAGCCTTAGCGCCCTCGATAGCGGAGGAAAGCGTCGGATCGGG
Organism: uncultured Ruminococcus sp.; assembly: GCA_964514785.1. Taxonomy (GTDB): domain Bacteria; phylum Bacillota; class Clostridia; order Oscillospirales; family Acutalibacteraceae; genus Ruminococcoides. The sequence continues at coordinate 5,882 of CAZERR010000065.1, read as the reverse complement.
CTGAACGTCAAAGAATGTGACGTGAGTAATGCCCATCTTGTCGAGCTCATCGGTGACGCACTTGGTGTAGCCGTTGTTATAAAGGAAGCTGTCGGTTACAATAAACGCTTTCTTCTTATCCATATCCTCCTTAAGCTCCCTGATAGCTACGGGGATACAGCCTTTCTTTATATAAACCTTTTCGGGTGCCTTAAACCAAAGCATATTCTCTCTCCTCTCGGCAACTGTTTTTATATTAAGCAGATGCTTACAGCCGACATTCTCGCTTACCGAGTTTCCGCCCCACGAACCGCAGCCAAGGGTTAACGACGGAGTTAAATCGAAGTTGTATAAATCACCGATACCTCCGTGCGAGGACGGAGTGTTAACGAGGATACGGCAGGTTTTCATACGCGCGGCAAACTCGTTGATCTTAGCCTTTTCGTTCACAGCGTCAACGTAGAGAGAGGATGTATGACCGAAGCCGCCGTCAGCTACAAGCTGCTCAGCCTTATTAAGCGCGTCCTCAAAATTCTCACTCTTATACATAGCGAGTACGGGAGAAAGCTTTTCGTGAGCGAATTCCTCGCTTATATCTACGCTCTCTACCTCACCGATAAGTATTTTCGCGCTTTTCGGAACCTCAACGCCGGCGAGGGCGGCTATCGTATATGCCGACTGACCTACGATCTTAGCGTTGAGCGAGCCGTTGATAATAATAGTCTTTCTTACCTTATCGATCTCGTCGTCCTTAAGAATATAACAACCGCGGTATTCAAATTCTTTTTTAACCTCGTCGTAGATGGTTTTATCGACGATAACGCTCTGCTCGGAGGCGCATATCATACCGTTGTCGAAGGTTTTCGAGTGAATAACCGAGTTGACGGCAACCTTAATATCGGCGGTGCTGTCGAAAATCGCGGGGGTATTACCCGCGCCTACGCCTAAAGCAGGCTTTCCCGACGAATACGCCGCCTTAACCATTCCGGGGCCGCCTGTCGCAAGGATAGTATCAGCCTCGCTCATTACGAGGTTTGTCATTTCAAGATTAGGAGCGTCGATCCAGGCGATAATGCCCTCCGGAGCTCCTGCTTCAACGGCAGCCTCGAGAACGATTTTAGCCGCTTCTATCGTGCTTTTCTTAGCTCTCGGGTGAGGAGAGATTATAATACCGTTTCTCGTTTTAAGAGCTATAAGGCACTTAAAAACAGCGGTTGAGGTCGGGTTCGTAGTCGGGATAACCGCAGCGATAATACCGATAGGCTCGGCAATACGCTTCGTACCCATAGCGGTATTTTCCTCAATCACTCCGCAGGTTTTAGCGTCGCGGTATTTATTATAGATTTCCTCCGAGGCGAAATGGTTTTTAATAACCTTATCCTCAACAATTCCCATTCCGGTCTCCTCTACGGCGAGCTTGGCGAGTGGTATCCTGGCGCGGTTTGCGGCGGTAGCTGCCGCGAGGAAAATTTTATCCACCTGTTCCTGAGTAAACTTCGCATACTCCTCCTGAGCTTTTCTCACTCTTTTAAGAGCCTTCTCAAGCGAGGGCACTCCGTCTACAATCGGGTAATAAATATTACTCATAAATCTTACCTCCGTTTATAATTTGGATTTATTTACTTTGAATCACATTTGATCGCGTTCTTCCCGGCAAAGGCGCTTGCCTTTGACTTTTTAGGAGCGATAAATTTAACTTTCGGGGAATTATTAAAAGCCGTTTCGGCAATTTCTGTTTTCTTTCCCTTAAACGTAACTTTTTTTAGGTTCTTACATTCGGCGAAGGCATATTCGCCTACCTTTTTAACGCTTTTCGGAATCGTGATTTCATTCAGTCCCGAAGCGTCAAAGCTGTACATTCCTATTTCCTCAAGCTTCTTCGGAAGCTTAACGGACGTAAGCAGAGAGCATCCGGAGAAAGCGTTTGTGCCTATAACCTTAACGCTGTCGGGGATAATGACCTTCTTTAGACTTCTTGAGAACGCGAAAGCGTAGTCCTTGATCTCGGTAACGGAGCCGGGAATCGTAACAGTCTCTGCGTCGGACATTTTGAATGTGCTCTTACCCACCGAGGTTACGCTTTTTCCCTTGTACTCTTCGGGGATAACAATATTCTTTTTCTTGTTTTTAAACGTCGCGGTCGTAAGGCTTCCGTCGTTATCAAGGTTATAACCTACGCCGTTTGAATCGGTATAAAGAGCCTCTGTAGGCTCGGGAACCGAAATCTTGTTTTCATCACCCGAGCAGCCGGCAGAAGCCAGCAAAAGCGTCGCAGCGATCACTATAATAAACAGTCTTTTCATAGCAAGTCCTTTCATATTTCCAGCTTATTCTAACACTTTGTTAAAAAAATGTCAATCTTTTTATATATTCAAACATAATATACATTTTTATTATATAAAACAAATTGTCTCTTATAATTATTAAGGGGAAATATCTTTAATTATTTATGTGAAATAATACAATTACAACCTTGTTTCTTTTTTCAAATCTGTTGAATTTTTCAGACTGTTAGTATATAATATTCTCAATCAGTGCAAAAAAAGCACTTTAAACGGTTACACCGTAACCAAAAGGAGGAAAAATGGAAAATAGAGGTCAGTGGAGTTCACGAATTACCTTTATCCTTGCGGCAGTCGGTTCCGCCGTAGGACTCGGTAACGCGTGGCGATTCCCGGGACTTGCCGCTAAACACGGCGGCGGTACATTCTTGATGGTTTACCTTGCGGCAATGCTGGTTATGGGTATTCCTCTTCTGATGATGGAAATCTCCGTTTCCAGAAAGTTCAGAAAAGGCGCGATCGAAAGTATGCGCGGTATAGGTAAAAAATGGGAGCCCGTCGGCTGGGCGGCAACCTCAAACGCGTTTGTGATCGTATGCTACTACTCAGTTGTATTCGCGTGGGTTATCCTTATGTTCGTAAACTCGTGGCAGTTTGCGGGTATGACAGGCGATAACAAGGCAGCCTCGTCGCTGTTCTTCAACCTTACAAAAACAACAGGCTTGATCCAGGGCGCCGACATCCCCGGCGGAGTTTTGGTTTGTCTGCTGGTAGCGTGGGGACTTATCTTCTACTGTATCCGCAACGGAGCTAAATCAGTAGGCAAGGTAGTTAAGTTCACGGTATTTGCTCCCGTAGTTCTGCTTCTTATCATGGCTATTAAGGGCTGCACAATGCCGGGAGCAGGCGAAGGACTTTTACAGCTCTTCGTTCCCGATTTCTCGGCGCTTTCCGACCCGTCGCTTTGGGTTGACGCCATAGGTCAGGTATTCTACAGCTTATCGATCATGATGGCGATTATGTTTGCTTACGGCTCATACTTAGGCAACGACGCAAACGTAGCGGTTGACGCTATGATCATCGCGTTCTCGGATATGGCGATCAGCGTGCTTTCCGGTATCGTAATGTTCTCTACAATGGGCGGAACAGGTATGCTCGGCGATATGACCGCCAGCGGAATCGGCACTGCGTTCATAGTATATCCGCAGGCAATAGTTAACCTTACGAACATCGGCTGGCTCAACGCGCTGTTCGGAGCTATATTCTATATGATGCTTATAACGCTCGCTATCGACTCGGCATTCTCGATCGTCGAGGGCGTATCGGCAGCTATTGCTGATAAATTCCATATCAAGCCGAGAACGGTCACTATCGCGGTATGCGGTATTTCGGGATTCATCTCGCTTCTGTTCATCACTCAGATGGGACTTGCGTGGCTTGACATTGTTGACAACTGGGCTAACTCATTCAACCTAATTCTCATCGGTATCCTTGAGTGTATTGCGATCGGCTGGACCTTCAGTCTCAGAAAGGTACTTAACGAGATCAACCGCAATACTAAGAAATTCAAGGCTCCGTACTGGTGGTTCGCCGCTTCCGTTAAATACGTCGCTCCGATTTTACTTTCGGCTCTGTTCATCTGGAATATGATCGACCTGTTCGTTCAGAAGGGCGGCACATACAATCCCGATTATCCGATTTGGGCGCAGATCGCCGCAGGCTGGTCGGTAACGATACTCGTATTCATCAGCGGATTTGTTGCTAAGGCAATTGTTAAGAAAAAGAAAAAGAACGGCTACGTCGAGGACGAGATCGTTTGGAAAGACTAAATATTCAGGGCAGCTCAAGCATAAATTGAGCTGCCCTTTTAATAAGCTATTTTATTGCTTACTTTTCATTATTTTTAATAAGTCATATAAATCGTCGATATCACGCTGAATACGTTCTCCGTTATCAGTTTCGTCAACCATAACGCGTTTATCCTCGGTTTCGATAATTTCAGAGCTTGAATGGATATCCTTATTCTCCTTTAGCGCCTCGCTGACACTCATAAACGGCTCGTGAGCCTTTAGGCGAAGCCCGTGGGAATTATAAATCAGCGTATAACCGGCTATTCCGGTCGTGTTATGGTACGCCTCACAGAAGCCGCCGTCTATAACTATCAGCCTTCCTCCTGCCCTTATCGGAAGCTCGCCCTTAACGGTCCTTACGGGAGTATGGCCGTTTACGATATGCGAGATTTTGCTGTCGAGTCCGAATTCGGATAAAATCATCTCGCAGGTTTTTTCTGTTTCATAGAATCTGTAGTACGGATTCTTCTCCTCGTTCCACGCGGATTTATCATTGATAAACGCACGCTCAAAGGTCTTGATGTTTCGTCCGCAAAGGGGCGATTTTTTTCCGCACCAAAGATACCACATAAAGTCAATATTGCTCAGCTCTTTACTGCGGCTGAAGAAAGCTTTTCTCGCGACGGCGTCAGCCTCATCGAGAAAGGCTTTTCCTTTTAGAGGCTTATTTAAGCATAAAACCTCGTCAAAATCACCGCTTTCGGTAAGCGGCACACAGCCGTGGTAGAGGAGATTTGAATTATGGCGTTTATACATCGAACCTGTCTTATACAGGAAAGCAATATGTTTTTTCAGCCTTACGCTGTTTACAAAGGCGGATTTCAGCTCGTCGATCACCGCTGTTTCCTCAGCAGTCAGCCCGTAGGGATCATCATAACCGACAGTCGGGAAATCGGTATCGTTTAGCTCGTAAGTCTTTCCCTCGATCTCGATTTTACCGTCCCTGATTTTCCCGAGCAGCAGCCTGTCATTCATATCATACTCGGGACGGCGCATAATGACCTGACCCTCGCACTTAAACTGAATAACGGTTATCGCCTTGAGCGCCGCGTCCATCGGGGATTTATTCTTATAGACCTTCTGCGCGAAAAGCGCAAGCTTTCTCAGGCTTATTCCGTAACCGCTTTCAAGGGTGTTTACGGTATTATATTTCACACAGTTTCTAACAACATTAGCGATACACGCCTTGCTTCCGCAGGCAGCGCCCATATAAAGGATATCGTGGTTGCCCCACTGGATATCAAGCGAATGACAGCTCATCAGAAGGTCAATGATCTTATCGGCGGATTCTCCCCTGTCGAAGATATCGCCGACGATATGAAGATGATCTACCGCGAGCCTTTTTATAAGTCCCGAAAGTTCAACTATAAAATCGTCCGGGTTAAGGCTTATCAGGGTATCGAGGATTTTTTTATGGTAGATGATCTGGTTATCATCCTCGTCCTTCTGAGCATGAAGCAGCTCGTCGATAATATATGAGTAATCCTCGGGCATAGCCTTACGCACCTTTGAACGGGTGTATTTTGAGGAAAGAGTTCTCGCGATCTCGATAAGACGGTTTATAGTATCGCGGTACCACGAATCGGTATTCTCCCCTGCCTTACGGATAAGGTGAAGCTTTTCCTTAGGATAATAGATAAGAGTACATATTGATTTTCTGTCCTCATGGGAAAGCTCGCCGCGGTAGAGCATATCCACCTTCTCGCGCACTACACCCGAGCAGTTGTTGAGAATATGGCAAAACGCCTCGTACTCGCCGTGGAGATCGCTC
>CAZERR010000064.1:0-11384 GCA_964514785.1 uncultured Ruminococcus sp. | reverse complement strand
TTGTATTATCAATTCAGCAACGGCTGGTCAAACTCATACAGCGCTTCGTTTATTTCAAAAATATTATAATTCTTTTTCAGAATAAAATATTCTATAATAATATCAAACTTACTACTGTGCGAAAGAGCGTACCCGGCTTTTTCAAGAAGGCTTTTAGTTTCCTCGAGACTCAGCTCCAGCGCAATCGCAAGCGCGACCGCCGTAGCCTTCGAGGGCTTATACATCACGTTCGAGCGGATTTTTGAGAAATGCTTTCTGTCGATATTCGCGCGCTTATAACACTCGCTGTCCTTAATGCCCTTTTCGTCAATTATCCTCATCAGCATTTGTGAAAAGCTCTCGTCGAGGTTTAAAAGCAAATCTCCGAGCTCTCCGGGGCACTCCGCCTCCAGGACATCATAAACGGCTTTCTCCGCAGCAGCAGGCGCAGAGGTCATTCTCACGCCGCCGAACACAGACTTTGATTTAGCCGCGGATTTTTTCTGCTTAGGCGGCAGAATCAGATTTTCGTCAATATATCTTTTTATGTCCTTTTTCAGTTCGGGACTTATTTTATTCTTTTTGAAAATCATATCAATCACTATTACTTTTTTCGATCATTTTTTCATTATTAGCAAACTCGCCCGGCTTCGCCATATGCGGAAAAACGAAGTTCATATAATCATCGTTAAATACAGTATCTATCGTCTCGCCGATAACCGTCTTAGGCGCTATATTATCCTTTCGGTCGGCATATCGAGTAATCGCGATTATAGATAGCGCGCTGTCAAGCGCCATAAACACAACGAGAATAATCGTTATGATCTTTCCCGGCTTTTTCGGGATACGCTCAATCATACGACTTATAAGCGGATAAAGGTACCTGAGCCATACAAGCCCTAAAATCCCCCATATAAGCGCATAGGTGAGGTTCGTTCTGCCGTGCAGGTTAAAAGGAGTATCACTGTAGTCCCAGCTCACGGTGCCTAAAAATGTCTCCTGGAAATACGAGCAGAGATACTCGAAGGTCGCGCCGATAACCGCCGACGCAAGATACACCACCAAATCTCCCGATTTATGAAGCTTATAAAGGCACAGCGTAATCACTACCGCGCCGCCGCCGTAAACAGGAATAAACGGACCGATCAACAGCCCGACTCTCATCTCGAGATGCCCGTCTATAAAAATACTCCATAGAGTTTCGAGAAACGTACCGAATACGCTTCCGATAAGAAAAAGCCAGAACAGCTTTGAAAAGCACAGTCCGTAGGCAAAGGGACGTTCCTCAACATTCTCTATCTTCTTCTCGTAGGTTTCGTTATTCTTCTCACGAATAAGATTGAAATGCTTTTTAATATCCGAAAGCTGCTTTTCGTAATTCAGCGACTCCATATCCGGAAAAGCAGCCACAAGCCTGAGCCTGAATTTCTTGCTCTTAAGCATACGCAGCTCGTAGTTTTTCTTAAGCTCCTCCTCAAATTCGTCCTCATCGTTTTCCTCGATAAGTTCGGAAATATCATTCATCTTTTTAAGGTTTCTTCGCAGATTTATAACCGTGATAAATGAAATCACGAAGTCGGCAGCTATCAGCAAGACAATCACGCCCGGGATCAAAAGCGATACCCACCACGGTAAAAGCCGCACAAGCTCCGCCAAAGGCGCAAAGCAGAACTTAACCGCCAATAGCCCCAGCGCGCCGTAAACGAACGGCTCCCAAACACTGACGTAGCCGTTTAAGCTAAATCGCTTTTTCGAGTAGTCCTTCCACTTAAAGCCGCAGCTCTTTTCAAAAATCATCGAAAGCGTGTACTTATACAGCGTAAGCATAATTGCCGAACCGAAGAACAGCACAAACAAGCTCTTTACCCCGGAAAAAAGAATAAACACAAGCGCCATTCCGATACCGTGCGAGGGTAAAAACGGCAGCGTTAAAAAACCCGGATTCCTGAGCTTTTTTTCTTTAATTATACGCGGTACAAACTGCACCAGCCAGCCTAAAAAGGAAAAAACGGTAAACACCCATAATATTTCCGTCAAAAATTCCATTTCCTCACCTACAACATCAAGTCATAATACAAATCTCTCTATCGCGCGTGCAACTCCGCTTTCCTCGCACGAGGCGGTAACATAATCGCATACGCCCTTCACAGCGTCATCCGCGTTATCCATAGCCACGGAAAGTCCCGCGTGCTTAAGCATCTCAACGTCGTTTCCGCTGTCGCCTATCGCCATAACTTCGCTTTTTTCGATTCCGAGATGACCGGCAAGCTCAAGCAGAGCCTTCCCCTTAGAACAGTTGCCGCCGATTTCAACATCGTCACGGGCGGAGCTCGTAAAGAATATAGCGCCTATATCCTTAATTGCCGCGCGGATTTCATCCCTGATTTTTTCGTTTTCGGCGATAACGTAAATATTATCGCAGCTTCCGGCGCGTTTAATAAACTCCGCCTGATTTTCAACCGGCTTTCTCGTGCATAAAATATATTTATACAAGGGGGTATTCTTATACTTTTCAAGCTCAAAGCTTAAATTATCGGGAGTAAGATAACCGTAGCCGTCGTGAAAAACGCCGAAGTAACAGTTATAATCTTTTACGACACTCATAACCTCAAGCGCCTTATCGGGGCTCATAGTGTGAGAGATGATGCGCTTTCCTGTTTCAACCTCCATAACGGCGGCACCGTTGGTGTTGATCGTATAATCGCATTTCATCCCCGACTTATATTCGTCATAAATCCCTGAGTACGGACGTCCCGTAACGGGAACTATATGTATGCCGCGCTTTCGACATTCCTTAAAAACCTCTATGTTTTTATCGGTAAGCTCCTTGCGGCTGTTCAGAGCGGTACCGTCTAAATCTATTCCGATAAGCTTGATCTTATTCATACTTTCACCCAAGGGAATAATAACACATTTCGACAAATAACACAATATTAATGTGAAAAGCGCTTCTATATTTTGCGCCGACAGCAAGAAATCCGAAGCCGATAATATAAATATTCTTGCTATATATGAAAAGAGCCTGCTTAATAAGCAAGCCCTTTTAAACTTAAAATCTTAAAACCTTATTATCTTCTTTCTTCCTCATAACTATAAGCGAGATCAGCGCGCACACAAACAGTATGACCGAGATTATCTGGCTTGTGGAAAGTCCGAATAAAAATCCGCGGTAGCCGTCTCCCCTGAAAAACTCAAGGATAAACCGGTATACGGGATAAATAAGAAGATAAAGCGCGAGGATTTTATGGTTCGCCTTACCTTTCTTATAGAGGTAGAACAAGAATATGAAAAGCAGTAAATTCAGCCCCGCCTCAACGAGCTGCACCGGAAAACGCGGCACACCGTTAGCGGTTTCTACGAGGGAATGATGATAAGTTATTCCGTGTTCCCACTCAACGCCGTAGCAGCAGCCCGATAAAAAGCAGCCGATTCTTCCGAAGAAATGGAAAAGAGGAATTGACATACCGCCGATATCGCTGTAATCGCCGAAGCTCAGCTTTTTAATTTTTGTATAGAGATAGAATACAAATATCGCGCCGATAAGTCCGCCGTAAAATACCGAGCCGCCGAAAACTACGTTAAACGCGTAGATAAAATCGTCGAAGGTTTTTATCTTATCGAGATTGGAAAACACCCCGACAACCATCTTCGGAACGGTAAACGCGTAAAGGATATGACTGAATACGACTACTCCGCCGAAGGAGAAAAGCATCATCCACAGCATATGGAACTCATCGAGCTTCTTTTTCACGGCGAGCCGGTAGGTTAAAATCAGCACCGCAAATATACCTACGAGCGCGCATATCATATACATCGATATCGTTTTACCGAATAATTCAAAACTTGGAAACATAAATTACCTTTCAAACAATATAGAAAAAGGGCGCACAGCCCCGATTCAAAAAATGATAGAAAAAACAGGCACAAGTCGCCTTATGCCTGCTTTAGCTTTTCTGTTTTAATTAGCTGAGGCTGCTGAGAGCATTCTGGAGGTCGCTGAGACCAGCGGAACTTGCAGCAGCAGCAACGCAAATAATGCAGATAATGCCGATTACAGCAAAAGCAGTACCTACGATACCAAGTACGAGACCTGCTACTGCTAATCCCTTACCTTCGCCTGCTTCCTTAGACTTCTTCATACCGATAACGCCGAATACGATACCGAGAATAGCAAGTACTAATGTGAAGTAGCAAACTACAGGAATGAATGAGCCGACAATACCTAATACACCGCATACTAAAGCAGCAATTGATAAACCCTTTGAATTCATAAAGATTTCCCTCCTTAAAAAGTTTACAATATTTTTATATCATAAATAATTTTAAATGTCAATTACAAAAAGGTTAAAAATTTCAGTTATTTTGCGAAAAATTGTAGGTATTTACTATAATTTTCGCGATATATTACAGTACTTTATCTAAAAAATTACAGTGCTGTAACTAATCCGGAAGAATTAACTTTTTATGCGCCATCCCGGTTAAGTATATTATAGTGAAGTAAAAACTATTCCGTTTTATATAGGAGCCAATCCGGGAACAATATTCCTTAAAACAGTAAATACAGCGAGAAAAACAAGCGCCGCCCATAAAACTTTCGGGCTGTGCAGGAATCTGATTTTTAAGCTTTTGCCGAAAGCTCTTACAAGAAATCCGATATAGTAAACCAAAAGCAATACCATCCCCGTTATAAGAAGCGGATTCTGCCTTAATGATAAGAGCACATCCCCTCTCATAAGCGCCTCTACGGCACGGGTAAATCCACATCCGGGGCAGTAAATATGCGCGGTCGTATAATATATGCACGGCGGCAGGGTAATATTCCTTATAACGAATACAGAAGAAAAATAAAGCAGAGGTAAGGCTATAAACGGAAGCGCGCACGCCGTTATTCTTTTTAAGACAACAGATCTATTCATAGAAAAACCAAATAATAAGATACCACACAGTGTTCAACTGAGCGGATTATACTAAAGTAATACAGGGGCCGACACAAGTCAGCCCCGTAAATTTAATAGTAGATGCTTCTGTAGGTCGAACCCGAAAACGGATAAGTAATAACTCCGGCAAGCGCCAAAATCGTATATAAAGCCATAAAGCCTAAGGCGATACAGCACATTACGATACCGGCAACAGCCATACCGTTGTTATTAGGCTTATTCTTTTTCGAGATAATCCCGAGAACAAGTCCGACTATAGGACATGCATAAAATCCGCCGCAGCAAGCGAGCGATACGATACCGAGAACCATCGAGGCGATAGCCTTTCCGTCGTTCTTGCTCTGAGGAGCTTCAACTGACATCATCGGATCATACTGCTGAGCCGCATAGTTCTGCGGCTGATAATTCTGCTGAGGCTGCTGGTAGCTCTGAGGCTCATAGCCCTGCGGCTGGTAGTTCTGCTGAGGCTGCTGATAGCCCTGAGCCTGATACTCCTGCGGCTGGTATTCCTGCGGCTGGTACTCCGGAGACTCAAAGCCCTGAGCGCCGTTTTGATTATTATTTTCGTAGTTATCCATATAATAACCTCCCTTGCTTATTATGTCATTAATTATAAAATATGAAAAAAGTTTTGTCAATGAAAAACATCTCAAACCCTTTAGTCCCTTTTAACCGAATCGGCGGCAGCTACCCTTTTAAGGGCAAATCAACGGCGGGATTTTATAAAAAACAAAAACATAATAAGCATTTTTTTGAAAAATAAAAAAAACGGCTTGACACACCTTTAGTTTTATGATATTATAATCTAGCTGCGAAACGCTGGTGTAGCTCAGTTGGTAGAGCAGCTGATTTGTAATCAGCAGGTCGGGGGTTCAAGTCCGTCCACCAGCTCCAGAATTGCTACAGGGTATCCTGTAGCAATTTAAAATTTAAAATGTGGGAGAGTTCCCGAGTGGCCAAAGGGGGCAGACTGTAAATCTGTTGGTTGTACCTTCGATGGTTCGAATCCATCCTCTCCCACCAAAAATACCGACACCCAATGGGTGTCGGTATTTTTCGTGGAAATGAGAGGATGGATTCGAAAGGTAGCGTTGCGACCGCCGCCTGCGGCGGAAAAAGGGAGCAAAAGCGCTGCGCGGAATAACGAGTACAACGAGCGCGTCCTTAGCGCGAGATGTACGACTATATTCCGGGCTGGAGTTCTCACCTCCACCGCTTTAACAAGCGTCGCAGGTGTACTAATCTTAAACTAACGTAATCCTCTCCCAACAAAAAAGTTGGCGGAGCAAAAACGGGGCTGTGAAGAAATCAAGTTTAATGCTTCATTCTTCACAGCCTCTTTTTAATTATCTTTAAAATCACAAAAGAGCTAGTCCAACGCTTCACTTTCGGATATTATTTCACCGAAATTCTCTTTCGGCTCACAAAAGATCAGTTATTATTCTGCCGAATAGTCCGACCAGCTTCCTTTTGAATATCGGCGTTTTGATTTCATTATTCCGGAATCGGCTTTTGGTTTTACCGATGTATCTATTTTATACATTTTACCGATTAAGTCATTGTTGTATTGTATATCGGTCGTTTGGAACGCATCCTTTCCTTCGGCAACTTCTCTGTCGGTCACGCCTGAATCAAAGATGATTCCGGTACATCCCCATGGAGCAACAACCCGATAAATATCGGTACCTTCCAGCTGTTCCATTTCATATCCGGGCCACTCTGAGAAATAATAAGGTTCTTTCGTGAAGCTGTTAAAAGCCATACCTCCCCACCAGTAAGCATAGACTTTATCCCATTTTGTTTCGCTGTTATCGTAATACACATAGCCGGGCTCAATATCGTTGATATCAAGCTCATAATCTTCGAGATACTTATCAAGAGGATCGGTTTTATCTTTATAATGTACCGAAACGCCGCCTTCTAACGCCGAAACCTTCTGTGTGAATACAGCCTCTAAAAATTCGGGATATATACTTCTCCAGTACTCTATCATATGTTCACCGGACTCATATTTGTTAAATACGAGCTTATTCTTAGAGTAGCCCTTCTTAACCAAATAGTTATACATCGTTTCGGTCACGTCGCCGTTATCCGTCTTATATCCGCCGGCATAGAAATATAAAAACGGCGCGTTTTCGCTTTTTAATTTATCGTTAAGAAACTCTTTCCACTCTTTTTTTGCATACATATCAAAGGTAGCTGACATCACGCCGCCTGTGCCGAATTTATCCGGGTGAGATAAAACCGTATAGAAGGTTTCAAGTCCGCCCAGGGAAGCTCCCGCCAGAGCGGTATGCTGAGCGTCGGTATATACGTTAAAATTCTCGTTGATATACGGCATGACTGTATCGCAGAGAAAATCTGCGAATGCGCTGCCGCGCTTTTTACTCAAATCTTCCGCCTTGGCGTTTGCGGGTTCATTCTCCATATTGATCTCGCCTAAATCGGGAACAAGCTCATCCGTTCTGTATACGTCGTTATTATCAACAGCAACGATGATAGATTTATTATCAGTGACTTTCATCATACTCGTAACGTGCTCGCTGACATTCCAGCTCACCTCGTCGTTGTCCATTCCCTTATCTTTTCCGGTCGTGAGGACGCTCTGACCGTCAAACATATAGATGACGGAATATTTTTCCTCTGATTTTTCATCATAGTCGGCAGGTTTCCAGATATAAACCTTTTTATCCCTTCCGTCAAACTCAAACACCTTTTTATCAAATTTCGGGTTATAGACAGGTTCGGTACCGACCACATACGGGAGAAGCTCGTCATCCTTAATATTCCAGCCGCTGATAAAGCTGTTGAAGGTAACGTCCATGCTGGTGGTTTCCCCGAAGGTCACATGCACCATATTGTATTTGTTTACATCCGCTTCACAGCAGTAAACGATATCATTATCATCTGAACCGCTTTTTTTCATTTTTACGTCCTTGGTTTTACCGTTAGAGGTGTTCGTAAAGGTCGCGGTTATTTTACCGAGCTCCTTAGATGATCTGATATTCAGCTTATGCATTTTCTCAACATCCGCTTTCACGGGTTCGCTTTTACTTACCGAAGGATCAGGGGTTGCTTTTGATCCTCCTGCGCTGCCCGAACAGCCTGCCGCCGTCAACACAAGAGCTGCGCCGCATAACAACGCCGGAATTCTTTTCATTTTCATCGTTTTTTCTCCTCCCGTTTATTGTTAACCGGCAGCAAAACAGCCCTGACCGGATATTTATTAACGGTAAATCACCTTCACCTTAGGCAACACCGCCGAAAGAAACGGAAACGGTTTCTCACATCATTTTTGATTAATTGATTTTTATCTTCACCGTCTTTTTTATTGTTTTGGGCTTATATTTTGAGTTGCCTTTGACGGTGATTTTTACTTTGATTTTGTAAGTTCCTTTTTGAGACTGTTTCCATCTTTTTATTGTAAGGGTTCCTTTTGAATTAAACTTAAGATATTTTTTGATTGCTTTTTTTGCGCTGGTTATTTTGATATTGACCTTACCCTGAGCGCTTTTTATTGTAACCGACTTAACCTTTTGAGCTTTTTTCTTAAGCTTTTTAGCCTGAATAGTCTTGTTTTTGACCATAACCTTAATAGGGTTAGCCTTCTTATTAACGGAAGCGGATTTTTTTTGGTCGGGATCTGTCGTCTGCTTTCTGTTTTCGTTTATTGTAAACGCCTTAATTTTCGCGTTTCCGAATTCCACCAGCTGTGCTATATCGAGGTTCTCGTTCAATTCCTTCGGCGTAGTCCAGTTTCCGTCGAGACGGACATAAGTCTCGCCGTCGTTACATACGACTTTGTTTTTCGCGGCGGCTCCGACCGAAATCTTATCGCTGTCAAATACCGTTTCAAGATTCAGATAGGAAACATCGGCGTCAGTGCCTTTATCGTATGACTTTATGTTCTGCACAACCGCAAATTTTTGACCTTTTTCAAGATTTATTTCATCGTTCAGCTTTATCGTATGGAAGCCTGCGAACTTGATTTTATCCTCGGAAGTATACGCGAGAGCACCCTGCGAGGGATTGCTTTCGCTGCCGTTAAGCAGATAAATATCTGTTTTCACAACGGAGTCCGTCGCGTTCGTATAGGTTGAAAAAGCCTTCAGTTTTTCTTTTCCTTTTGCCGTAAATACATTACCGACAAGGGTTCCCGTATCGGCTTTACGCATGGATAATCTCGAGTCATCCAGGCATTGAGCGTAATCGTACTGATAGTTGTTGTCGTAGTCGTAACCGTCATCGGCGATATCGACATTGTATGCTGCATATCCGCCTATTGAACGGTCGCAGTAATAAACCCAGAAGAAGCCTGTTCCTCTGTCTTTGCTGTCGCGAATACCGAACTCATACTGGTATTTATTCTCGATATACGGATCTCTTTTCTTCATCTTTTCGAGCGATGTATTTTTCTTTTTATAATAAGCCTGTGTTTCAGCGTAGGTCATACCCATTATTCCCTCGCGGTCAACATCCCAGTTTTTGTAAAGAGATTTCATATAATCATAGCTTCCGAACGAGTTTTTAACCAGCCAGGCTCCGTCCTCCGGAGGAGTGGTTTTTCCGTTTCCGACGTAATTATCCTTCGAAAAATTATCATCCCAGCCGACTATTAAAGCCGCGTGGTTGTTAAGACTGTTTTCTTTACTGCAATAGAATGTTTCACTCAATGAGTCGGCTGTAGTGTCGTAAGTCATATGAACTGCGCCGTGATCAAGTATAGATTGTTTTATAATGCTTACCGACTTTTTATTACTGCTTTCCCAATTACGAGTTCCCGTCAGGTTATTATTGCTGTAATTCGAGGTAGGCGGCAGCAGCAAAAAGTCTGTAACTCTCGGAGCTTTATCAAAAGATTTTCCGCTCATTTTATCGGAGAGCTCCCACGATTTATTTTCGTTAAGGTTATCAATAGTTCCGTTCCAACCGTTCGGCTGATGAGGAACCTTTGCTTCCGTAAATACACCTCTCCACGCGGTAAACAGCGTTTCGCTGTACGCGAGTAATCCTCCGACGTCAAAGCGGGTAATATCTTTATCGGAGAAAACACATCCCTCTCCCGTCTGCAAGGCGTTTTCTTCGGCTTTTAGCCCCTCTCCGAAAAACCAAGCTACGGCTCTCGGAGAATAAAGGACCTTATTCTCAAGCCCGTTTAAGACAGGCTCGCCGAATGCTTTGCTGTCAATTTTTACGTTCGGATTTTTAAGGAGACTCTTAGCCTTTAAGGCAGCGCTCTCGAGCATACCTATTGACGCCTGAGCCCAGCAGTCGTTTAAAGGCTTCTGGCACCTCGGAGTGGTACACTGGTTTATATTTGTAAGAAAATAACGCGGTATACCGTCAGCTTCGCTTGTATCGTAATCGGTGCAGGCGAGGCCGCCGTATATAATCTCCTGTAAAATAGGAGCATGATATGATTTATTAAGATTGACAGCGTCCTCGTAATCTTTCCCGTCACTCACCTTATCGCCGTTGAAGTCAAAGATAACGGAACTGTTATCCTTTGCCGAAACGCTTGAGGAAAGCGCCGAAAAAATCCCTGCGAGTAATACAGCGCTTAGCACTGCACTTATAATTCTTTTACGGAAATTCATAATGTCCTCCTTATTGAATTTAACGCTTCTTTTTATTCATTCAAAACTCGTCCCTGCGAGTCAGAAAAGTATGCAGAAAATCCTTAAAGACCGGCGCCCACGCGCTTTCGTGATGAGGCTTTTCAAACAGGATAACTTCGTTCAGACGCTCCGGCGGATAAAACTCTGTGATCGAATCATATACCGCTTGCGTACTCCTGCATATTTCCTCTTCCGGCTCGCCGACCGCTCCGCTGTATATGTAGAGGTACGGAGCAGCTTCACTAAGCTTTGAAGCCGTCCAGCTTACAATATCACCGGGAGAGTATAAGGGAAACACAGGAGAAAAGACTCCGGACATACAGAACTTATCAGCATGGCTGAGAGCGGCAAAATACGCCTGCAAGCCTCCCGAGGAGCTGCCGCAAAACACCGAGGCGTTTCTGCCTGTTTCAACGGGAAAAAGCTTTTCGATTTCCGGCATAACGGTATGGATCACAAATTCGTCAAACAGCTCACCCTCGGGGATGAGCATTTTTCTGACAATTTTCGGCATATCATCGGGAAAACAAAGTGCTCCTATACTTTTCGGAGTCAGCTCCTTTGTCCTTTGAAGCGGACTTTCATCATTATGAATACCGACGATAATCACTCTGCCGACTTCCTTGATTGCTTCGCGTGTATACCAGCAGCCTAATTGACCGGGGTTATTATCCTCAAACAGATTTTGTCCGTCCGTCATATAAATAACGGGCAGTCTTTCTGCTTCTTCGTGTTCGGGCACATAAACGCGAACCTTTCTGTTTTTTCCGGTATAATAGGGTAAGCTGAGCTCAAACAGTTCTTCCCTGATCATTTTAATCCTCCATTACCGATAAAACACTTTAGAGTT
>CAZERR010000063.1:0-11397 GCA_964514785.1 uncultured Ruminococcus sp. | reverse complement strand
CCGCGTCTGCGTCGGGAATAACGACCTTATAGCTGTCGAAGTCTGTATCGATGGGAATATCGCGCTTGATCTCGCCGAGCATACGGCTCAAATACGCCATATCCTTATCTCTTTTAAGCTTTTCACGCATACCCGGCTTTATATCAATCGTATCTATATTTTCATATATATTATCAAGATCATTAAAACGTACTATCAAATCCGAAGCGCCTTTAGGACCTATTCCGGTAACGCCGGGAATACAGTCGGAGCTGTCGCCCTGAATAGCTTTAATATCTATTAGCTGAGCAGGCGTTACGCTGTAATCCTCCATGATTTTTTCCGGAGTATAGAATACGTTGCCCTTATTAGAGGCTAAATCAACGGTAGTGTTTTCGCTTACGAGCTGCAGGGAATCCCTGTCTCCGGTAGCTAAATAACATTTGTTGCCCGAATTATCCGCTGCGGCAGAAAGCGTTCCGAGAATATCATCAGCCTCATAGCCCTCACAGGTCACCAGCGTATATCCGAGCATTGTGAGCAAGGTTTTTAACGGTTCCAGCTGAGCGGCAAGTTCATCGGGCATACCCTTGCGGTTAGCTTTATAACCGTCATACGCCTTATGACGGAAGGTCGGTGATTTTAAGTCAAAGGCTATAGCTACTCTGTCGGGATTTGTTTCGGATTTAATTTTCTCCAACATTGTAAGGAAACCGTATATAGCGTTAGTCGGCTGACCGCTCTTTGTAGAAAGCGGTCTTATACCGTAAAAGGCACGGTTTAATATACTGTTTCCGTCAACAACAAGAATCGTCATATCTTATACATCACTTCCGTAACGGTTTCGTTATGTACAAATAATCTCGGTACACGCTTAGAAATAGTACATACAACTTCGTAATTGATCGTATCGGCGCATAATGCGAGGTCGTCGGCGGTTCTTTCACCATTAGATCCGTTTCCGAAAACAAGGACCTCGTCGCCGACATTTACATCGTCGATACAAGTAACATCGATCATGGTCTGATCCATACATATTCTGCCGACTATAGGAGCTTTTTTTCCGTTAACGATCATATAGCCGTTTTTGGCGTAAGCTCTTATAAAACCGTCGGCATAACCTACCGGAACGGTAGCTATTTTCATATCCTTATCGGCAGTAAAGGTTCTGCCGTAGGATATTGAAGCACCCTTTTTAATTGTTTTAATATGTGCGATAAGAGATTTCATTGACATACAGGGCGTAAGATTAAGTCTGTCTTTTAAAAGCGGTGAAGGCGCAAGACCGTAAAGAATGATTCCCGCTCTTACCATATCGCAGTAGGTTTCGGGGTAATCCTCAATCGCGCCGGAATTTGAACAGTGAACGATTTTTAAATCAATGTTATTTTCTTTTAAGGAATTAACTGTATGCTTAAAATTATTGTATTGTTTATCGGTAAATTCTTTGCCGTCAATATCGCTGTCTGATACACAGAAATGAGTAAAAATGCCCTCTATCTCTATTCCTTTAAGCGAACACGCAGTTTTTATTTCTTCTATCGAATTATTATCTCTCGGGAAATCCTGACACATAAAGCCTATACGGCTCATTCCCGTATCGATTTTTATATGCGCCTTAACATTCACGTTAAATTCAATGCATTTTTTGCTCAAAGCCTCGGCATACTCGAGCGAATAAACCGCCTGAGTAATATTCAGCTCGGCTAAATCGGCGGCGTTCTCAACAGGAGTAAAGCCGAGAATAAGAATAGGCAGGCTTATATTATAATCCCTAAGCTCCTTAGCCTCATCGAGGTTGCTTACAGCAAAATAATCGGCTCCGAGTCTTTCATAAAGAGCCGCAAGCGATACCGCGCCGTGACCGTAGCCGTCTGCTTTAATCACGCAGCAAAGCTTTGTGTCCCCAATTTTCTTTTTGATTTCCTTATAATTCTTTTCAGCGTAATCAAGAGAAATCTCTGTCCAGGTACGCCTTACAATTTCCATAAAATCGCCTTCCGTGACAAATAATACAAGTATCATGACATAGTTAGTTAGTTTAATTATAATATAAAATCACTTTTTATTCAACAAATTATTAGAAATAAAAAATATTTATTATTTATTAATGAAATTATTAAAAAGGGTTTGCAAAATCCTATTATATATGGTATAGTAGAAATGTTTCATTAGACTTTAATGAGCTAAAGTACTAAATTCAGGAGGGAAAATATGACAACTGCAAACATTATAGTGCTGTGCGCTTTTGCCTTTTATCTGGCAATTATGGTATTTATCGGCGCTATTAACGCAAAAAGTAAAAACAACGAGGATTACTTCCTCGGCGGACGCGGACTCGGCGCATGGACAGCAGCCATTTCTGCTGAAGCCTCCGATATGAGCGGATGGCTTCTTATGGGACTTCCGGGAGCTTTCTATCTCACGGGCTCGGGCGATATCTGGATTGCTATAGGACTTTTAATCGGTACTATCCTTAACTGGGTATTTGTATCTAAGAAACTCAGAAGATACACAATCAAAGCCGAAAACAGTCTTACTATCCCCAGCTTCTTTGACAACCGTTTCAAATCCAAAGGCGCGTTAAAAATAGTTTCCGCTATTATTATTGCGATATTCTTCTCGGTTTACACCGCTTCTGCTTTCTCCAGCGGAGCTAAGCTCTTCGCCACACTTTTTAGCGACGGTACTGAGGAAAGCTTTAAGAGCGTTTACTTAATCGGTCTTATTATCGCGGCGGTAGTTATTCTCGTATATACTCTGCTCGGAGGATTTAAGGCTGTATGTACTACAGACCTTATCCAGGGTTTGCTTATGCTGGTAGCTATTTTAACCGTTCCGATCATCGCTTACGCTATTCTTTCGGGTAATGGCGGTTTTGACGCTAACCTCATGCAGCACGCCGGTATTAAGGGTTACGAGATAACCAACGCGGCATCGTTTGTTAACCCGGTTGACGAAGGTATCTCCTGGCAGGGAATTATTTCAGGCCTCGCATGGGGACTCGGTTACTTCGGTATGCCTCATATTCTTGTACGCTTTATGGCTGTTAAGAGTGAAAAGGAAATCAAAAAATCAGGAACAATCGCTATTGTTTGGGTTACTCTCGCGTTTATCGCTTCGTTCTTTATCGGTATCTTCGGACGTGCGTTCCTTTCAACAAACTTAAGCGAAACAACAAGCGAAACCGTATTTATCAGAATGATTCAGCAGATATTCACCGACAACTATGTGCTTATATTTATCGGCGGTATCTTCCTTTGCGGAATTCTTGCTGCTGTTATGAGTACAGCTGACAGCCAGCTTCTTGTTACAGCTTCGGCTATTTCCGAGGATATGTACAAAGGTACAATTAAGAAAGACGCCAGCGAAAGAAGCGCTCTTATGATAGGCAGAATTGCTGTTATCGTAATCGCAATACTCGCTTTCGTAATTGCTCTTGACCCGAATTCAAGTATTATGGGACTCGTATCCGACGCTTGGGCTGGCTTTGGCGCTGCATTCGGACCTGTTGTACTTCTCGCACTCTTCTGGAAGAGAAGTAACGCCGCGGGAGCATTGGCCGGTATGATAAGCGGTGCGCTTTCCGTAATCGCGTGGGATTACATCCCGCTCGTAAACGGCGCGACAATCGGATCTGCTACAGGTCTTTACTCGCTCGCAATCGGCTTCCCCATAGCTTTAATCGTTATGGTAATCGTTTCACTTGTTACCAAGAAGCCTTCGGACGAAATCATAAAAGAATTTGAAGAAGTAAAAAATTGCACAGCAGAATAATTATTTTATACACGGCAACACGGCTGAAACCCAAAGCGGTTTCAGCCGTGTTTTTTGCATTATAAGAAACTGCTCGTTTCTAATTAATAAAAAAATCTGTATTGGCTGCTCTGTTGTCCCTGAGCGCAAACACATTCTTATATAATAAAAAACCGCTTTCTGAACATTGATTACGGCTTTATTCGTTATAATGTAAAATTCGCCAAAAAATATGCCTTAAATTTTGACATTTTTTATATTGATTTATTGTTAATAATGCATTATAATTGTTTTAGGTTTAACGACCAAAATATTTTTTAAGGAGGAAAATTACCAATGGGAATTTTCAAGAAAAGCGTAGCAGTTTTACTTGCAGTTCTTTTACTCCTTTCAGTTGGTGCTGTTGCAGCATTTGCTGAGGGCGAAGAAGCTACAATTACAAACTACTATGTAACCGGTTCAAAGGGCCTCACAGGCTCAGAAAAAGACTGGGTTAACGGCGTTGACGCAGGCGCAGAGCTCGCAAAAGACGGCGACAACTTCACAAAGACCTTCAAAGATGTTGAAGTAGGCGATTATGTATTTAAGGTAATCGGTTGCGACGCTGAGGGTAAGGTTGTTAAGTGGATTGGCGACGGCGAGTCCAACTTCAGTGTTAAGACTGACAAAAAAGGCGATGTAACAGTTACTCTCGATAAGGATGGCAAGGTTTCCTTTAGTGGTGACGGCGTTGTTACAGTAACAGGTCTTGATATTCAGTACGTTGTATGTGTTGGTGACAACAATGCCAGCAAGCAGTTCCTCAACGGCGAGTCCTGGAAAGAGAACGCTGAGGCTAACAAAATGTCCACAGAGGACAATAAGGTATTCACAATCACTTACAAGGGCGTTGCTAAGGCTGCAGGCTACAAGTTCAAGTTTGCTGTAAACGGTTCCTGGAACACAAACTTTGGTGAGCCCAAGGAGAATCCCGACGGTTCTACATTAATGTGGGACGGCGCAAACATTGATCTCGATGTTGAAGATTATGCTTTTGCAGACGTTACAATCACACTCGACCTCACAAACTTTGATTACGCAACAAAGACAGGCGCTACTTATAAGGTAACAATGGTTGAGGGCGTTCAGGCTACAGAGGCTGAGACAACTACAGCTGCTGAGACTACAACAGCTGCTCCCGAGGAGACATCAACTGCTGCTACAGAGGGCACAACTGCTGATCCTTCCGCTACAGAGGCTACAGAGGGTACAACAGCTGATCCTTCCGCTACAGAAGGCACAACAGCTGATCCTTCCGCTACAGAGGCTACAGAAGGCACAACAGCTGATCCTTCCGCTACAGAGGCTACAGAAGGCACAACAGCTGCTCCCGAGGAGACAACTGTTCCCGCTACTGAGGAGACAACAGCTGCTCCCACAGAGGCTGACAAGCCTATCGTTGCTGGTTTCTATCTCGTAGGTTCCGAGGAAGTTTGCGGCGCTGAGTGGGGCTGGGAGAAGCCCTATAACTTCGGCGAGCCGATGAAGCAGGCTTCTGACGGTACATACTATCAGGTAGCTGAGAACATCAAGGCTTCCAAGGGCAACGAGACTGACGAAGGTCCTGACATCTATGTATTCAAGGTTGTATACGTTAACGAGCAGGGTGGCATCACATGGCATCCGGGCGGAATGGGCAACAACACTAAGGTTAATGTTGCTGAAGACGGTTCCACAATCCTCTTCCAGTTCAAGCTCTTAGCTTCCAAGCCCACTAAAGAAGGTTCCGATCCTGAGGCTGTAATCGCTACAGTTTACGGCGCTAACGATCAGAAGCCCGATTTCACAGATCCTAAGTATCCTGCAGAGCCTGAGACAACAGTTGCTCCCACAGAGGCTACAACAATTGCTCCCACAGATGCTCCCACAGAGCCTGTAAAGGTTGAGAAGGCTGAGAACACTGTTAAGGTTAAGGTTACTGCTAAGGCTGTAAAGGTTAAGGCTCTCAAGAAGGCTAAGAAGACAGTTAAGGTTGCTTCTATTAAGATCACCAATGCTCAGGGTAAGGTTACTGTAGCTAAGGTTAAGAAGGGTTCAACTTCTAAGATCTATAAGAAAGTAACAGTTAAGAAGAACGGTATCTTCTTCAAGAAGGGCGCTTACAAGAAGGGCACTTACAAGGTTAAGGTAAAGGTTACTGCAGCTGGTAATGATAATTACAAGGCTAAGACAGTAACTAAGGTTGTTAAGATTAAGGTTAAGAAATAATCCTAATTAAGCAATCCTTCATCCCCCGTCGCAAGGCGGGGGATTTTTTTCTTTACTAAAAATAATCTACCCTTAAATATTAATTCTTACATTCCCCTATTTAAATTAAATTTCTGTAACTCTTATTAACAAACTGTTTATACTTTATCAGGTTACAATTTAGACACAAATTGTTGATTTTTAGCGTTTAATTCCAAAAGAAAATTAAATTAGTTTTTTATGCTCGAATTGCACAAAAATGCACTCGGAAATTTGGCAATTTGACTATTGACGAAAATAGGTAAATCCGCTATAATGTGCTGGCGAGTTAAGAAGGACCACAATATATTGTGTTTTTAAAGAAAAAACCTTTACAACAGTGTAATAATGAGATTAACGGGAGGATTTAGAAATGTTAACAAAAATCAAAAAGAGAGACGGACGTACCGCGAACTTCGACATCGATAAAATCACACAGGCTATCTACAAAGCAGCTCAGGCTATCGGCGGTACAGATTACGAGACTTCGGAAAATCTTGCAAAGCAGGTATGTGAAATATTAGAAGCTCAGGGCAACAGCGAACCTACCGTTGAGCAGGTTCAGGATACGGTTGAAAAAGTACTTATTGAAAACGGTCACGCAAGAACCGCTAAGGAATATATCCTCTACCGCGCAGACCGAACACGAGTTCGCGATATGAACACCAAGCTTATGAAGATTTATGAGGATCTTACCTTCAAGGCAGCTAAGGATAACGACGTTAAGCGAGAGAACGCCAATATTGACGGCGATACCGCAATGGGCACAATGCTTAAGTACGGTTCGGAAGGCGCTAAGCAGTTCTATCATATGTATATCCTTAACCCCAAGCACTCAAAAGCTCACCTTGACGGCGATATCCATATTCACGATCTCGACTTCTTAACACTTACGACTACCTGCTGTCAGATCGATCTCTTAAAGCTCTTTAAGGATGGCTTTTCAACAGGTCACGGCTACTTAAGAGAACCTAACGATATTCAGTCCTACTCCGCTCTTGCGTGTATCGCTATTCAGTCGAACCAGAACGATCAGCACGGCGGTCAGAGTGTTCCTAACTTTGATTATTCGATGGCTCCCGGCGTTGTAAAGACCTACAGAAAGCGTTACCGCCAGAACTTAGAGAGAGCTGTTGAGCTTCTCTGTGACTGCGAAAATCCCGAAGCAACCGCAAAAGAGATCTGCGATAAAGCCGAGGAGATATCAGGTACAATTCCGAAGCTTGAGAACCAGACTCCCGAGTATAAGGAAGCTGAGTTAAAGCTTCTTACAGAAAACTTCGGCGAGAAAATCGCGGGTAAGATCCAGCGTTTTGCATTTAAGCACGCTGAAAGCGAAACCGACAGAGCCACCTTCCAGGCTATGGAAGCTCTTATCCACAACCTTAACACAATGCACAGCCGCGCAGGCGCTCAGATTCCTTTCTCATCCCTCAACTACGGCACTGATACCTCACCCGAGGGCAGAATGGTTATGAAAAATATCCTTAAGGCTACTGATAACGGTCTCGGAAACGGCGAGACTCCTATCTTCCCCATTCAGATATTTAAAGTAAAAGAAGGCGTAAACTATAACCCCGGAGATCCGAACTACGATATATATAAAGAAACAATGAAGGTTTCCGCAAAGCGTCTTTTCCCGAACTACTCCTTCCTCGACGCTCCCTACAACCTCCAGTATTATAAGGAGGGACATCCCGAGACTGAGGTTGCTTATATGGGATGCCGTACAAGAGTTATCGGAAACATCTACGATCCCGACAGAGAGCAGACCTACGGACGAGGCAACCTTAGCTTTACTTCGATCAACCTTCCCCGTCTCGCTATTCTCTCCAATAAAAACGTTGACTTCTTCTTTGAGCAGCTTGACAGAATGTGTGACCTTGTTGTTGAGCAGCTTCTCGAGAGATTTGAGATCCAGTGCTCAAAGATAGTAAAAAACTACCCGTTCCTTATGGGACAGGGCGTATGGATAGACTCCGAGAAGCTCGGTCCTAACGACTCCGTACGCGACGTACTCAAGCACGGTTCGCTTACTCTCGGCTTTATCGGTCTTGCAGAGTGTCTTAAGGCGCTGGTAGGAAAGCATCACGGCGAAAGCGAAAGCGCTCAGAAACTCGGTCTCGAAATCGTAGGCTATATGCGAAAGAAGATGAACGAGGCAACTCAGAAGTATCAGCTCAACTTTGCGCTTATCGGAACCCCCGCAGAGGGACTTTCCGGCAGATTCGTAAGAATAGACAAGGAACGCTTTGGCGTTATCCCCGGAGTTACGGACAGAGATTATTACACCAATTCCTTCCACGTTCCGGTATACTACAACATTTCCGCATTTGATAAGATCAAGCTTGAGGCTCCCTACCACAACCTTACAAACGGCGGTCATATATCCTACATCGAGCTTGACGGCGATCCTACTCAGAATCTTGACGCGTTTGAAGCGGTTATCCGCCAGATGAAAGAAAGCGGCGTAGGCTACGGTTCGATCAACCATCCCGTAGACAGAGATCCCGTATGCGGTCACACAGGCATTATCGGCGATTACTGCCCGGTTTGCGGCCGTAAAGAAGGCGAAGGCGGTAAGGGCTTTGAGAGAATCAGACGTATCACAGGCTACCTCGTGGGTACGCTCGACAGATTCAACGATGCTAAACGCAAGGAAGTTGAAGAAAGAGTTAAGCACAGTATCGGCGAAAGCGTTGATATGAGCTTATTTGAAGAAGAATCCGCATAATGGGAACTAAACTGAACTTATCCGGGGTTGTCAGCGAGAGTATCGTTGACGGTCCCGGTATCAGAATGACGATATTTACTCAGGGATGTCCGCATCACTGTAAAGGCTGTCACAATCCCGAGACCTGGCCGTTTGAGCCGAGACATTCGGGCGACGTCGATAAAATCCTTAATATTGCCGTTAAAAACCCGATTTTACAGGGACTTACATTCTCGGGCGGCGAGCCGTTCTGTCAGGCTGATGCGCTTGCAGAATTGGCGGAAAAATGCCACAAGAACGGACTTAACGTTATGTCATATACAGGCTATACCTTTGAGGAACTTTTAGCAGGTAAAGATGAGCACCCGGAATGGATTCGGTTACTTAAAAACTGCGATTACCTTGTTGACGGTAAATTCGAGCTTGAACAAAAAAGCTTAATGCTTCTTTTCAGAGGAAGTAAGAACCAAAGATTCTTAGACGTAAAAAAGAGCCTTGAGGCAGGAAAAGCGATAAGCGTAAATGAGGAAACGCTGTACGACGGAACTAAAACAAGAAAGTAAACGCAGGTAACAAGCCTGCGTTTTTTATTGCATTATGTTGATTATTGTATTAGAATGATACAAGGAAGTGATAATTATGAAAAGATTTTTAAGCGCTGTAACAGCAATACTTGCTTTTGTATTATTAAACTGGTTTTTACTTGCGGCAATACTTTACCGCGTAATAAATGTCGGAAATATTGCAGGCGGAATAATCTGTATATTACTTATATTCCGCTTCGGGTTCAGAAAAGCTTTTATGAGGCTCAGGACGGGTTTTTATAGAAGAAGGATATCCCGTATAGTTTATAAGATAATAATCGTCTGCTGGGCAATTTTCGGTATTTATGCGGTAATAATAAGCGCATTGATGATATATACGGCGCTTTCTTATCCGCCCGACAATAACAGAACCGTTATTGTACTGGGAGCTCAGGTCAAGCCGTGGGGACCGAGCACGATGCTTCGTCAAAGAATAGACGCGGCAGAGAATTATCTCAATGAGAATCCGGATGCAAAAGCCGTTCTTTCGGGCGGAAAAGGAAACGACGAACCTGTAAGCGAAGCAGCTTCGATGTACGATAACATCAACATAAAGGATAAAAGCAGGCTTTATCTTGAGGATAAATCAACAAACACCCGTGAGAATCTTGCGTTTTCAAAGAAAATAATTGAGAATAATTCCTTAAATCCAAGAATTGCAATTGTAACGGACAGCTATCATCAGTTTCGGGCTCATCTTATCGCTAAAAAGGAAGGCTTTAAGGATATCGACGGAATTTATTCCATATGCACAAAAAACACAAATGTCGGACTTATACTCTACCCCACTTACTTTGTAAGAGAATGGATAGCGATACCTTTTGAGCTTTTCAAATAACATACATACAAAAAATGGTTGGCAATAAGCCAACCATTTTTCATGTCAAAATTATTGTTTAAAATAAGATGAAGTTCCGCCTATAGCACCGTTTATTCCGGTAAAGTTGGAAGCGCAGCAAACATAAACTCTCATATTGGCGGTTCCGATGCTGTCAACAGTAAGGGTATTACCGGTAACGTTTTTAACGTCGCCCGTAACAGCGTCGATATACTTACCGTTCGGGATACCCTTGAACGTTGCACCGCCGCTTATTGCTACGCACGCGAGTGAATCAATACTTTCCTCACTATTGGTGTAGCGGCGAATAAACGCCATATTACCGCTTACATAAGAGCTGTCGGTCGTATACTGGCCTTTCTGTAAGGCAGGAACGGCTCTTCTTATAGCGTTGAGCTTCGATAAATGCTTACATAAAGGACTTTCAAGAGTCTCCTTAACCTTACCGCTTGCATTGAATTTACTGAAATCATCGGCTGATACACTGCCCTCGAGATAATCTCCGTAATAAGCACGGCAGGTATCGGAAAGCGGAAGGTTCGGACCTTCATCAATTTTATTGTCCTTACCGAATTCAACCTCGTTGCCGTAATAAAGGCAAGGGATTCCGCGGAAGGTGAACATCAAATCCATATTCTCAGCCCATGCCTGAGTGCCGTGGTTATAACCGACCTTCTGGCAGTTATCGGGCGAATAGTCGTGGGACTGAACATACATTACATTCCAGGTTGAATCGTTAAAGTACTTATCCTCAGCCTTAGCGGCGCCGAAGGCTCCGCCTGCGCTGTCAAAGCACCAGTGCATAGTAAAGTCGATAGCATTCATACCCGAAGCTTTGCTGTAATCGGTTTTATGATAATCAATACCCTTTAAGAAGGCGTTATCGGATGTGGGCTGACCTGAGGTGCTGTCGTACTGGTTATAATGGTCGAAGGTAAGGTTCATATTATCATTGACAGCCTTAGCGTCGGTTCCCCAGTTCCATTTGCCTGCCCATGTATCGGTCGGCTCATCCCATGTATAGAAGGGAACGCTTTCCTCGGCGTGGTCACGATACCATGTCTGAGAATATCTGCAGCAGATTTCACCGAACATAAAGAAGTTTTTATTTCCGGAATCCTCGGCGGCAGCGAGAATCTGTTTATTATACATCATATTCAAAGAAAGTCTCGGAATATGTCTTACAGTATCTACACGGAACGCGTCAACGCCCATATTGATATATTTAGCGTAAGCGTTGGTGGTATACTCGGCGACAGCGG
>CAZERR010000062.1:0-11494 GCA_964514785.1 uncultured Ruminococcus sp. | reverse complement strand
GCTGTAAATAATACTTCGAGGTGTAACTCAGTTTGGTAGAGTGCTTGGTTTGGGACCAAGATGCCGCAGGTTCAAGTCCTGTCACCTCGACCAAAAGGGCGGTTTTTTAAACCGTCCTTTTTATTATTTTATAATGCTCTAAACCTGCATTAAAACTGAATATCTTAATTTTTAATAAAAAATTGCGAGTTTTAAGTTGAGTTAAGTTAAATTATAATAAAAAAGGATAAATTGCTGTCAATGACAGCAATTTGAAGATTTTTAAGACAGCAATTTTACTATCATTCGTGCTATCAATCTAGAATAATTGCATTAGAAAGAAGTCAAAATACCGGCAGTTTCAATATAAAAATAAAACTCAGGAGAGATAAAAGGACCTTTCCTGAGTTTTATTTATTCTACGAAAACAAATCGATAGCTTTAAACATGTTTTTTAACTAAATATCATTGACACTTTCTTTTATAATATATGTTAACAGTCTGGCATATTGTTTATCATCCATTACATCGATATTTGTTTTAGAATAGTTTAGCATACTAAAAAACAACGCAAAAACTACCGTGTACCTTAAAAACGGCTCATTTTTCCGCGGACAGTTTGCGGAAGCCCAACTCATCGACCGCATTTGATTTCGTATTAAGTTTACGCTGCAAACAAAAACTCCAAGCTTCCGAAATTCAGTTGCCTGGAGCTTTTATATTTATGCTTTGCAATATTATTCCGCCGACGATCAGTGCGACCGCTATGACAGCGTTAACTGTAATCTGTTCTTTTAAAACGACGGCTGAAAGAATGATCGACAAAAACGGAACGAGATAGGCGAGATTAGCGATTTTTGCCGAATCCTTCGCGCCCTTCAAGGCGATAGCCCACAGCAGATAGGCGACTGCGTTGACGATGATCCCGAGCCATGCGAGACCAAGCCACGCCGTACCCGTTACCTGCTTCCATTCTTCAAAAACCAATCCGGCTGCGAGCGAGCACACAGCCGTTATAAACCAAAACCACATCATCATAACGCTTTGGCTGCGGTTGTGATTTTTGTTCAGCACACAAAACAGTCCGTAGCATACTGCTGCCGCTACACAGGCGAGGATACCTAAAATCCTGTTGCCCGACGCTCTTGCGCCGCTGTCTAGCGTGAGGACAACTATGCCGGCGAATGACAGTATCAAAGCTATTATCTTTCGGACAGTAAGTTTTTCTTTAAGTATTATGCAGGCGAACAGGACGATCATCATCGGCCAAAGATAGTTGAGTATGCATGCGTCCTGCGAGCCTAATTCACCGATCCCGTAGTAATACAGCGCTGAGTACATAAACAACCCGATAAAGCCTAAACCGGCTGTCGTCAGATAATCCTTCAGGCGGTAGTTTTTCATTTCTTTTATTGAGCCGTTGATGATGTTCAGAACCAGCAGAAAAACAAACGCAAACGCGCTGCTTACGGCGAGCGCCTCAAAATTCGGAACGTCATTTAATACAAGCTTCACTACGGTCGCCAGTGTCGCCCACAATACGACCGTAATCAACGCGTATATATAGTTTTTTCGCAATTTATTCATCCTTATTTATCATATAGTGTTTTATGTTATGTCATATCGTTATTAAACGTATCGTGCACATGGAGATTATTATCAGCGCAACGGCGATCATATGGCGAAGCTTCTGCTCCCACAACAGCCCGATGAACTCTCTGACAAACGCATTAGGGAAGAAATACAGCTTTGTTTTCGCGGAAAGACCTTTAACAGTGACTCCGATTTTTTTGCGAGAGTGTATCCGCGAAAAACGTGATAGTTAGTGGTTGAAAAAGCAATGTTTACGTCACCTTTTTTTATCGTGATCCTGTTCGATCACCTTTTTGGAAAACGCTATATTCTGATAGGTGTTAACGGATTTATCTTCCTTTAGTATTCTTTCCTCGGGAACGCCCATTTCCATAAGACAGCGCTTCATACTTTCCGCTTCGCTTATAACTTCGTTGCTGCCCTGACCGCCCAGTACTGCCATTGAGTATGAGAAATTACCCTGCTTTAATTTTTCGGTAAAAGAGATCGACAGCACAATTATAAACAACAAAAGCAAACCTATCTCAAAAGGCAGAGCTAAATAAATAGCCGTGAAAGAGTTGAAGGTTAGGTCGTAAATAAGCCCGAACGGTAAAACAACAAGTTCCCTTGATTCTTTATACTTTTCGTCGCCGGAATAATAAGAATAGCTTATTTTACAGCTTCCCGGGTTAATGCTTTTGGTGCTTATTTTCAAAAGGTTCATACCGTCGTCGCGAAAGTTCTGAGTCACGTCGGTTGCTTTTATAACATTTTCATTCGAGCTGGCGACCTTGATTGAGCTTAAATCAACGGGGCTCATTCCCGTAGTTTCGTATATGTTGTAGCTTTGTCCGATGATTACAGCGTAAATCAGGTAACCGATAATCAATACCGTAAGCGAAATTGCTAAAAATATGTATCGCGGCTTCAGCTTATGTTTTTTCATTGGTAAACTTCCTTTCGGATTGCTAGTATAAATAATACCATATGTTTTCCGGATTGTCATTATTTCTTTTTTAAAAAGATTCGCAAAACCCGTAAGGAAACTTAAAGAATTAATCTTGAAAAACTCCCGGGATTGCGGTAAAATGTTAATGGTATTATTTGAACCGGGAGGTTTTAAAATGAAAACTTTATCTAAAAGAGTGTTATTGCTTATTATGGCAGTTATAATGGCGGCGACGTGCTTTGTCGGGTGTGAAAAGCGCAAGGCGGACGCTGTGATTGAGGATATTATTACATATCACGGCTGTTATGATAAGCAGGCGGACGCAAAGGTTGACGAGCTTTTAGGCGAGCTTAGTGAAATCGACAGCAATCAGGGGAAGCTATGGAAGAAAATAATGGATTACTGGAAGTATGCCAATACGGATTTGAAGGTAAATATCGATAAGCTTCCCGATAATCTTTCCGATAAGGATAATTTGGCGCTTGTTGTGCTCGGTTTTGAGCTTAACGACGACGGCTCGATGAAGGATGAGCTTATCGGCAGACTCAAGGTTGCGCTCGCGTGTTCGAAGCAGTACAAAAACGCTTATGTTATCTGTACGGGCGGCGGGACGGCTAAGAATAATAAGAAGGTTACCGAGGCGGGGCTTATGGGTGACTGGCTCATGAAGCACGGGCTTAAAAAGAGCAGGCTTATAATTGAAAACAAATCGCTTACTACTGCTCAGAACGCCGAGTTCTCGTACGGTATAGTGCTGAAAAAATATCCCGAAATCGATTCCGTAGCGATAATAAGCAGCAGCTATCATATAGCCTGGGGCTCGCTTCTGTTTGAGGCGGAGTTTATGAAGTATGCTATGGAAAACGAAGTCCCCGAGATTCATGTTGTTTCAAACGCTGCTTACAAAACCTCTAACGAAACCTATAAGGAGAGCGAGATCCTCCGATGGGAAACGGGCGGTATGCTCCAGCTTGTCGGAAATAACGACCTCGCAATGAAGTATTATTATAATAAATACGAAAAGCCGAAGCTTTAAAAAGCATTAAAGATATTATAGCCGAATCGAAGCGTTATGCTTTATCCGCCCACGGTAAGGTCGTAATTTAGATGGCAGTTTGTGGGCGGAAAGGTGATGGCGATTATTATGAAAAAGAACTCAATTATAGTTGTAATATTGGCTTGCGCAATGATTCTGACGCTTTGTACGGGATTTACGGGCTGTTCACAGCAGAAAGAATCCGACATTAAAACTGACGCAGTAACCGATGCTAAGACTGATGAGAATACCGCTGACCTGTATTTCACAAAGCAGGAGGTAAGAAAGTCTCCTAAGTGGGTAACTAAGCTTGATGCTGTAAAGGACGCGGAGCAGCTTATCGTTGTCGCGGGAGTTGATAAAACTACGGCGTATGTTACTATGCACGAAAAAGATGAAAACGGCAAGTGGCAGCAGATTATTGCGACACCCGGATTTATCGGGCTTGACGGTCTCGGCGACGCAAACATCAACGATTGTTATACTCCGGTCGGAACATTTACTATAGATAAGGCGTTTGGTCTTGCCGATGATCCCGGATGTCAGATGGAGTACACAAAGGTTGACGAAAACTACTACTGGTCGGGTGATAAAAAGCATAGCTTTAACGAGCTTGTGAATATCAAGGATGTTCCTAAGCTCGATACCGAGAACAGCGAGCATATTACGGATTTTGATTACGCGTATCAGTATGTTCTTAATATGGGCTACAACTCGGAATGTGAGTATGAAAAAGGCTTCGCTTTCTTCTTCCACTGCTTTAGAGTTAACCGTACATACACCGGCGGCTGCGTGGGCGTACCCGAAAATATTATGAAGTTCATAATGCAGCATGTAAAGCCCGGCTGTAAAATAACAATTGACTCTCTTAAGAAAATGGGCGGAGATTTAGACGACTGATAAATTTTTCATAACGAAAACCGCTTTGGCGAAATTTAATTGCGTTATATTGCGCGTACAGCTGTATGCTGTGCGCGCTTTTTTGTGGTTTTTTTAAATAATTTTGAAAAACAACAAAATTTGTTGTACTTCTGTTGTAGTCGGTTTGATATAGTATAGACACAGTCAAGGGAAACAACCCTTAAAAAAGGAGAAAACGAAAATGAAAAACACTCTCAGAAGATTATTTGAAAAAATAATGGACGCTACGGTAGGTCCTGAAGAAGCAATTTTATAATAAAATTTATATAATAAAGTTTTAAAGGAGATAATTAAAATGACAAACACAAAAACAATCACAAGAACAGTAATCGCAGCAGTAATCGCATTAATCATCGCGGCTTCCGCTTCAATCATCGGTTCCGTTAAGGCGGGCGCGGTAAGCTACGAGGGCAGCGCTCAGGCGCATCAGTCAGAAAAGTCCGAAGGCTATCAGATCCCCGAAAAGACAACAAAGCTCAATCAGCTCGCAAAGGCTTATTACTTCAAGGGTACAGGCAAGACCTCAAAGGGTTATGACTGGACATATAAAACAGACAACACAAACGTAAAAATCAAGTGCAAGTACGACTTCGATACACATAAATACACCTTCAAGCTCGTTGGTACATCCTACGGTCTCAACCACTTCACACTCAAGTACAAGATATCCGATAAGGTATGGGTTAACGAGAAGATGACACTCTTCGTTGACAAGAACAAAAACATAATGAGAACAGCTTAATCAGCTATAGCGCGGCTCGGGACTTATTTAGAGTCTTGAGCCGATTTTTTCACTTTATAAGAAACTACTCGTTTCTTATAAAGTAAAAATGATTTATGTTGGCCGCTCAGCAGCACGCTGCGTGCGCTTTCTTGACAAAACTAATGACATTTATTAAATTGTATGATATAATTAATTAAACCTTTTCAGGAGGATGATACTATGAAAAATAAGGCATTCGTTTCAATACTCGCGCTTGTTATGGCGGGAATAGTTTCCGTTTCCTGCGCAGGCTGCGTTTCCGATAATTCAGCGAAACAGCCCGATACGACCTCTGCTGTTTCAAGTACGGTCAAGAGCGACGGTATTGATTATATGGCGCTTGTAAATAAAACTCACAAGCTCCCCGAAGATTGGGAAAAGAATCTTAAAACAGTTAAAACAACAAATACAGTAAAGAATGAGGTTGAAGTTGAGAAAAAAGCCTACGATGCTTATCTTAAGCTTAAAAAGGAGCTTAAAAAAGAGGGAATTGAGGTTGACCTTGACTCCGCATTCAGAAGCGTAAAAGAGCAGAAGAGGATTATGAACGACTTCATTAAAAAGTATGGTAAGGATTATGCGCTGAAAACTGTTGCGACTCCCGGTTATTCCGAGCATCATACCGGCCTCGCGCTCGACCTTTACCTGATTATTGACGGTAAGAATGTCGATGAAAACGAGGATATGATCAAGTATACCGATATCTGGGCGACGATCCATGATAAGCTCGCCGATTACGGTTTTATCCTCCGTTACCTCGAGGGCAGCGAGCATATTACCGGCTACGGCTACGAGCCCTGGCATATCCGCTATATTGACGACGTTGATGCCGCGAAGGAGATTACCTCAAAGGGGATCACTTTTGAGGAATACCTTGGTACGGCAAGCGGCGCAAAGGTTGATATCGATTACGGGAAATCCGATATCTATTCTAAAGAAGATTTGGAAGCTGCGGTGCTTACAATAAAGTGTTCTTTCGCGTCATTTGACGGCTGCGAGCTGAAAAGCATCCGCTATGCCGGCGACAAGGCTGTTAATGATAAAAACCTCAAGTGGCTTAATGAGTTAAAACCCAACGGAAAATACAAAAAGATTGCCGAATTCCTTATGGATTTCCATTCCCCGAAGGATAACACCGATAAGTCGCTGGAGTCGGATCACGACTATAAAGACTACGAGTGGTGGCTTGCTCAGACCGAGGATGGCTGGGAGGTCGTTTCAAACGGGTATAACTGATTGAGACTCGGCAAAATGCAGTAACTTAATCTCAGATATTATATGCTGAACAGCGGGGAGTTTTTATGAAAAGCTATATATCATATGATACGATGGATCCTTCGGGATTTGTATTGCTTGCGGACTATGTACCGAATATCGTTCAGGAGATTCGATACTATTCGACCTACAATTTTATCGGCGAGCGGATCGACGGCTATGAGGAGCCCTGCGCCCTTTTGACGAAGGAGGCGGCGCGCGCGCTGAAATCCGTGAGCAGCGAAATGATGGTTCAGGGCTACCGGCTTAAGGTTTTTGACGCCTACCGTCCCGCAGGCGCGGTAAAGCATTTTGTTCTCTGGGGTATTGAGGATACCGATATCCGTATGAAGCCCTATTTTTATCCCGAGCTTCAGAAGCAGGAGCTTTTTGATAAGGGATATATAGCGAAGCAATCGAGCCACAGCCGCGGCAGTACGATCGACTTGACCCTGCTTGATATGAGCACGGGAAAAGAGCTTGATATGGGCAGCTCGTTCGATCTGTTCAGCGAAGCGTCTCATCCCGATTACACGGGAATAACCGAGGAACAGTACGAAAACAGGATGA
The DNA here is from genome assembly GCA_964514785.1 of uncultured Ruminococcus sp. Lineage (GTDB taxonomy): Bacteria > Bacillota > Clostridia > Oscillospirales > Acutalibacteraceae > Ruminococcoides. The sequence continues at coordinate 4,447 of CAZERR010000062.1, read as the reverse complement.
CTCTCAGGCGTTCAATGCTTCGAAACGGATTTTTGCCTATTGATTGCGAGTGGTGGCACTTTACTCTTGATAAAGAGCCGTATCCGGATACATATTTTGAATTCCCCGTATCGTCGGAGTATCTGAGAAGATAAGTCACAATTATCATAAATGAAATTACGAAGCAGTTCAAACCTTGACCGGAATGAACTGCTTCATTTTTGCATAGCCTGCTCAGTTGCGCCCCGCGTGCGCGATTTCTTGTTTTTGTGAAATATTCAGTTCAAAATACGCCGCCGTGACATTTAACTTAAAATCAATGTTGACTATCACGCAAAAAACGGTATAATGAAACTGAGCATATACTGTTATGCGTCGGACAGCGCAAAACCGGCGGTGACGGATATTGTCTGTCCGAGGTGCGGAGCTTATGCCGTGGCTTTTTAAATAAGGCGGTGATTATATTTGGAAAAAAATGAAATAAACAGAGAAGAAATAATACCGGGAAAAGCGGAAAGGTTTATAATCAAGATAGATGATATCGAGCAGTCTATGGGGATGTGGTACTCTCTGTTTGCAAGGAGAATACTGCCGTTTTTGGTTTTTGTGATACCGATAAACGTAATTATTGCGCGAATGATAAATTTCGTTCAGGTTCATATTATAACCGATGCCAGGCTGAGCGGAAGTCTGCTTTTGATTTTTTGGATAATATCCATGATGGCGTTTCTCACCATACTTATTTTTGCCCCGAAGCTTGCAACAGTTGCGGAATTAGCAACGGGATGTGTGTATATATACATCGCGCTGCGCGCTCATCTTTTTAATAACTATCTCGGCTGGTCCGTTTTGCTCAGCGTAATTCTGTTTGTGTTCGTTAAGCTTGTCTTCCTTGCTTTTAAGATTGTACATATGAAGGTCGTTGCCGGTGATGACGAGAATATCGAGCGCGATGAAAGCGGTCGCATAGTTCGGGCTACGGAGGATAAAGTAGTATTCTCCGAGGTCGATGAGAATGATGATATCGGCTACGACGCGGTTAAACCTACCGAGAGGGAAGCGCAATTGCTCTTTAGCGGTGATGATGATTATACTGAGGATTATGAAATCGAGGAAATCGATACTGCGGACGGTGATTTAGTATTTAGCGAAGGCGACGAATACGAGGATTATGACGAAAGCGCAGAAATTGACAGTGAACAGGAAAATTTGATTTTTAACGATATTGACCAATATGAGGAGAACGGTCAAAAACTGTATCCCGTTTCCGTAGAGGACGATTTTGTATTTTCTGAGGACGACGCGTACCCGGACGCCAATGCGGAGGAGAGGATGAATACCGGGGATAATGACTTGGTTTTTTCCGATAACGATGAGAGTAAGGGTTACGGCGAAGGAAAAATCAGCGACTCGGATAATGACTACTTTTTCGGATAAACAAGGAGGCTGTGAAAAAACTCACAGCCTCTTTTAATTGCTTGCTCAGTTGCGCCATGTGTGCGCACGTTTTTTTACAATACTTTTTTATCAGAGCTCCGAAAGCATCCGGGCAGGATTATCTGCTGCCTTGACTTTGCCGAACGCTTTAATAATAACGCCGTTTTCGTCGATTAAGTAGGTTGTGCGTACCACACCCATACTTACCTTGCCGTAGAGCTTCTTTTCCTTCCATACGTCGTAAGCCTGAAGGACTTCCTTTTCGGTGTCGGACAGTAGAGTGAACGGAAGACCGTACTTTTCCTCAAAGCGTTTATGAGAGGCTACGGTGTCCTTGCTTACGCCGAGTACGACCGCACCCTTCTCAAGAAACTGAGGGTACAGTTCCCCGAATGCGCATGCCTGCTTTGTGCAGCCCGAGGTCATATCCTTGGGATAAAAGTAGAGCACAACCTTTTTGCCCTTATAATCATTAAGTGATTTCATCTCGCCGTTTTGGTCGGGGAGAGTAAAGCCCGGGGCTTTTGTTCCGATTTCCAGCATATTTTTTTCCTCCTGATAATTTGAGATGACTTAATTGTAGCACGAAGCTGCATTTTTTCCATACTATTTTTGCTGTAGCTGTGACAATTTAAGGATATTGTGATATAATGAGAAAAAATCCACTCCGGAGGACGTTATGAGCGATAAATTCAAGCCTGATCATACAAAAGTTCGAGAGAATATAAGGATAGTTGAAGCAGCGAGAAAAAAGCTCCTGTCAGTTATAACCAAGCAGCAGGAACTGCGAAAAAAAATAGAAGCAGCGGCGGAGCGTTACCTGACCGCTGCGGTTAAAAACACGCTTGCCGATATTGATATCGAGGAGCTTAACTCCGGAAAGCAGGGTATAAGGATAGCTCCGCTGCGCGCGGCCGGCTATAAGACCATAGCGGATGTCGCGAAGGCGTCGGTTACCTCGCTCGAACGCGTCAGCGGAATCGGAAGGCAGACTGCCGAAAAGATAAAGGCCATTTCGGATGAGCTGTTAAAAAACGCCGCCGCCAACACCGCGATAAGGCTTTCCGTAGACGATAAAAGCTTTGAAAACTCTCAGCTTCTTACGGTGCTTCGTGACTACAGAGTACAGAAGCAGGAATTTGACCGCGCGGAGAAGATTTTTAAGGAAACCGATTCCGATGTTAAGTCGAGTCTCAGCGCCTCCCGTCCGGCGAAAGGCAGACTGAAGTGGCTTTTTGCAGGTGCGCAGTCAAAGGAAAACGCGCGTCAGGCGTGCGGATATCTCGATGATCTCGCTAATAGTTCCTACAGCGCTGACATCGACGCTGTTTACAACGCCGTTAAAACCTCGGGCTTCAGCGCCGGCGGTCAGGTCTTTAAGGACTTCGAGAGCAATTCGCCTCAGTATTATACGATTCTCGAGGAACTCGGGATCCGGCAGTCGGGCGAAAGCGAAGCGGCTTCCGGGCTCAGCGAGTCGCTGAGAGAGGAAATAGAGAAGGTCGCTCTCGATTTAACAGGATTAAAATGCGACCTCAGAACCTATCAAAAATTCGGTGTAAAATATATAATAAATCAGGGCAGGGTGCTTCTCGGCGACGAGATGGGACTCGGAAAAACCGTTCAGGCGATCGCTTCGCTTGTTGTTATGAGAAACTCGGGAGAGCACCATTTTGTGGTAGTATGTCCTGCGAGCGTTTTGATAAACTGGTGCCGCGAGACCGAAAAATTCTGCGACATCAACTGCGTGAAAATCCACGGAAAGAACGCCGCCGAATTGCTCGAAAGCTGGAAGCAAAACGGCGGAATAGCCATAACAACATACGAAACCTTGGAAAAATTTGAGCTTAACGATATATTTAAGTACGGTATGCTCGTAGTTGACGAGGCGCATTACGTTAAGAATCCTCAGGCTAAGCGTACGAAAAACCTGCTTAGTATCCTTGATAACGCAAAACGAGTCCTCTTTATGACGGGTACTGCGCTTGAAAACAGGGTGGAGGAGATGAGCTTTCTTATTGCCTGTCTGCGTCCCGATATAGCCTCGGAGATCAAGAACATTCAGGCGCTTTCCGGCGCGCCTCAGTTCAGGAAGATAATTGCGCCTGTATATTTCAGGCGCACGAGAGAGGACGTTTTATCCGAGCTTCCCGACCTCATCCAGAAAGAGGAATGGTGCCTTATTTCGGGCAGCGAGTATAAAGCCTACAGGGAAAGCGCTCTGAGCGAAAACTATATGTCTATGCGCCAGGTTTCCTTCCTCGGCGTAGAGCCCGGGGATTCCTCAAAGCTTCAGCGGCTGCTCCAAATTTGCGAGCAGGCTAAGGAGGATAACCGCAAGGTGCTTGTATTCTCGTTCTTTATCAATACAATCGAAACGGTAAGCAAGGCGCTCGGAGAACTCTGCCTCGAGCCGATAACAGGAAGTATTCAGCCTAAAAGACGGCAGGAAATCATCGACGAATTTGATAAAGCTCAGGACGGCGCTGTATTGCTCGCGCAGATTCAGGCGGGCGGAACGGGACTTAATATCCAGTCTGCGTCTGTTGTAATAATCTGCGAGCCTCAAATCAAACCCTCGATAGAGCATCAGGCGATAAGCCGCGCCTACCGAATGGGGCAGGTAAGAAGCGTAATAGTCCACCGCTTGCTCGCCGATGAGACGATAGACGAGAGGATCCTCGAGCTGTTAAGAGCGAAACAGCTGTTGTTCGATAATTTCGCCGACGTATCGGTCAGCGGTCAGGAAAGCCTTAACCTTCCCGAAAGCTCTATCAACGACGTGTTCGCTAAAGAGATCCAGAAGGTAAAGGACGAGCCTGCGCCTGAGACTTAATCAAAATAAGCGTACGGATTTTTAATTGCTTAGTTGAAGGTTGAATTATAAAATATAAAGTGTTATAATAAGCCTATGGGGGCTTAGCTCAGCTGGTCAGAGCGTTTGCTTGACATGCAAGAGGTCACTGGTTCGAGCCCAGCAGTCCCCACCAAAGCTAACCGCATACACTACGGTGTATGCGGTTAGTCTATT
>CAZERR010000061.1:0-11757 GCA_964514785.1 uncultured Ruminococcus sp. | reverse complement strand
GCGCCGTAGTCTATGATACCGCTGTCGAACGCCATTTTTCCGAGCAGCATATTGAAAAGCGTTGTCTTTCCGCAGCCGTTCTCACCAATAATAAATACGCGTTCGCCGCGCTTAATATGAAAGCTGACGTTTGAAAAAAGCTTTTTATCGCCGAAGCTTTTTGAGAGCCCCTCGGCTATCAGCACATCCTCGCCGCTTTCTCTTTTAATATCAAAGCGCATATGGATGCTCTCGAGCATAGCTTCGGGAGTGACGAGCTGAGCCTTGATTTTATCCGCCTGCTTTTGTTTGCTGGCGGCGGTTATATAATTGCGCTCGGTGCCCCAGCGCTTCTGCTGTTCAACAATACCTTCAATGCGTTTGATTTCCTTTAAATCGTTTTCGTATTTATGCCGCAGGCTTTCGGTATACGCCTGCTTTTTGCGCTTGAACTCGGTATAGTTGCCCTTATACATCATAGTTTTTCGGTTTTCGAGCTCAATCGTCTTGTTGGTGACGTTATCGAGGAAGTAACGGTCGTGGCTGATAATCAGCATAGAGCCCTTAAAGTCCTTGATGAAGTTCTCAAGCCAGTTGACGGAGCTTATGTCTAGGTGGTTGGTGGGCTCGTCAAGCAGCAGAAAATTTGAGCGCGAAAGTAAGAGCTTTAAAAGGCTGAGCTTTGAGCGCTGACCTCCGGAGAGCTTTCCTGTAGGCATATCGAAGTTTGTTTCCTCAAATCCGAAGCCGATAAGAGCGGAGCGTGTGCGCGCCTTATAGGTAAGACCGCCGAGACGCTCAAACTTCTCGATAAGCGCCGTCTGCTTTTCGATATTCTCGGGCGTAGGATAGTTTCCGACGAAAATATTAAGCTTCTCTATTTCCGCTTCCATATCTACAAGATACTGAAAGCCCGATAAAAGCTCGTCATAAATACTGCGCTCGGGATGGGTGCAGGCGTGCTGTTCCATATAACCTACCGAGGTGCTGCTGCCGATCACGACCTGACCGCTGTCTGCTTCGAGCTCGCCGTTTATTATCCTGAACAAAGTGGTCTTACCTGTGCCGTTGGCACCGATAAAACCTACCTTGTCGCCCTTTTCAATCTCAAAGGTTACGTTTTCGAAAAGGTTGCGTTCTATGAAATTTTTTGATAAATTATGTACGCTTAATTCAGGCATTTTTAAGTGTCCTCGTCAAGTTTTGGCGTTTCTTTTTGAAATTGATATCCCCGAACGTTTAAAATCCTTTTTCTAATAATTCTTTATTAGAAATTTGGAACTCGGCGTATTTATTCAAATCGCTGAGTGTTATTTCGTGTCCCATAATACGCGTCGAGAGGGGAGCAAGCTCCATAAAATCGCCGTAATGGTTTGTAAGATACTCCTTATACTTAGCAGGTACGGGCATTTTATAGCCGTTAAAATCGAGTCGTATTTCGTTATCGAGGAAGGTTTTATCGAAGCCGCCCTTGTGCACGCTTTTACCCATTCCGTCGTAGAGATATTTCGCCTTCTTTTTATGCTTGAACATCTCAAGCGTAAAGAGCAGCATCCTCATTGAGAAGCGGAGCGGAAAAATCGTCTTGCAGAAATCGGTAATGACCGACTGGAATTTGTTTCCGTTATCGGCTTTTCTGTGGTTCCACTTATTGAAAACACACGCCAGCCAGAACAGCGTAAGCTTGCTGTGGATCTTCTGACCGAGTTTTGAGTTAGCTGTCTTGTCGTGACAGAAAATATCGAAGGCAAAGCCGTTGTTCATACCCTTATGATTTTTTGAGAAGTCCGTTGCGAATACCGTATCGGTGAGACGCAGCTTCGCGTATGCGTAGTTATATCTTTTATTCTTTTTCGGGTCCTCGAGTATCATACCCTCGGGAAGCTCGGCAGGAGCAACCTCGAGAAACTTGTCGTAATCCTCGCGGAGCATCATGATATCAACGTCGTCGTCCCATGGGATAAAGCCCTCGTGACGTGCGGCTCCGAGCAGGGTTCCGCCGCCGAGGTACCACGTTATGTTATGGCGCTTACAGATGTTATCTACCTCGATGAGATATGCCATAAGCACCTGCTGGATAGCCTCAAGCCGTCCCATATGCTCGTGGGCAAAGCAAAAGTCGTCAACGTTCTCTTTTTTATAGCTCATAACGCACAGCTCGAGCGCGGTAGTTAAGTCGATAGATGGTTTGAATCCGTCGAAAACGATCTTTCCGCAGTTTAGCTCGCTGCCCTCAAAGCTTCCGTTATCAACCATATTTATCTTAACGGAGCTCGTAAAAATATCGTGAAGCATAGCCGCGAGGGTACCCGTGGACGCGGTGCAATCCGCTCCCGCAACGTTGTAAACGCCGTTCTTTTTCTTATCGTAGAGCATATACAGCGCGTTGAAAACGTCTGTCATATATATAAAAGAAACTTTATTTTCTGTGGAATAAAGCTCGGTCTGTCTGCTTTCGGCAACAGCCCTGAAAACATCCTCGAGTCCGTTGTGCGCGCCGATTCCTCCGCCTAAGATCACGCCGGTTCTGAGCACAGCGCTTTTGCGCGGATTTGTTTCACGGGTAAAGGTGCTTTCGATTTCACGCATAAGCTGAACGGCTAAATCATCAGTTGATGCTTTTCCGAATTCGCCCTCGGCGAAGGCGCGGTATTTATTCTCGCCCTTACCGTAAACGCGGCTGTCGGAGAGGAGAAACACCCTTTCAACTCTGCGCTTTTTAGAGAAGCTTATCACCTCGCCGAGCGCGGAGATCTCCGACTTATACGTTTCAAAGGTCGGCTTGATCTCGGCTGCGCAAACACCTGTATGAATAACGATATCGATTTTCTGTTTGATCTCGTCGATATAATCTATACTGTTGTAAATCAAATCACCGCGGTCGAGCGCGCCGGGAATGATCTTGCTTTCAAAGTCGCTTTCGGGCGAGCATAAAAACACCTTCGCGCCGAGCTTCAGCTTATCGTTCAGACACATAATAGTGTAAGCGAGCGCAAGCGCAACCTCGTGGCCTGAGATAAGTATGGATTTATTTTTAAGCTTTTCGGGCTTGTTTTCAGCCATAGCGGGGCTCATTGCCCAGTCGAACTGAAATACGTTAAGAAGCTCCTTCATCAACACTGTGCTCACCTCATTTCCTGATGTCGTAAAGAATTTTCGCCGCTTTCACTATACCGTCCTGAAGCTCGACCTCGGGCGTAAAACCGAGCGCCTTTAGCTTTGAAATATCGAGCACTTTTACTGTCGGAGCCATAGGGGAGAGAGTGCGCGGCTTTTCCTTATATACGAGCTTTAAGTCGAGATTTGAGAAAAGCTTTACGCAGAACTGCGCAAAGATATGAACGCTCGAAGCCTTAGCGTAGGCGATATTGTAAATACCGCCGGGCTTGCCGTCAAGCAGTACCTTTAAAAGTGCCGAGGCTGCGTCGGTAACATAGATACAGCTCTTGAGAGCGCCGTCGTTTTTTTCGATTTCAATGTCGTTTTTTTCTATAATATGAATAAGGATATCGAAGTACTTTTTATCGCAGCCTTTTTTCAGAGCGCCGTAAACGTCGCACATACGGGTGAGCTTAATATCCCTGCCGTACTGCTTAACGAGCGCGAGCGCGGCGCTTTCCGCGCAGCGCATTGACTGAATTTCCGGGTTATCGCCGCAGCAGTCGTTATAGCCGGTATCGTTCTCGCAGATCTTATCCCTGCCGTTGAATACGTCTCCGTAGACCGAGCTTGCAGAATTCAAGACTGCGCCGGCGTTGTTTTTATTGATTAGCTCAAACATATTAAGCGCCGAAGCGTCGTTTGTAAGCGGTTTAATGCTTATAACGCAGTCAGCCTCAGCCGTAAGAAGGTTGGAGTAATCCTCGCTTACCGTAAAATCTATATCCTCGCGGTATGTGAGTTTTCCGTACTGCTTGAATATTTCATCGCTGTCATCGACCGCGATGACCTTGATGCCGGTATCGTAGAGGTCGTTTGAGATAAGAAAGGCGCATGTAAGGTAAAAGCCCAAAAGACCGCCTGCGCCGGTGATAAGCACGGTTTTGCCCTTGAATTCGTTGAAGTTTACGTCGCTTTCCGTAACGCGCAGTATATCGCTGTACAGCTCGTAATTAAGTAAGGTATTAACTTCCATAAAGTGTACTCCTGTATTAAAACAACAGCCGGCCCGAAACCCTGTCCGAAGCCGGCGTTAAATTACTGATCAAATCCTGTTTTATCCGCGCTGCCGTATTTTTCGATACGGAAGTTTTTAAGGTCCTCAGTATACTGCGCAAGCTCCGCCTCAAACTGTTCAAGACGCTTCTGGTGCTTAGGCAGTACGTTTTTAGCCGCCTGGATATCCTCCTCATTATCAGAGGTAGCGATAAGCTTTTCAAGCTGAGCGATACGCTTTTTACGGCGGTCTATCTGCATTTCGCGCTTGTCGGTGATATATACAAGACGCGTTTCGGGAGTAGGACCGTCAAAAATAACCTGTCCCTTCTTCATATAAATCGCGCGCTCACAGATCTCCTCGACCTGAGCGGCGTTATGGCTTACGAAAAGAACCGTTACGCCTGTTTCGATAATCTCGCGGATCTTATTCTTACACTTAGCCTTAAACGCGGCGTCGCCTACCGCCAGAGCCTCGTCAACCACGAGGATATCAGGCGAAATGTTTACGTTAATAGCGAAGCCGAGACGCATTTTCATACCGCTGGAGTATGTTCTTACGGGCTGGTCGATATAGTCGCCGAGCTCGGCAAAATCAACTACTCTTTCCTCAATCACCTTGATCTCATCGTCGGTTAAGCCGAGGATATAGCCCTTAAGGTAGATGTTCTCTCTGCCTGTCATATCAATGGAGAAGCCTGCGGTAAGCTCGAGCAGAGCCGCAACCATTCCGTCAACCTCAACGGTACCCTCGTCCGGGAAGGTAACGCCGGTAACGGTTTTGAGCAGGGTGGATTTACCGCATCCGTTATCGCCCATGATTCCGACAGCCTCGCCCTTGTGGACCTCAAGGCTCACATGATCGAGCGCGCGGTGAAGGGTGGGATGCTTAGGCTTCTTGAAAAGCGCTCTGAAACGCTCCTGGTCGCTTTTATAAAGTGTATAGGTTTTACATACGTTGTCGAATTTTATAACCGGCTTGGCGCTTTTATCGACCTCAACGCGGTTCATATTATCAAAAAATTCACTCATTATGTTTCTCCTTTGTACGCATTAAAGCACGTCGGGGATTTTCTTTCTGAGACGGTTGTAGTTGAATACTCCGAGGAAGAACAGAGCAATAAACTCAACTAGGAATATCACAAACTCCGTTTTAAACTCGAAGAAGAACCTGTCGTAAAGGAAAGCGTTCCTGTAGCCGTTAACGAAGAAGTTGATCGGGTTGAAAAGCATAATTTTATCGAGAGGCGCCGGCAAATCGTAGGAGTTGTAGATAACGCCTGTCAGCCAGAATATACCCGACATAATCGATACGATTGCGTTTTCCATATCGCGGCTGAACGCGCACATCGGCGCAGTGCTCCACGAGAGGAACAGGAAGAACAGGAACATAAGCGGCATATAGAAGAAAATCTGAAGGTTATACCAGCTTGTACCCCACATAAGCGCCACTATAACGTACATAATAAGCGATAAGGCTAGGTGCACATACAGACGCGCTATCGAGGTGAAGGTCATAATAGTGGAAACAGGGAAGTTGATTTTAGTAACATACTGCCTGTTAAGTCTTATTTCCTTAGCGCCCTTGGTTATACTTTCCGAGATAAAGAACCACGGAATAAAACCAACGAGCATAAAGAGAAAACGGTCGAAAGAAAGCACATGGTCGTGAATCAGAACGTCAACATGTCCAAGTTTTTTAATACCGATCGAAAACGCGAACCAGTATACGAATAGGGTAAAGGCGGGTTTAACTACTGCCCAAAACGGACCGATAGCCGCGCCCTTATATGTTTTTATAAGCTCGGTTTTGGCGAGTACAAAAATCTGCTTGCCAAAGTCCTTGTGTTCGTTGATAATATCTCTCAGAAAAACTATTATCATCGCCCCCTGTTTCATAAAAAGTCAATGAATTACAACTATCCTTTTAACACTCTTATTATATACTATTTACAGTATTTGTCAATTAAAAAAAACAATGACGGATATTCAAATCCGCCATTATTTTTGTTATATATTACTATAAATCCTGTTTATTTTTTATTTTCGAGGAATGAGTATTTCTTTCCAGGTTCAAACTGCAGGTCCTTTGTCTGTTCGCTGCCGTTGTTGAATACGACCATATCGCAGTCCTCGGGAACCTCTGCTGAGAAGTAGGAGCCGTCGTCGCTCTTTGTCATCGGAACTCCGGGCCATGCGTTGGGACCTGAGCCTCCCTGCTTCCAGTAGTAGATATTCGCGCTGTCCCAGTTGGCGTCATTCATAAGAATCGCAACTCTTCCCTCGGGAACGGGAGCGTCGGTGGATTCTTCCGTGGGAGCTTCTGTAGGAGCGTCGGTCGGAGCTTCGGTTACGACCGGAGCGTTTGTCGGAGCCTCGGTAGCAGTAGCGCCGCCGAAGGGCTGACCTGTCTTTGAATTATGCTCGAGTAAGGCGAGATATTTCTGGATACAGGTCGCGTCCTTGATAGAAATACCGCTGTCGCCGTTTACGTTAGCGTAGGGCTGACGGCTTGCGCTGATCTTTTCGATATCTGCTAAGTGCTTCTGGATAGCGGTCGCGTCCTTGATGGAAACCTTGTTGTCGCCTGTTACGTCGCCGTAAAGTCCGCTGTCGGGTACGGGAGCCTCGGTAGCCTGAGTCGAGCCTGTCGCAGGCTGAGTCGAGCTTGTCGCGGGCTGAGTAGTAGGAGCCTCGGTCGCGGGAGTTGAGCCGGAGGCGTTCTCCACGAGGATCGTACCGTTTGAGCCGCTCGAGAATGTTACCTTACCGCCGGAAACCGTAGCGGTCTTGCCGTCGTAATAGTTTTTAACAACTGTTCCGTCAGCGAATGTGCCGGAAAGCGTGATAGTTACGTTGGAGTTATTGGAAGCGCCTATAACGCAGGCTACGTTATCCTTTACGCCGCCCTTATCATATGTACGGGCGAACGCCGTACCGTTAGTTGCGCTTAAGTTCTTATGCGAGCCGGCGCCTACTGCAACGTGCTTGTTACGGAACTGACCTACCTTCTGCCAGTGAGCGAGGAGGTTCTTGTCCTGACTGCTCCAGTTCATATCACTTCTGAGGTTATGATCCTCAAATGCGTTAGCAAGAGGACGGTTACACTCGTCGCCGTAGTAGATCTGAATTGCGCCGGGGAGAAGCTGGAACGCCGAGCCCTGGTAAGCCATATTGTTACGGCAGAGAGTTGTATCGTGAGAGGAGAGGTAGGAGAGTACGTTGAATTTATCGTTGGTATTGATCTTGCCGGCGTAGTCGGCGTAAAGGCTGTTGATCGAGCCCTTGTCGGGAACGCCGCGTCCGCTTGCGTTAAAGGATTTTGAGTCGTCGTTGAACGAGAAGTTGATCATCGAGTCGAAGCCGCCCTCGGTGTAGAAGCTGTCGTAGTTTACATAGTGGGGGAAGCATTCGCCTGTCATCCAGAAGTCCTCGTCCCAGTCTGCGCCGGGCTTGCCCTGGTTCTTGCTTCTCCAGGTCTTAAGAGCCTTGAGTCCCTGCTCCTTAAGAGCCTTCCAGCTTGCGAGCTCAACGTGCTTTGCGGTATCGCAGCGGAAGCCGTCGATTCCGTATTTTTCTACCCAGCTTGTGAGCCAGCATACGAGATAGTTTCTTACTGTTTTTGATTTACCTGAGGAGAAGAAGGTGTTCAGCTCGGCTTTTTTCTTTGAGAGAGTACCTTCCTTATTCCACTTGGTCTGGAGATACTGGGGAATATCTACGGTAGCGCTGTTTTCGGTCTTTACGTCGGGGAGAAACGCGAGGTTCTTTGTAAGGTCGTCTCCGCCGCCTTCCTGATATCCGCCGCCGAGACCTGCTCTGATCCACTGCGGTCCCCACCATTTAGTCCAGCTTGAATCGTAGTAGTCGATAAAGGAGTGGTAGCCGTTATCGGAGCTGTCGGTGATAGTGTGGTTATAGTACGGAGTCTGCCAGCCGTTCTTGAGCTTACCGAAGCCGTACTCGTTCATATCGGCGATTGTGTTATAACCTACATGGTTCATTACAACGTCGAGCACGATTCTTATGCCCTTCTTATGAGCCGCTTCTACCATTGCCGCGAATTCAGCCTCTGTGCCGTAAGCCTAGTCAACCTGAGAGAAGTCGGCTGCATAGTAGCCGTGGTAGGAGTAGTGCGGGAAGGAGTTTGTTTTACCTGAACCTGCCATAACGTAGCCGTGAGTCTGCTCGTAGGGAGCTGTGATCCACAGTGCGTTTATTCCGAGGTCGGTAAAGTAGCCGTCGTTGATTTTCTCGGTGATACCTACGAAGTCGCCGCCGTGGAACGCGCCTGCGTTTGAACGGCCGTAAGCGGGTTTACCGCTTTGGTCAAGATTTCTCTTATAGGCGTGGTCGTTCGAGGTCTTACCGTTTTTAAAACGGTCGGTAAGCAGGAAATACACCGAAGCGTTATCCCACGAAAAGTCGTCCGCACTCTTGACAGTGCCCGCCGAGACCGCAGATTTAGAGGTATCCGCCGCCTGAGCGATAGGCGCGAGACAGAACGCTGTCGCCGCTATGGCTACGCAGAGCACAACGGCGATAATCTTTTTCTACATAAATTCCATCCTGGTAATCATTCCTTTCAAAACTTCTTATACATTCATTATAACAAATAGGTGAAGAAAAAAATATGCACGTTTTAAACAAATTATTTCGCAAATTTAAAATATTTTTAACATTTTATTTTTGAAGCTGTTTTGAATTATAAAATCTCTTACGGCAATACTGTATTTAGAACGCATAATATTTTACCCCGGGGAGATGTTTTCTTGCAGTATAATAAGGTCGAAATTTGCGGAGTGAATACCTCCGAGCTCACGGTGCTTACGGAGAAGGAAAAGCGCGCGCTTTTAGAGAAGATAAAAAACGGCTCGGGTGCCGAGAAAAAAGCTGCCCGCGAGAGAATGATAAACGGTAATTTGCGTCTTGTGCTCTCGGTTATAAGGCGTTTTGCAGGCCGCGGAGAAAACCCCGACGATCTTTTTCAGGTCGGGGTAATAGGGCTTATAAAGGCTATAGACCATTTTAACCCCGATATGGACGTGAGGTTCTCTACCTACGGGGTGCCGATGATCATCGGAGAGGTAAGGCGGTATTTAAGAGACAATAATCCCGTCAGGGTGTCGCGCTCGATGAGGGATATCGCGTATCACGCAATGCAGGTAAAGGAGAATCTTATTAACGAAATGGACCGCGAGCCTACAGTCGATGAAATCGCTGAAAAGCTCGGGCTTCCGAGAGATACCGTGGTGCTGGCGCTCGAGGCGATCGCGGAGCCCGTATCGCTCTACGAGCCTTTATTTTCCGACAGCGGAGAAACGGTCTACGTTATGGATCGGATAGGCGATAACTGCGACGATAAGGACTGGCTGGACGAAATCTCGATGAAGGACGCAATAAAAAACCTCAGCGACCGGGAAAAGAAAATAATCGGGCTGAGGTTTTTTAAGGGTAAAACTCAGATGGAGGTCGCTTCGGAGATCGGTATTTCACAGGCTCAGGTAAGCCGGATCGAGAAAACCGCTATGAGAAAAATCAGGAACTGAATACTGCTTCGATTTCTTCTTCGGCAGAAAAGCCGTTTGAGGCTCCGTCGCTTCCGATTTTTATTCCCGCGAAAACAACTGCTCTTTCGAGAGCAGCGCGGGGATTTTTCATTTTAAGATAGTAATGCAGAAACGCCGAAAACAGCGCGTCGCCGGCTCCGACGGTATTTACGATTTTAACGCCCTTATACGCGGGGATAACGCTTATTTCGCCGCTTTCACCGTCGAGGAGCATTGCGCCTTTTCCTCCCATACCGATAACGATGATTTTGTTTTTATAGCGCGAGTGAAGCCTCTTGATAAATTCCCCGGCAGGGCAGGGGAGCTTTTCGTCGCTTAAAAAGAGAATGTCGGCGTTTTCCATAAAATCCCGGTTGTAGTCGTCCTCGATATCGCTCAGTACATGAACGTCAGTCGCCGTTAAAATGCCGGACTTTCCGGCATTTTTAATTAGTCCGCGGTTGAACTCGATATTGCACAGCACAGCGGCGTCGCAGCTTTTAAGGTCGGGCTGAGCGGTATTAAAATCAATGCTCTGCTCCTGAATATCCTTTAAATCGCAGTAAATCTGCCGCCTGCCGCTCTCGTCGTACAGCACGGCTGAAACAGGGGTGTTTTTTAGGATGTTTTTTATATTTTTACAGTTGATTTTATCTTTTTTTAGCCGTGAGAGCACCCGTTTGCCCTCGTCGTCGTTTCCCGTAAAGGAAAAGAGGTTTATATCGTCGCCGAGGGTTTTGAGCGCTTTTGCGATATTATAACCGACTCCCGAGACGTTTGAGTTTATCCCGAAAAAACTGAAATCAATGGGATAGTATTCAATCGGAAATCCGCGGACAGCCACGGTCGTTTCTATATTTACAAGTCCGGATACAAGTATTTTCATTTTATATAACCTTCGTTTTATTCTTCGTTAAGCAGCTTGTACAACCCGTCGGTAAAGTCACGGTAGTGTTTCGGAAAATTCTGCGAGCCTTCTGCATATATCTTTTCCGTGCCGTTTACTACCGCTTTTAAAGTGAACATTATTCCGTCGAGCACTCCCTTCGGGTGTGCGCCGTGAAATCCGTCCCATGAAAGCAGCTTACAGTCGTTTATAAGCTTTATAACCTTTTCTTCGCTGCACAATGTCCTCTTTTCGAGAATTCGTTCATCCTTACCGCCCGAATACCGAATCGAGTACCTTGAAATCTCAGCGCCGTTTTCTTTCATTATAATTTCATCCTCGGCTGTAAAACGCATACCGCTTGTGCGAAGTTTGATAAACTCAAATTCCGAAATTAGCTTTGATTTTTTTCCGAATACCATTTCGAATCTTCCTTTAATTAAGTGTTGTTGTTTTTATTATAACGTATTACTGTTGTTATATCAAGAATCTATTCAAGCTCTGTTACACCAAAATGTATGAGTGTTCATAACGGGATTTTTGTTTTGGCACTCAAATTTTTTTTGTTTTTTGCACCCAAATACAGTTAAAAGCTGTTATAATATACAGAAGCGCTTCAAAAAGAAGCAAAGGGGATGAATCGAATGAGTGACAGGCTTGTTGAAAAGCTGAAAAAGCACGACGAAAAGGCGTTGACGCAAATCATTGAGCAGTATTCGCGTTTTGCGGCATCTATCATATATACCACATCCAAAGGAAGTCTTCAGAAGGAAGATATCGAGGAAGTGACCGCCGATGTGTTCGTGACGCTGTGGAATAACGCCGAAAAGGTGCAGGAGGGCAAGCTCAAGGGTTATCTTTGCAGTATTGCCAAAACGCGCACACTGAATAAAATCAAGAGTTTACATAACAAGATGACGCTCAATATTGATGATTATGACCCCGAGGACGATTTTTCGATCGCGGACGAAACGGAAAAGAAGGACATCCACCGTGAGCTGCGCGAGGTTATTTCTGAGATACCGTTGCCCGACAGGGAGATATTGATAAGGTATTATTATTACGATCAGACAGTTTCTCAGATTGCCCGTGAAACGGACATCAATATCGAAACGGTGAAATCCAAACTGAGACGGACGCGCGAAAAAATCAAAGCAAAACTGATTGAAAGGAGTTACGCGATATGAA
>CAZERR010000060.1:0-12151 GCA_964514785.1 uncultured Ruminococcus sp. | reverse complement strand
TATTAATATTCTTGATACCCCCGGACATCAGGACTTCTCCGAGGATACCTACAGAACCTTAATGGCAGCTGATTCCGCGGTTATGGTTATCGATGCGTCAAAGGGTGTTGAGAATCAGACTAAAAAGCTGTTTAAGGTTTGCGTTATGCGCCATATACCTATTATTACCTTTATCAATAAAATGGACAGAGACGCTAAAAGTCCGTTCGATTTACTCGAAGATATAGAGACCGTATTAGGAATAAATACCTGTCCGATGAACTGGCCTATAGGCTCAGGTAAAGAATTCAAGGGAGTTTACGACAGAGAGTCGAAGGCTGTGCTTTCTTTTACAGCCAATAACGGTCAAAAGGAAGTTGAGGAGGAGATCATTCCTATTGACGACCCGAGACTTGACGATTTACTTGAGGATAAAAAACAGGATTTGATTGACGAAATAGAGCTTCTTGACGGTGCCGGAGATGAGTTTAATCTTGACTTAGTCAGAAACGGCACCTTAACGCCTGTGTTTTTCGGCTCAGCGCTCACTAATTTCGGCGTTCAACCGTTCTTAGAGCAGTTTTTAAAGCTGACTCCGCCGCCCAGTCCTCGTGAAACCGAGGAAGGTACTGTTGAGACCGATTCTGATTTTTCTGCCTTTGTATTTAAAATCCAGGCTAATATGAATAAAGCTCACCGTGACAGAATCGCGTTTATGAGAATATGCTCGGGTAAGTTTGAGAAGGATATGGACGTATATCATCTTCAGGGAGAAAAGAAAATGCGTCTTTCCCAGCCTCAGCAGATTATGGCTCAGGAGCGCGAAGTTATCGATGAAGCTTACGCCGGAGATATAATCGGCGTTTTTGACCCGGGTATCTTTATGATAGGAGATACCGTTTGTACCGCAAAGCATAAGGTTAAGTACAAGGGTATTCCGACCTTTGCGCCGGAGCATTTTTGCTTAGTGCGTCAGAAGGATACAATGAAGCGCAAGCAGTTTATTAAGGGTATAAATCAGATCGCTCAGGAAGGTGCTATTCAGATTTTTCAGGAGCTTGACGCAGGTATGGAGGAGGTTATCGTCGGAGTAGTCGGCGTATTGCAGTTTGACGTTCTCAAATACAGGCTTGAAAATGAGTATAATGTTGAAATTATAATGGAAAACCTGCCGTTTGAGTTTATACGCTGGATCGATAACGATGACATTGACCCTAAACAGCTTGATTTAGCTTCAGATACTAAACGTATTCAGGATTTAAAGGGCAATAAGCTACTACTCTTTACGAGCTACTGGAGTATCGACTGGGCCCTTGACCATAACAAAGAACTTAAACTGCTTGAATTCGGTAATGCGTAATGCTGTACGATAAATTAAAGAATAATGATAAAATCCCGTTTCATATGCCGGGACACAAGAGAAACATAAAGCTTCTTGGCAATAAACTTCCTTATGATATCGATATCACAGAAATTGACGGCTTTGATAACCTTCATAACCCGGTAGGGATTATTCGTGAAATCGAAAAAAAAGCCCGGGAGATTTATAACTGCGATAACTCGTTTTTACTTATAAATGGATCAACCGCCGGTATTCTCGCAGGTGTTCATACGGCGCTTAAAAGAGGGGACAGGGCTCTTATCGCCCGAAATTGTCACAAATCCGTATATAACGCGCTGGAACTTATCGGAGCTGAGATTGAGTATATCACACCTATTCCTGACGAATACGGTATTTTAAAAGCCGTTGAAATTAATGAGCTCGAAAAAAAAATAAAAGCTTTTCTTCCGAAGCTGATTATAATAACCTCACCGACTTACGAAGGAGTTTATTCGGATTTAAAGGCTGTTTGCGAAACTGCTCATAAATATAATATACCCGTTATGGCTGACTCAGCTCACGGAGCGCATTGTTTAGAAAACGCAAATTATGCCGATATCACCGTTATGAGCCTCCACAAGACGCTTCCGGCTCTTACTCAGTGTGCGCTTGCTCACATAAACGGAAATCTGGTAAGCGCCGAGGAATACAGAATAAAGCTCTCGGTATTCGAAACCTCGAGCCCCTCGTATGTGCTTATGGCTTCAATCGACGAATGTCTTGATTTTTTAAAGCGCAGCGGTTTACTGTTTGAAAAGCTTATTGAAGAGCGAAAAAAACTTCTTAAAAACTCTGAGAATCTTAATCATTTAAAGGTTTTGGAGTATGATGATATAACGAAGCTTATAGTTTTTACAGGTCGCTCCGATATCAACGGGACGAAGTTATCAGAAATTCTCAGAGATGATTTCAACATTGAGGTTGAAATGGCTTGTGAAAACTATATTGTTCTTATAACTACCGTTTGCGATAACTTTTCAGATTATAAAAAGCTTTTTAAAGCGTTGAGTACAATTGATAAAAAGCTAAATGAAAAAGAATTTAAAATAGAGTATAATTTCAGCTTGCCCGAAAAAGCCGCTGATTTCAGTGAAATAACAAATACTGAATTCACCGGATTTCTTAATTCCACGGATAGAATCAGTGCGGAATACGTCTGGGCATATCCTCCCGGGATTCCGATCATAACACCCGGAGAGAAAATCAGCGCTGCTATTATTGAATACATACAGCGTCTTATAAGTGAAAATGTAAATGTTCAAAGCACACGCGGCAGGATTCCCGAAAAAATTCAAGTCACAGTACTATAAAGGCTATTTACAAGTTGACAATAACCGACACTTATGATAAAATCAAATTATAAAATAAGGAGGTTCTTCAATATGAAAAGAATTCAGACTATTGAAACTCGCGATTTAAAGAAAAGCACTGTAGAAGGCGGTTGCGGCGAATGCCAGACTTCCTGTCAGTCAGCTTGCAAAACTTCATGCGGCGTTGCTAATCAGCAGTGCGAAAAGTGCTTAAACGAAGAGTAATATTTACCGGGATTTATGCCGTTTATCGCTCACGCGTTAAACGGCTTTTCCTATATTTAATTAATATTTATGGAGTAAAAAATGATTCATCAATTTAAACTGAACGGATATAATATCGTACTTGATGTTTTCAGCGGCTCGGTACATGCTGTAGATGAAGTCGCATACGATATTATCTCTATGTATAAAGATAAGAACAAAGAAGGAATTATAAACACTATACAGTCTAAATACAGCGATATATCTGTCTCTGATATTGAGGAATGTCTCGACGATATAAAAGAACTTGAAAATAAAGGAAAGCTATTTACTGAGGATGTTTACGCTGACTTAGCTTTTGACTTCAAGAAGAAAAATACCGTAATTAAGGCTTTATGCCTTCATATTGCCCATACCTGCAACCTTAACTGCGAATATTGCTTTGCAAGTCAGGGAAAATACCACGGCGAAAGAGCCCTTATGAGCCTTGAGGTTGGAAAAAGAGCAATAGATTTCCTTATTGAAAAAAGCGGAAAAAGACGTAATCTTGAGGTTGATTTCTTCGGCGGAGAACCGTTGATGAATTTTGAGGTTGTAAAAGGTATAGTCGAATACGCCCGATCAATAGAAAAGGATCATAATAAAAACTTTCGTTTTACTCTTACCACAAACGGCGTGCTGGTAGACGATGACGTAATTGATTTTGCTAATAAGGAATGTCATAACGTTGTTTTAAGCCTTGACGGCAGAAAAGAAGTCCATGACAGACTCAGAAAAACTGTTAACGGCAAGGGAAGTTACGATACAATCGTACCTAAATTTAAGCACTTTGTAGAACGCAGAGGGAACAAGGGCTATTATGTGCGCGGAACATTTACCCACAATAACATAGATTTCACCAATGATATTTTTCATATGGCTGATTTAGGCTTCACGGAGCTTTCAATGGAACCTGTAGTCTGCGCCCACGATGATCCGTACGCGTTAACCGAGGATGATTTACCGGTTCTTTTCGAGCAGTATGAAATACTTGCTAAGGAAATGCTCAGACGTGAAAAAGAGGGCAAGCCGATCACCTTCTATCATTATATGATAGATTTAACAGGCGGTCCGTGCATATACAAAAGGATTTCCGGATGCGGCTCAGGCTGCGAATACTTTGCCGTAACACCCTGGGGAGATTTATATCCCTGCCATCAGTTTGTGGGTGATGAAAACTATCTTATGGGCGATATCTGGAGAGGTGTCGTAAATAAAGAAAAACAGGATGAATTTAAGCTTTGTAACGCTTATGCACGACCTGAATGTAAAGACTGCTGGGCTAAGCTCTTTTGCAGCGGAGGCTGCGCCGCAAACGCTTATCACGCGACCGGCTCCATTAACGGAATCTACGAGTATGGGTGCAAGCTGTTCAAAAAGCGAATGGAATGCGCGATTATGATGCAGGTTGATAAAAGCCTAAATAAATAAACCGGGACTTGCAAATTTAAAACTGTTCCGTCATAGAATTTACTATTCTTTATACGGAGTGGTTTTAATGCTGGAGCTTCTAGGATTTTTAGGTCAGTATGTCTGTTTCTTTTTACTTCACGTCTGCGGCAACGGTTCATTTCCCAAACCGCTCAGCGCCAAAGAAGAAAAAGAGTATCTTATTAAAGCAAAAAACGGAGATATAAGCGCAAGAAACAAGCTTGTCGAGCACAACTTAAGACTTGTAGCTCATATCATAAAAAAATACTATTCAAGTATAAACGACCAGGACGACTTAGTATCGATCGGAACAATCGGTCTTATAAAAGCAATCAATACTTTTGATATTAATAAAAATATTAAGCTTTCAAGCTACGCTTCGCGTTGTATTGAAAACGAGATTCTAATGTATTTCAGAAATCTTAAAAAAACATCTCAGGATATTTCGCTGAACGAAGCTATCGACACCGATAAGGACGGAAATCCGCTGAGCTTAATCGACGTACTGTCAACTGACGATAATATAATCGATTCACTTAATACTAAGCTAAACCTGAAAAAGCTGTACAGCTATATAGACTCAGAGCTGGACGATAGGGAAAAGCAGGTAATTAATCTAAGATACGGATTAAACGGACACGAACCGATAACTCAGCGTGAGGTTGCAGATATTCTCGGAGTCAGCCGTTCATACATCAGTCGTATCGAAACAAAGGCGCTGAAAACTCTCAGACGCAAATACGAAAGAAGCAGTAATATATAAAAATGGTAAGAATCGTTGAATATAATGGAAAACAAATAAAATATACGATAATACGAAAAAAAGTTAAAAATATCAATCTGAGGATCAAGCCTGATTCAACTGTGATCGTCTCGGCAAATACAAGGGTAACTCTCAAGTATATCGATGAATTCGTTAAAAGAAAAGGCGATTTTATACTAAAAGCTTTAGATAACTTTAGTAGCTCTGATAAAGCGGCTGTTCCGCTTTATACGGCTGAGGAATTTGTTGATTATATTATTCACGAATACGAACGTGTGTTTTTGACTTTCAACAAAGATTATAAAACCGGTAAGCCGCAATTAAAACTGAAGAAAATGAAATCAAGATGGGGCAGCTGTAATTACGTTAAGGGCATAATTGCTCTCAGCACAAATCTTATTTATTGTACCAAGGAACAAATAAACTATGTTATAATACATGAGTTCTCGCATCTTTTGGTACATAATCACAGCGAAGCCTTTTACAACATCATTAAAATCTATTGTCCCGATTATAAAAGAATAAGAAAAGAAATGAATAAAACTATTTTGAGGTAGAGTATGAAACTGGTATCATGGAATGTTAACGGCTTCAGAGCATGCTTAAATAAAGGCTTTGAAGAAATCTTCAAAGAAATCAACGCTGATGTTTTCTGTATTCAGGAAACGAAAATGCAGCCCGAACAAGCGGATTTTTCTCCCGAAGGCTATGAAAAATACTTTTTCAGCGCCGAAAAGAAGGGCTATTCCGGAACTGCGGTATTTACAAAGGTCAAACCGTTAAGCGTTGTATTCGGCGTAGATAACAAGCACACTGACGAAGGAAGAGTCATCACATGCGAATTTGAGAACTTTTTTCTCTTATGCTGCTATACTCCTAACGCTCAGAATGAGCTCAAAAGAATAGACTACCGTATGAAGTTCGAGGATGATTTAAGAGCATATATGCTTAAGCTCAGCAAAACAAAACCTGTTATTTTATGCGGAGATTTAAACGTTGCTCATACCGAAATAGACTTAAAGAACCCAAAAACCAACCGCGGAAACGCAGGCTTCTCCGATGAGGAACGCGGTAAATTCACCGAGCTTTTAAATGCGGGCTTTGTAGACAGCTGGCGATATCAACACCCGGATGTAACCGGAGTATACTCGTGGTGGTCATATAGGTTTAATGCCCGTAAGAATAACGCAGGCTGGCGTATTGATTATTTTGTCGTTTCAGAAAGTATCAAGGATAAAATAATAAACACCGATATTTATACCGATATTTTAGGCTCAGACCATTGTCCGGTATCACTCGAGATTGATTTATGATAATATATGTTGACGCGGACGCCTGCCCCGTAACGAGGATCGTTGAAAAGATCGCGAAAGAATTTATGCTTAAAGATGTACTTTTATGCTACACCAATCATATTTTAAACTCCGACTACAGCGAGGTTTGCGTAATCGGAGCAGGAGCCGACGCTGTAGATATAGCACTAATAAATAAATGCTGCCGTAACGATATTGTAGTAACTCAGGATTACGGAGTAGCAGCTCTGGCTCTCGGAAAAGGCGCGATGGCTATACATCAAAGCGGCAGGATATTTACGGACTATAATATCGACGGGCTCTTAATGGACAGACATCTATCTAAAAAAGCGCGTATGTCTAACTCTAAGCATCATCTTAAAGGACCTAAAAAAAGGACTAAAGAAGACGACGTACGTTTTGAAAACTCGTTACGAAAGCTTATTTCAACCAATATATAAGGTTATATTCTTATTTAATACTCATAGAATTAAATGGTGAGTTATATGAATAAGAAAAAATACTTTATATATGTGCTTTTACTTTTAGTTTATATTTTTCTTATAGTAGCGGCGTTTTTAAGTGTAGACAGAATAAGCACTGTGAATACCTTTTCAAAAAACGCACCCAATATAATAATTGACGCCGGTCACGGCGGTGAAGACGGCGGAGCAGTTGATAACGGAACAGTCGAAAAAAATATTAATTTAAAAATCTCCTTAAAGCTTAAAGAGCTTTTTAAAATTTCGGGATTCAATGTCGTTATGACGAGAAACTCTGATAAGATGATAAACGAAAGCGGAACATCTTTAAGGGAACGTAAGGTTTCCGATATGAAAAAGCGGCTTGAATTATTTAACAATGATATAAATAATATAGTTATCAGTATTCATCAGAATAAGTTTACCGTTGAAAAATACAGCGGTACTCAGGTGTTTTACGGTAAGAACAACAAAAACAGCGCTTTACTCGCAGAATCGATTAAAAACAACGTTAAAGCCTTGCTTCAGCCGGATAATGAAAGAGCGGTTAAACCGGCTGACAGAAATATTTACTTGCTTTACAACTCGGATGTGCCCGCAGTAATCGTTGAATGTGGTTTTATTTCAAATTATAACGAAGCAAAAAAGCTAAATGATAATGATTATCAGAACAAAATAGCATTCGCTGTTTTCAGCGGATTTATGGATTTTTATAATAATTTACGAGGTTAATACTATGGCAAAAATTAAAAGTGTTTATGTATGCAGCGAATGCGGTTATGAAAGCCCTAAGTGGTACGGAAAATGCCCGGGCTGTGAAAACTGGAATACAATGAACGAAGAAATAAAAGAAAGTTTAAAAGCTTCAGGAGCGGTTGCCAAACGCCGAGTAAGCTCGTATTCAAAACCTGTTTTAATAAACGAAATATCTACGAAGGATGAAGAAAGATACGATACTGGTTTTTCTGAATTAAACCGAGTGCTCGGAGGAGGAATCGTTAAAGGAAGCCTGATCCTCCTGGGCGGAGATCCGGGTATCGGTAAATCAACGATACTTATGCAAATATGCAGAAATCTCAATAACCTAAATATACTATATGTTTCGGGAGAGGAATCTAAGCGTCAGTTAAAGCTAAGAGCGGACAGGCTTGGAGCCGTAAAGTCAAATCTTACCATAATGACTGAAACCGATGTTGAACTGGTATGCGAGGAAATAAAAAATGAAAAACCGGATTTAGTAATGATTGACTCAATTCAAACTATGATGATCAAGGAATTGTCATCTTCTGTAGGAAGTATTACTCAGGTACGCGAAAGCACTAATCTTATAATGCATACCGCCAAAGACTTTGACACTCCCGTAATAGTTGTCGGCCACGTTAACAAGGAAGGCTCGATCGCCGGACCTAAGGTACTTGAACACATTGTAGATACAGTATTATACTTTGAGGGCGATAAGCAGATGTCGTGCAGAATACTTCGCGCCGTTAAAAATCGTTTTGGTTCCACTAACGAAATCGGAGTATTTGAAATGACTGATAAAGGACTTAAAGAAGTAGAGAATCCATCGCAAATGATGTTATCAGGAAGACCTAAGGGAGTTTCAGGCACCTGTGTGACCTGTTCGCTTGAAGGCACAAGACCGATTTTAGCCGAAATTCAGGGATTAGCGGCACAATCGTCCTACGGAAATCCGAGGAGAATGTCTACAGGTTTCGATTATAACAGACTTTCAATGCTCTTAGCCGTTCTTGAAAAGCGCGCCGGCTATTATTTCAACAATATGGACGCATACGTTAATATTGTAGGCGGTTTAAGAATCGACGAACCCGCAGTTGATTTAGCAATTTGTGTGGCGCTTATAAGCAGCCTTAAGGATACTCCGATTCGAGAGGATGCTGTAGCCTTTGGCGAAATCGGACTTGCAGGCGAAATACGCTCTGTAACTCAGGCTCAACAGCGCGTTAACGAAGCAGTGAGATTAGGCTTCAAAAAGATAATAATACCAATTCATAACGCAAAAGAGATTTACTGCGATAACGCCGAAATAATCGGAGTTAGAAATCTTAGACAGGCATTTGAGGCTTTAAGTGAGTAAGAATTATATTATTATGTCTGATGAAAATAAAGACATAAATAGAAGTATAGGCAGCAATATTATACCGACTGATTCACTCGAAGATCTTTTACCGTTTGAAAAACGTCACGCCGATATTCAGTGTCTAAAAATAAATGATACCTTTTTTGTGTTAAAGGAAGCAGTAAATCTTCAGAAAAGGCTCTCTAAATTCGAAAAAAAAGTCATAATAACCGAGGAGAATATTGCTAATAAATACCCTAAAAACATCCTTTTAAACGCTGTTTATATAAAAGGAATGTTGTTTTGCAAAACTGACGCATTAGCAGGCGTTGTTAAGGATTATTGTAAGAACAATAAAATAAAGATTATTAACGTTAATCAAGGATATACAAAATGCTCGACGGCTGTTTTTAACGACTATTTTATAACTGCTGACAGAGGAATTTTCAATAAAATGACCGAGAATGGGGTAGAGGGGTTGTTGATAAAAAGCGGATCAATCAAACTCCCGGGTACCGATTACGGTTTTATCGGAGGCTGTAGTTATTATAATAACGGAACATTGTATTTTACAGGAGATATCAAAAAACATCCGGACTCAGAAAAAATAGAAACGTTTATTAAAAAAAGAAAAGTTAATATAAGAATTCTTACGAATGAAGAATTATATGATATAGGCGGATTTATACTTTTATAAGATAAATCCGCTTAATTATGTCCCTGCATAGTTAAAAATATTACAGATGGTATTATTTTGAATTATACAAAATATGTTGAAACGTTGTTGAAAACAGCGGAATGAATTATACAAAACTTTTTAGTATTCAACAACAAAAAGACGATAGGGGCAATAAATATTATTTTATTTCTAAATTCGAAATATTAACACACAAATTATATGTAATAACTTTAGTAAAGCATATATTACTACCAGCAAGATAAATCATTTCTGCTAATAAGAAATATCATAAATTAAGTTGATCATAACTAAATCCGGTCGATAAAACAATTAAATCTTCATTTAAACACTCGCCGGATAAAATTCTATTAAACAGAAATATTTTTTACATAGTAAAACTCATCAAGAATTTTTCTATTAAACAGAAAATAATTAAATATAGTAAGCTCATCAAAATTTTTTCTATTGAACAGAAAGCAATTCATTATAATAAGTCCGTTAACAATTTTTACTATTTAACAGAAAAGTCTACAACATACAAAAAGTCATTATAATTATTTCTGTTAAATAAAATCTTATTCAATATTATGACCATTATAAAAATTTCTTAAATAATTAAATAATAATCTAATAAATAAAATAACGATTATTTAATTAAAGAAAAGCTAAATTAATAAATTGGAATTATCAGATAAATGGTCTTCTATCAGCGTCCTCCCCGGAAAACTGTCAAATAGCCCTCCCCTCAATTATACAAAATATTCATTTTGTATAATATTCTGTATAAGAATTAACACCCCTTCCCGATATGTTATAATAAGAAAAAAGAAACGAGGTGCAGTTATGGCTGTTGATTTTATGAACGAAGCTCCTGATTTAATTAAGCGATTTCTTTTATATATGAGCGGCGTTAAAGGCCGCGGTAAAAAAACTACAGATGAATACTATATTGATTTAAGAACATTTTTCAGATACATTAACCGAAGCCGAAATCTTGTACCTAACGATATTGATTTTGAGGATATAAAAATCGATAATGTAGATTTAGAGATTATTTCTTCGGTAACTTTAAGAGAAGCTTACGAGTTTATGTATTACTTAAAAGCTCAGCGTAACAACAATGAAGCCTCAAGAGCGCGCAAGACCTCTTCCCTGAGACAGTTTTATAAATATTTAGAAAAAGAACATATTATCGAAACTAATCCGTTAAAGGATTTAGAAACACCTAAAAAGAAAAAATCACTGCCTAAATACCTTACACTTGAACAGTCAATTGAACTTCTTAATGCTGTCGAGGGTGAAAACTATCAGAGAGATTACTGTATACTTACTTTATTCTTAAACTGCGGACTTCGACTTTCTGAGATGGTCGGACTAAATGTAAGCGATATTCGCACCGATAACACCATGAGAGTTCTCGGTAAAGGTAATAAGGAACGTATTATTTATCTTAACAAAGCTTGTATAGACGCTATTAACGCTTATAAGGAAGTTCGTCCAGTAGATGGTGTAAAGGATAAGTATGCTCTCTTTATCAGCAGGAATCACAACAGAATGTCTGCTAAAACAGTTCAGGCTATGGTGTATAAATACCTGGAAAAAATCGGACTTAATGCTCAGGGATATTCATGTCACAAGCTAAGACACACCGCGGCAACCCTTATGTATCAGACAGGAAACGTCGATATAAGAGTTTTGAAGGATGTACTCGGTCACGAAAATCTCGGCACGACCGAGATTTACACCCACCTGTCTAGTAAACAACTTAAACAAGCTGCCGAAAGTAACCCGCTCGGAAAAATTAAACCTAAAGAAAAGGACTGACTGTTCATTTGAAAGTCAGTCCATATTTTTTATTCTATTCTTTCATCCAATTCACTTCATTGATTCCTATAACAACCTCTTTGTCATACTTTAACTGTTTTTCATTATAACCGCTTTGTACGCAAAGTACAGTTAATCCGTTTTCGGAATCATTTGATTCATTATAAAAAGTATCAAAATAAAAGCAGAAATTCCCATTATCAGTCTTAACAATAAATTCATCAGAAATATATTTTTTAACCGATCCGTTTGTAACGCTTTTTTCTTCCGTAGGACAATTTTCGTACTTAATCTTGTTACTTTTTGTATTATATAACTTAAATGCTTTATCTATCTGTTTATCGATATCAACCGTTTTTGTTATCTTTTGCGCAAATAGATTTTTTAAACTTTCTTTATCTTTTTCATCAAATGCTTTTGTAATACTCTGTACAAGTTCTGTATTAGAATCACTAACCATAACTCCTACAAATCCGCATCCTGTGAATTGAAGAATTAGAATTAAGGATATAAGAAAAACTAATATTCTTTTCATTTTTTGCCTTTTTATAAATCAAATTCTGAAAAATCGAAGGTCGCGAAATAGTCCTTAGAGGTTTCGGCTCTTCTGATAAGCTTGAATGAGCCGTCCTCTCTGTACAGAACCTCAGCGCTTCGGAGCTTACCGTTATAATTATATCCCATAGA
>CAZERR010000059.1:0-12380 GCA_964514785.1 uncultured Ruminococcus sp. | reverse complement strand
TCCAGGAAAGGAAGTTAACTCCCGTAGCCGTAGCGCCTACGGTGGTACCGAGGAATATCGTTATAATATTCATCAGCTCGTTCTGAGCAGTTTTCGAGAGTCTTTCGGCAACTCCCGATTCTTTTATGAGGTTACCGAACATCAGCATACCAACAAGCGGAGCCGCGTCGGGAAGTAAAATCGAAATAACGATTACTATAATAACGGGGAAAATGATTTTTTCGAGCTTTGATACGGGACGGAGCTGCTCCATACGGACGGCTCTCTCCTTCTTAGTCGTAAGCGCTCTCATAATCGGCGGCTGAATAATCGGAACAAGCGCCATATACGAGTACGCGGCAATCGCGATAGAACCTAAAAGCTCGGGAGCAAGCTTAGTCGTAACGTAAATCGCGGTAGGGCCGTCGGCTCCTCCGATAATACCTATAGCGCCCGCCTGAGCTTCGGTAAAGCCGAGGAAAATAGCGCCGACAAAGGTAATAAAGATACCGATCTGAGCCGCTGCTCCGAGAATAAAGCTCTTCGGGTTAGCGATAAGCGGACCGAAATCGGTCATCGCGCCTACGCCGAGGAAGATAAGCGGAGGATAGATTCCGAGCTTTACGCCCTGATAAAGATACCAGAAAAGTCCGGCGTTATGCGGTACGTTATAATACTTAACTCCGTCGAGTATCGTAACGGCGTAGCCCTGCGTCGTACCCTTTGCGGCTATACATTCCTTTGCGCTCATAAGCGTGGTTTCGGGCGCCGCCATAATACCCGGATACAGATTAACGAGAAGCATACCGAACGCGATCGGAAGAAGTAAAAGCGGTTCGTACTGCTTTTTTATAGCGAGGTAGAAAAGAACGCACGCAATAGCGATCATTATATAATTTCTGTAGTCAAGGGTACTGATACCCGAATCCCTGAAAATACCGACCAAGGCATTCCAGAAGTTATTTAATATTTCCATATACGGTCCTCCTAAGGGTTAAATAAGCAATATATCTAAAACGGTCTTGTGTTATTAAGAATACCTGCATTCGACCATGCAGAGCGGGATTTACTCCTCTTAATACTCTTTATTCTGACCTTATCCTTAGAACCGTACATACTGTAAACCGCTGCGCTGATCACGGCAACGATCTCATCCGAAAGTCCGTTCTCCGCTTTTAAAGCAGCCTCATCCGACGCCTTAAACACCGTCTTGGTCACGGGCTTACTGTCATCAATGACCTTGGTCTCTATTTTCTTTTTCTTAAGCGGTTTATTCTGAGCGGAAGTAATAATCTTTCCGTATAACCAGATAATCAAAATCAAAAAAACAAGCACCGCGAAAACTATCGTAAAGCCGGTAAGCAGCATTGACGCGGATATTGTAAATTGTCCCATCATATCCATATACAATATTCCCCCATATTAAATATACTTTAATTATACTTAATACGGAGGAAAGTTTCAACGATAAATATTCAGTTTTTTATTTTTTGTTATTCTTAACAATTTTTCAGGCGTAACGCAATTTAATTTGTGAATTAATTTAAAGTATGATACAGATCAAGCCATTACATCCGTTGTTGGTGATTTTCTCGATCGTTTCCCCTATCTTCGCTCTTGCGTCGGAGGGCATACGGTAAAGCTTGTTGTGAAGTCCCTCGTTTACGAGCTCGTGGACGCTCTTTCCGAAAATATTTGACTGCCAGATTTTAGCCGGATCCTCCTCAAACTCCCTGAGCATATAGGTAACGAGCTCCTGACTCTGCTGCTCGCTGCCGACGATCGGAGTGACCTCTGTTTTTGTATTTACCCTCATCATATGGATCGACGGAGCGGAAGCTCTGAGGCGTATTCCGTATTTGCCCGACTGCTTTATAATCTGAGGCTCCTCTAAGGTCAGCTCCTCCATCGTAGGCATAACTATACCGTAGCCCGTTTCCTGGACCTGACGGTACGCGGCGGCGATTTTATCGAACTCCTTCTGCTTTTTCGAGAGCTCCGAGATACATTCAAGAAGCGAACACTCATCGTTTATATCAAGTCCCGTTCTTTCCGACATAACCTCATAGAACCGCTTTCTCGGTATTGCGACCGATACGCTTGCTTCGCCTTTGCCGAGGTTCAGATCGGTCAGTCTCGTATACTCTATATAATCGCACGAGGCTATTTCGTTGAGCGCTTCCTGGATTTGTCTTATCTTCTCGATTTTTGAGGCACAGTTTCTTAAACATTCAAAAACCGCCGCCTTGGTTTCGTTATCCTTAGGGAGAGTTACAACCCATTTCGGGATATCCACGGAGATCTCCCTTATAGGAAACTCAAAAAGAAGCTGCGCTAAGATCCTCTTGATCTCGGTTTCGTCAAGCTCCATACAGTTAACGGGAATCACGGGCACCTGATAAGCTGCCGAAAGCTCGTTTGAGAGTTCAACGGCTGACTGCGACTGCGGATCCACACAGTTTAGCAATACTATAAACGGCTTGTTGATCGACTTTAGCTCATCTATCACGCGCTTTTCCGAAGATGCGTACTCCTCACGGGGCAAATCCGTAACAGACCCGTCGGTTGTAACCACAAGACCTATGGTGCTGTGGTCGGTGATGACCTTCTTTGTGCCGAGCTCCGCTGCCTGTTCAAAGGGGATCTCCTCATCAAACCACGGCGTTTTTACCATACGCGGTATATCATCCTCGACGTAGCCGAGAGCGCTTTCAACAATATACCCCACGCAATCCACCATACGGACATTCAGCTTAGCTTTATCGGAAAGTGTTATCTCAACGCTTTCCTCGGGAATAAACTTAGGCTCGGTAGTCATTATCGTTCTTCCGCCGGAGCTTTGAGGAAGCTCGTCAACGGCGCGGTTGTAGACTCCCTCATCCGAAATATTCGGCAGGACGATCGTATCCATAAATCTTTTTATAAATGTACTTTTTCCGGTACGAACCGGTCCTACTACTCCTATATATACGTCGCCGTTTGTACGGCGGGATATATCCTTATAAACTGATCTTTCTTCCAATTACGGTTCCTCCTACATAATAGGGATAAGAAGCATTTTTGCTTCCTGCAAAACATCGTCTTCGAGGTTGTTTTCTTCGCTGATACTGTTTTTTCCGGTATTAAAGGACTTCGCTATATCCCACAGCTTCTCTCCCTTATCAGCATAATACAGAACGAGCGGAGTTTTTCTTTTAATGATTTTTTTATCATCGTCGCCTGAAACAGCCGTGATGACCTTAAAGCTATCGGTTTTAACGGCAGTTAAAAGATATCTGATCTCGCATCTCAGCTCGATCTCACCGTTGTCGGCGATCCGGTAGCTCACGCTGTTGATCTGAGCATATGCAGAGCTTGCCTCGTTAAATCCGCCGCAGTCGATCTCCTTATTGAATTCAACTGCGCGCTCGGCATAGAACGGCTCCTTATCGCTGTTTAGCGCCAAAATACATACGTTCAGCTTTGAAACGAGAGTAATCTTGCTGTCGGATACGGAAGCACCCTGAAGGGTGTATTTCACATTAAAGTCCGTAACCTCCGCTAAATCGCAGTCCGAAAGCGATACCGAATCCTTAAACATAAAGCTGTCCTCGATAACCTTTGTATCGGTTATAACGCTGAGCACAGCCGAGTCAAGCTCAACAGGAAACTTGGTGCTGTAGGAATCGAGGATGATCTCGGCTTCCTTTTCACGGTATGAAGCCGCGCTGAGCGAGAGCCTGCCGTCCACATTCACGACCGGAGTTTCGGACAAGATATCGTTTTTCAGCCTTATCTCGCACGACAAAAGAGAAAGCTTAACCGAGGTTTCAAAATCGGCGTTCAAGCCGGAGCAGTCGAGGATTTTTGAGAACGGTATCGAGCAGTCCGCCTGATGCACCTCGGGTGAATCGACCGAGCTTAGATAAAGAAGCCTTACGTTGAGCTCCCCGTTAAGCATAAGCTTATCGGGGATTATCTTATAATCGGTGATAAGCGCCCTGACGTCGCTGTCAAGAATAACTTCTACCGCAGGTTTATTCACGATTTGGATCTCGTCGCCGGCAGAAAACTGCTCCTGACACAGACACTCGAGTTCGGAAACCCGGATTTTCTTCGTGTTAAATTCAAGTCCGCTGTCGCGGTCGGGTGAGAAAATATCCTCTTTGCCTAAGTATTTCACGACAGCATAAAGCGAAAAAGCCCCGTGAACCGTAAGCCTGCGCGGCGAGAGCGGACGGCAGTTAAGATACTCGAGCTTCGTATTTGTTTCGATAACGGGATTGTCGGGGATCTCCTTAAGCGGAAAAGCGGCATTGAACGGAATCGACTGCTCGCACGCGCGAACGTTGTTCTTAGCGTCGGTATAAAGGATATTTACGACCGTAGTTCCGTCTACCTGAAGCTGACCCGAGCTGAGATTACGGTTATAAATCTTCGGGGTTATTTTACATCGGAGTATCTTCTCGATATCAGAGCAGTAATCCGGAAGCGTAAAGTCGATATCTATCGGCTGCTCCGATACGGCGTCAAGCGCCTTAGAGAGAATTCCGACAGGGGTTTTAATAAGATTGAATTCCATAAATTTGTCTCTCCTTTTTATTGCTGTTAGATTTTATTCGGGATAGGCACGGAATATGACTGCAAAAAGAAAAAGCCTGTTCAAAACTCAATTAGAGTAATGAACAGGCATAAAACCTTTTATTAACTTTTTACTCCGATTTTACCGATCAGGTTAAATATAAAGAAAGCTGCGATATCCACGGCAACTATCGTTGAACCTACCGGAGTTGAAAAGAAAATCGAAACAAGTATTCCGAGCAGCGCGCAAACCACTGAGATACACGCCGAACAGACCGTAACCGACTTAAAGCTCCTGAAAACTCTCATTGCAGACAGCGCGGGGAAAATCACGAGCGCCGAAATGAGCAGCGAACCCACAAGGTTCATAGCGAGAACTATAATCACAGCAATAACAACAGCGATCAGGAGGTTGTAAAGCTTAGCTCTTGTACCTACTGCCTCGGCAAAACTCTCATCAAAAGTGACGGCAAAAATCTTATTGTAAAAGAAGATAAACAGAGCAACGACTATAACCGAAAGCACGGCGCATATCCAAACATCCGAACCCGTCAGTGTAAGTATCGAGGTCGAGCCGAATAAGGTCGAGCAAACGTCGCCCGACAGATTCGACGAGGTCGAAAAAATATTCATTATAAGATAACCGAGCGCAAGCGCGCCGACGGAAATCATTGCTATAGAGGCGTCGCCGCGTATCTTCGTATTTTGACCGGTTCTTAAAAGCAGCACGGCGCATACGATAGTGACTGCGAGCACGAAAAAAATATTGTTGGTTAAATTCATCACCGCAGCGATCGCCAGCGCGCCGAACGCGACATGAGAAAGACCGTCGCCGATAAAAGAAAAGCGTTTAAGCACCAGCGTTACGCCGAGCAGTGATGAGCAGAGCGCGATAAGCACCCCGACTATCACGGCATACCATACGAAGGAATACTGAAGATATCCGAAAAAATCCGTAAACAGTTTTTCCATCACTCACCCTCCCCCGTAAAGCGTTTTGAATGTCCGGAGGAGATATACTCGTCCTTTGTTCCGAAGAAAACTTTATCTCCGATATGAAGCACCTTGTCCGCGTACTCAAGCGCGGCAAAAACATCGTGAGATATCATTATTATCGTTATACCGTATTTTTTATTAAGCTCGTCTATAAGAGAATACATTTCCTCGGTAACCTTGGGGTCGAGTCCGGCTACAGGCTCGTCCAGCAAAAGAATATCCGAAGCGGCGCACAGCGCCCTCGCAAGCAGCACTCTCTGCTGCTGACCACCGGAAAGCTCGCGGTAGCAACGGTTTTTAAGCTCGATAAGCCCCATTTTTTCAATATTTTCAAGGGCAAGCTCCTTTTCGTTTTTGCTGTAAAACGGATGTAAGCCGCGCTTTTTTTGACAGCCCGACAGTACGATTTCCCACACCGAGGCAGGGAAATCCCTCTGAACTACGGTTTGCTGAGGCAGATAACCGATCCCGCCCTTTTTACATTCATCGTCAAAAACGACCTTTCCCCTTACGGGAGGCTGGAGCCCGAGGATAGTTTTCATAAGCGTAGTTTTTCCCGAGCCGTTTTCACCGAGGATGCAAAGGTAATCGCCCTTTTCAACGGAAAAATTCAGGTTATGGACTATCTCGCGGCCGTCATAGCCGAGACAGAGCTTTTTACAGGATAACTGAGACATTTAGATCTTCCTTTTATCAATTTGCGAATAATTCGCAAATCAGTATATCATATTCGGTATCAATAGTCAAGGAACCGCACGCAGCCTAACATATAATGTAAAAAAAACCGGCTCAAACGAGCCGGTGTATTATTTTAAATTATCCCATTAAATTCTCGCCGGTTTTTGAATTGTGCTCAAGTGCAGCGAGGTACTTCTGAATAGCGGAAGCGTCCTTGATAGAGATTTTATTATCTCCCGTAACATCGGCGAAAGCCTCACGCTCGGCAGGGATTATATCAAGCATCGCGAGGTGCTTCTGAATAGCGGAAGCGTCCTTAATTGATACCTTATTATCTCCGTTAACGTCTCCGTAAAGTCCGAGAACCTTCGGAGCCTCTGTTTCGGTAACAGTAGGAGCCTGTGTAGTGGTCTCCTCGGGAGCTGCGGTTGTTTCCTCGGAAGCCGCTGTAGTCTCCTCACCTGAGGGGGTTGTTTCATCAACAGGATCGGGAGTAATGACCTGACCGCTTCTTACCTTACCTACAGAAGCAAGAGGAACGGAGATTACGTCAGCGTCTTCCTTCTCCATTGATGTACTTGCGTCCTTTGAATAGCTCTTTTTAGCGTTATCGAGCATTGAAGCCGCGTCAAACGGAATACAGTCAATAGCAGACTCGCCTCGTGTAGCAACAACCATCGCGCCGATACCTGTGCTTGTGAGCTGGCTTGCGGTGATTCCGAGCTTGCTGAGAGGAATACTCATCTCATAGAATGAATCGTAAGAAGTTTTATGAGCTCTCTTTCCCTTATGAGTCTTAAAGTCTACCCAGTCAGCAGACTCGCTGTAAACGTCCTCGGGGCTGTCGGAACCGTTAAGTCCCCAGATCTCCTTACAGATATTTGTTTCTGCCATTTTATATTCAATTCCTGCCGTTTTAAAGTCAACGCAGTGTGAACCGTAATCAGTATTACCGTTGCTGTCAGCTACAGTAAACATAGCAGGCTTGCCGAGTCCGGGCTTACCGCTCATATAGAATAAGTGGTCAACATTAACTCCGCTGAACGAGAAGCCGCCTGTTGCATCCCAAATATTCTTTCCGTTATCAACCTTACCTGTCATAGTAGGAGGCGCATTCTTAATGCTTAAGGCTACTACGAGGGGAACGTCGAGTACACGTCCGCCGTCGGAGAGAGGACCGTCGCCTTCTCTGTCAGCCCATGTATCGGTTGTGTTTACCATCTGCCAGCCGATGTAGAGATTATTGTCATCCCAAGCGGCAAAAAGACCGGTTAAGTCGAGTACGCAGTTCTCGTGACCGCCCTTCCAGTGGTTAGCCACATCCCATGCAGCGCTCTGAGCGATTTTCATATCCTCGCTCCAGTCGCTTGCGTCGCCGTCGATTTTAATTGTCTTTTTTACACCCACTTTTCCACCGCCGTTGGTAGAATAATACTTAGCGGGTAAAGTACCTGCGCCGGCAGCGGATTTTCCGTCTGCTGCGGAAGCCTGCATTCCGGCAACACAGGCGCCGGAAACGATCATCAGTACCGCAAGCATAACAGACATCATTCGTTTTGTTAACTTCATAAAAAAACTCCTTATTAATTTGTTACTTCATTCAACGAAAAAACTTTCCGATAAATGAAAATAAAAAAATTCCAACAAATTCATTATACCTTAATTAAATGTCAATAGCAATAGAAAAAGCGCCGAACATACAAACTTCGGCAGTTTGCATATACGGCGTTTGAGTTTTAACGGAATAATTCAACAATATTATTCATCATTTACTCAATTTGAGGCAGCTTTTTTATTTTAAATATTTTCCGCAAAAAGAATGATATGAATTTCGGATTCTCGATAAGTACAACTTTCATAATTACCTCCTGCATATAGTCCATGCTAAAAATACGGTAGCGATTAAAGAAATAATCAGCACCCATTTACACGGCAGCACGGTAGCAAGTAAAAGCCCTAAGCCGAAGCTTAATGTCGAGTAAATCTGACCACGGTAAGTTTTCATTTAACCAGCCTATAGCAGTATATTGGGATAAATAAAAATTGTTACAATTTTTATTTATCAGGGCTAAGGGCAAAGGGCTAAGGGGTAAGTGTAAAGTGGCAAGTTATAAGATTATTAAAGACTGAAATCTACCGAAACCCTTAAGTTATATTATTTCAACTGCTCTTGTTTTATAAACTCAATAACATCCCCTGCTTTATAAGGAAGTTTATATGGCGAATCAGGATTAACATCCTCTATCGTTACTTTCATAGTTTGTGTTATAGAGTTAAAATCGCTTTTTCCAAGCAAAATCAAATCAGCATATATTCTCAACTCAAACATATTTGAAAAGCTAATTGTACAGTCCGTTGAATACTCCGGGTTATTGTTTTTATAATCAGCTCGGTATTCACAATTCTGTCCGTCAAAACCTTTTTTGTTATCACGGATAAAAGAGATATTATTATCTTTTGAAACCCATACCTGCTCATATTCTTTTCCGCTGTCATCAGGTAAAAAAGCGTTATAAACAGAGAAGCCTAATTCAAAAGCACATAATAATACCAGCGCTGAAACAACAATTATTTTAATAACTTTTTCCAAAACAATAACCTCCTTTTGTAATTGCTGATTAATTTTTGAAATCAGGGATAAGGGGTCAGTGTGTTCTCAGTATTCAGTTCTCGGTTCTCAGTTGTTTTCTATTCAACGATTACCTTATATCTGTACCAATATTCAACCCAATCTTCATAACCTGTAAAGGTTACATATGCAACACCCGGTTTCAACGCGGTTATAGTATAACTCTCGTTATAACCATACTCGTTCTCCTTAAAACTTACATCTACAGTTTTTTCTTCTTCAGGAGTTATTGTATAATAATCATAAATACCATCTGAAGAAAACGATTCGCCTACTTTAAGTTTTAATACCTCATCACATTTATTAAATGTAACTTTAGTTTTATCTTTCTGTTTTAT
Organism: uncultured Ruminococcus sp.; assembly: GCA_964514785.1. Classification (GTDB taxonomy): domain Bacteria; phylum Bacillota; class Clostridia; order Oscillospirales; family Acutalibacteraceae; genus Ruminococcoides. Next base: position 3,200 of record CAZERR010000059.1, on the reverse strand, counting down.
AAGCTTTCCGTTTGCATTAGCAACAACGTAATAATAATATACTGTACCCTCGGTAACATCTTTATCAAGATATTTACATTCCGCTAAAAATACACTATCACTTATAGTTGTATCCACATTAACGACAGTCGCAATCTTTTTAAATTTTTCCGCTTTACCTACCGCTTTATAAACATAATACTCCGATGCACCGATATGGGACCATGTAAGCCTTAAACCATTGTAATCATGATCAGGACCGGAATAAATATAAATATCGGGATTAGATGTAAACTTCTTTACATTTGAAAATCCGCTTTTGTACTTTCCGTTATAAACTCTTACCTTGTATTTATAAGGCTGTTTTGGCGATACAAATAATGTAGCGTAATATCCACCTTCAAATAAAGGTTTTATTTTTTTATATTTTCCTGTTTTTTTATTTTTCACTTCAGCCTGATATATCTCAAATCCTTGTGAACCCTTAATTTTATTATATTGATTAAATCTCCCATATTTTTTATCTTTTTTCCCGCAGTAAACACGAATTTCTCCTCCGGGTTCTTCAAGAACCTTTAGTTCCGGCGTACTGAGATACATAAGCTTTTTAACAGCGGAAATCTTTTTGCTGGCGGTTATCTTATAGGAATACACTTGACCGGACTTAACAGTCTTATCGGTAAAGATATATTTTCCCTTTACGCTTTTAAGAGTTTTATAGCCGCCTTTTCCCGTCTTGCGAAGTATTTTAAACTTTTTTAAACCGTTCTTTTTCCAGCTTAGCTTTATACCGCTCGTTGTATTTTTTACGGTAAGCTTAAGTTTAGATACCGCACAAACAGGCGCGGCAGTATAAACACCCGCAATAATAATCAGTATTAATACTGACGATAAAAGCTTTTTCATTTTTAACACCCCTTTTATTTTTGTAGTGTTATTTTCTTTTTAAAAAGTTTCATATTATTTCTAAAAATATTATAACACTTTTAATTTCAGCGGTGTGCACAAAGTTTAAGATCTGAATTTGTGTAAAATAGCCACACTTAAAACTTCTTGCAATTTCAGCTTAAAAACAATATAATAAAAATATGAGAACTATTGAAATTAAAGAGAATGACGGCGGTCAGCGGCTCGATAAGTTTTTATCCAAGCGCTTTAAGACTATGCCTAAATCACTTATGTACAAGTACATACGGACTAAATATATAAAGCTCAACGGTAAAAAGTGCGATAAGGCGGACTTTTTAAAGGCGGGCGATGTTCTTACGCTCTATATCAGGGACGAGTTTTTTGAGGACAACACCGAAAAAAGCTATGAGTTTTTAAAGGCTCCGAATAAGCTCAGCATAGTTTATGAGGATGAAAACATACTGCTCCTCGATAAAAAGCAGGGCGTTATAGTACATCAGGATAAAGCTTACCATTTCGACAGCCTTGTGATGAGAGTTCAGCATTACCTCTACGATAAGGGCGAGTATAAGCCCGACGAGGAAAGCTCCTTTTCCCCCGCTCTCGTTAACCGTATCGACAGAAACACGGGCGGTATCGTCATAGCGGCTAAAAATTCGGAAAGCCTGCGTATACTTAACGAGAAAATGAGAACGCGAGAGATAGAAAAATATTATCTCTGCAAAATTTGCGGTACGCCGAAGCGTGAGCACGGTATTCTTGAGGATTATCTGATAAAGAACAACAAAACCAATACCGTTAAGGTGTATAAAAAACAGGTTGAAAACTCTAAGCCGATAAAAACCGAATATACCGTGCTGGAATCCGACAGTAAAACCGCCCTCGCGGAAATCAGGCTTCATACCGGACGCACCCACCAGATACGCGCTCATATGGCGTTTATCGGACATCCGCTCGTCGGGGATACAAAGTACGGCAAGAGTAAGAAGAACTTTATAAACACTACGAAATACCAGTGCTTATACGCTTATAAGCTGAGATTCAATTTCAAGTCGGACGCCGGAAGGCTTAACTACCTCAACGGCATGGAGTTTAAGGTCAATAAGGTGAAATTTATATAAAAATCAAGAAGGAGCTGTCAGTTAAGACAGCTCCTGTTCTTTTAATCAATAATTATTTGCTAAAGGGCGAAAAGATTTCCGCGGAGGTATTTACAATATGGTCTACATACTCCTGACCGCATTTTTCGCGTATGAGATTAATTGTATCGGTATACTCGTCGGGATTTCCGCGCGTTAACGAATGACAGTCGGTGCCGACGATATCAATATATCCGCGCTTGATATACTTTAACAGCCTTCGCTTCTGGGAAAAGCCCTTGAACGCGCCGACGTTGGTCTGAATAATAATATCCTCGTCGCATAAGCTCTCAACAAGCCCCTCGTCCGCCATCAAATGCTCGTAGCGCTCAATATGAGTAAGCACGGGCTTTAAGCCGTAATTCGCGCTCAGCTTGTAGAGCCAATCCATAGTGCGGTTGCTGAAGGTTGAGGAAAACGGAAATTCGCACAGGATGTACTTTGAGTCGCCGTAGCAGATTTCAGACAAATCGTCATTGTTGAAAAGATAATCGGTGACGTAAACCTCGGCGCCTAAGCAGATTTTTACATCCTCCGGAACCTCGGGCAGCAGAATATCAAGGCTCTCCTTACGCCGATTAAGGAAACTTTCAAGGCTTTCCTCGTTGGTATAGTAATGGGGAGTTAAGCAGATATTCTTAACATCCTGAGCGCGTAGCTTTTCTATTATTTCAAGGCTCATTTCGATGCTTTTTGAGCCGTCGTCCATTTCGGGAAGGATATGGGAATGCATATCGTAATATGATGCCATAAGTTCATCTCCTTTTTAAGTTTTAAAAAGACAAAACTTGTGCTTTTAAAATACGCTTTAAGTTTAAACAGCTTAAATCAATTAAATAAACTCGCAGACCTTATCGCCCATTTCGGTTGTGGAAACCTTAGTCATACCCTCGGCGTAGATATCGGGAGTCCTGTACTGTTTAAGCGCCTCGTTAACGGCGTTCTCGATAGCGTCGGCAGCCTCGCCCTGATCGAGCGAATAGCGCAGCATCATAGCTACAGAAAGAATAGTCGCAAGAGGATTTGCGATACCCTGTCCCGCGATATCGGGAGCGGATCCGTGAATAGGCTCGTAAAGACCGAACTTACCCTCGGCAAGACTTGCCGAAGCGAGCATACCGATCGAGCCGGCGATCATTGAAGCCTCGTCGGAGAGGATATCGCCGAAGATAT
>CAZERR010000058.1:0-12646 GCA_964514785.1 uncultured Ruminococcus sp. | reverse complement strand
GTATCAGAGAACACATCTGACGGCGAAACCGCCGCTGAAAAAGTAGGTGTTCATCCAATACTTGTTTGGTGGAGATGGGGGGAGTCGAACCCCCGTCCGAAAGTTCGTCCGCAAGGCTTTCTACGAGTGTAGTTATTGATTTACATTCCCTCGGTATAACGCCCAACAACAGGCTTTATACTTCGGTAGCTCCTGATGTGTGACCGGGTTAGGAGCGTTGCCCGGTTCACATTTACCACTGATCGATGCCCTTGCCGAAGCCGTGGTGCTCAACGGCAGGACAAGCAGCTTACGCTGCTAAAGCAACTTTTTCAGTTTTGCCAGTTATATTTAAAATGTGGATTTTAAAGCGGTTCCACACCGCTACTCGCTTACCAAGTTTCAAAACCCCCGTCGAAACCTTTACATCCCCGTCTTTATTGTCTTAATCAGCCGGATACCCCGGCTGACGGTTTAACTTTTAAATGATATAAAACAGTTTACCTGTATCTTTCCTTTAATTCTCTTTCAATCGTGCGTTTAGCGGATTTGCGCGCCATATCCTCGCGCTTATCGTAGAGCTTTTTACCCTTGCAAAGCCCGATCTCAAGCTTAATATGATTGCCTTTAAAGTATACGCTTAAAGGGATTATCGAATAGCCCTGCTGCTGGATCTTACCGAAAAGCTTCATAATCTCCTTTTTATGCATAAGGAGCTTTCTGACTCGAAGCGGATCTTTGCACCATATTGCGCCCTGCTCGTATACGGAGATATGCATTCCGTTAACGAAAATCTCTCCCTTTACGATCGAGCACCAGCTGTCCTTTAAATTGACCCTGCCGGCGCGGATCGACTTTACCTCGCTGCCCTTTAGCTCGATTCCTACCTCGTAGGTTTCTTCAACAAAGTAGTCGTGATAGGCTTTTTTGTTTTTCGCGATAGTTTTTATTTCGTCACTCAAAGCTCATTCCTGCCTTCCAACGCTCGCGCCAGCGTGACCTGATCGGCGTATTCGAGGTCGCCGCCTACGGGTATTCCGTACGCGAGCCTTGTTACCTTTATGCCCATAGGCTTTAATAGCCGTGAAAGATACATCGCCGTCGCGTCGCCCTCGACTGTCGGGTTAGTCGCCATAATAACCTCGCTGACATCGCCCGAAAGCCTCGCTATAAGCTCCTTGATTTTTAAATCGTCGGGGCCGATGTCGTTTAAGGGGGAGATAGCTCCGTGGAGAATATGGTAGGTGCCCCTGTATTCGTCGGTAGCCTCCATAGCCATAGCGTCTCTCGGAGTTTCAACAACGCAGATAACGCTTTTATCTCGCTTTTCGCTCGCGCATACCGGGCATAAGTCCTTATCGGTGATATTACAGCAAACACGGCAGTAACGGATTTTTTCATGAGCCTCCGTTATAGCTTCGGAAAACCCCTGCGCTTCTGTTTTTGACATATTCAATACATAATATGCGAGCCGCTGGGCGGTTTTATACCCGATACCCGGCATTTTTTCAAACTGCTCCACAAGTCTTTCAAGCGGAGCAACGTTATATTTAGACATTAATCAAAGCCCCTTGATCAAAACATACCCGGGATACTGATTCCGCCGGAGAGCGCGCTCATAGTTTCTTCCTTATCGGACTCTGCGGCTCTTAACGCTTCGTTTGTAGCAGCCATAATAAGGTCGCTGAGCATTTCGGCGTCATCGGGGTCGATAACCTCGGGTGAGATTTCGATCGACTTGACCTCCGGCTTACCCGTTACCGTGACTTTTACGGCGTTTCCGCCTGATGTCGCGGAGTATTCCTTAGCTTCTAATTCGGCGGTGGCAACTTCCATAGCCTCCTGCATTTTCTGCGCCTGGCGCGCGAGCTGCTGCATATTTCCGGCTCCGCCTGAGCCGCCGTAACCCTTAGGTAATCTTGCTTTCATAATTATATTTCCTTTCTGTTTAACTTTTATGAATATAGTTCGTTATTCCTCGGTAAGGTTAACGCCGCTTTCTTTAAGCTTATTGACTAAGTCGTTAAGCGGATCCTTTTTATCCTCTTTTTTCTCGGGTTTTCTGTAAGGACCGAGACTGTACGGTTTTCCGGTGATCTCACGGATTGCCGCTCTTATATTATCGCGCTGAGCGCTTTCCTTTAAAAGCCTGAACGGGATTTCGCTGTCGGAATCAATAAGGATATAGTTTCCGCTTTCGTAGGCGTTGGTATTGCTGAACGCCGCGGCGATCCCGCGCGAATACTTCCTTATATTTTCAACAACCTCGGGCCAGAGCCTGAACGGTTTTGCATTGTTGTAGATTTCCTCAAGATTAACATTCTTAGAGGGAGGAGGTATTACAGGCTTAGGCTCTTCTTTTTTATCAGCTTCATTTTCGGTTTTTTGAGGGTTATCGGTAACCATTCCTGCCGGTATATCCCACGGCGGGGGAGCGGGCTCGTCTTTTTTGGCTGCTGCGGGCTCGTCCTTAGCCTCGGTTTTTTCTGCTGCCGGCTCGGACTTTGTTATGATAGGCTCGGGTTTAGCTGCAACCGGCTCGTCCTTTACCTCTCTAGGCTCGGGCTTGCTTTCGGCTGGCGTTGGCTTTTCGGTCTGAACAGCTTCTGCGGACTGAATGGCGATACCTGATTTAAGCGCCTTTTCAAGTGCCGATACTCTCGCGATAAGCGCCTCGTTAGTACCCTCAAGCTCGGGCGCGGAAAGCTTTACAAGCGCCGTTTCAAGCTCGGTTTTATTGCTGTTTCCCTTACCCATTCGCTGGTAGGCGTTCTGGAGAATATCCATCATATACACGATTTCTCCGAGCGTCAGGTAGTCTGACTGAGTCTGAGCCTGCTCGAACTCATCTGCTGACATAACAATATGAGCGCGCGGATTTCTCGTGCATTTTATCATCATAAGACTTCTGAAGTGGTCTAAAAGCTCGTCGCAGAGTTTAGCCATATCCTTGCTCTCTTTATGAAGCTGAGAGAGAACATCCATCGCCTTAGCCGGATTTTTATTGATACAGGCAGCGCCCAGCTCGAAAAGGTAATCCTTCCTTGCAAGTCCTGCGCAGTCGCGCACGACATCACAGGTGACGTTCGTGCTTGTACCGATACACCTGTCCATTAGCGAAATAGCGTCGCGCATACCGCCGTCGGAGATCGCCGCGATAAGCATTGCCGCGTCGTCATCGATAGAAGCACCCTCGTTTTCGGCAACAAATTTTAAGCGCTTTGTAATCTCCTCCGGGGAGATACGGTTAAAGTCAAAGCGCTGACACCTTGATAAAATTGTTGTAGGAAGCTTATGAACCTCGGTGGTCGCGAGGATGAAAATAACGTGCTCGGGCGGTTCCTCAAGCGTTTTAAGCAGAGCGTTGAACGCCTGATCGGTGAGCATATGAACTTCATCAACGATATAAACGCGGTACTTAGCCCTAGCAGGTCTGAACTGAGCCTCGTCGATCACTGTGCGGATATCGTCGATACCGCGGTTGGAGGCGGCGTCCATCTCGACAACGTCAAGAATACTTCCGTCATCGATACCCTTACAGTTCTCACACTCACAGCAGGGGTTACCGTCTTTAAGGTCAAGGCAGTTTACCGCTTTAGCGAGTATTTTAGCGCAGGTCGTTTTACCCGTTCCTCTTGAACCGGTAAAAAGATAAGCGTGATTTATTCTTCCGCTTTTAAGCTCGTTTTCAAGCGTGCGGGTTACCTGAGGCTGTCCGACTACGTCGCTGAAAACCTTCGGCCTCCATTTACGGTAAAGAACTTGATACAAAATACTCACTCCTTATTAGCGGATTACAAAAAAATTGCAAACCGTAAGACCGCACTTACGGCCCCTCGTTAAAATAAGTGAACGACAGACTTACTGCATCGCATCTCAGTAATGCTTAATGCTGCTCGGTTCCCCGCCTGACATGTTTCACAGACCTCAATCGTGCAGGGCCTGCCGCTCACTTATTTAAACGAAACAGGTTTGCCAGAGTATTGTAACATATTTTCAGTTTAAAATCAATAGTTATATAGTATTTTTATACTCAGAAAGGTTATTACGTCGCTGTATCATAAATAATTGTTGACAAATTATTAAAAAATTCAGTATAATTACTTTTCTTCAGTTAAAATTCAGATTAACGTTATATAATATTTTCAGAAAATGAAAAGGAGACGGTATGAATGAAAAAAACTTTGTCGGTGATATTTGTCGTTTTAGTGATTGCAGGACTCGTAACGTCGTGCGGAAATGAGAAGACTAAAAAATCAGCAAGTCTTCATACGCTGTACTTCAGGGATAAATCCTGCAGCGAGGAAGCTGTTGCGACTTTCTTCAACAGCGATACTAATAAGAGCGAGGATGTAAAAATGGTGAAGATAGAGGATGACGGCGAGGCGTGCGTGTTTTCCTGCGACGGGGATACTTCTGCGTATAATATGGTCTACATAACTTATGACGGACTAACTACGGAAAAATTCGCTTTTAATAAGTGCGTAAGCGGCTGGAATAACAGCGACGACGGTTTGATGCCGTATGCCTACGGAGAAAAAATAAACTATACCTATAAGTATAAGGATGTTACTTTAAAATGTAACGGTTACGATAAAAGGATTCATATCTGGACTCCCGACGGTTATAACAAAAATTCTAAGGAAAAGTACTCTGTTATATATGCTCTTGACGGCGACGCGATGGTGTATCTCGGACAGCCGGGAACTTCGGTGAGTGGTTGCGAAAATATTCCTGAGCAGGTCAAAGCTATGACGGCGGCCGCCGGCTTTAAGGCGATTGTTGTAGCGGTTGAAACTCACGGAGATGAAAGCTCCTGCTATCGCGACGACGAGCTGATCCCCGATTTAGGTAAAATGGCTCACGAGGAAGGCTCCTCTCAAAAGCTCGGTAACAAGGTCGCCGATTTTATCAGCGATACTTTGGTTCCGTATATTCAGAAGCACTATAACGTATATACCGATGCGCGTCATACCGCGGTTACGGGAGTTTCCCTGGGCGGACTCGAGGCGTTTTATACCGCTATGGCTCATCCTGAGAGAATCGGAGCCGCGGGCTGTTTCTCACCGTCGTTATGGTGTTATGATGACGCGGCGTGGAGTAAATTTATAAAGAAAACTCCTTTTGATAAAAACGCGCCGTTTATTTATATTTATACAGGCAGCGGAAAGAACGATACAGGCAAAGAGGCTGTCGATATGGTTAAACGCCTTAAAAAGATGGGGTATCCTAAGAATAAGCTCGCTTTTCACTATAATGAAAACGGAGGTCATGCCACTCCTTACTGGCGTAATACCTTTTCGGAATTTCTTGAAGCGATGTTTTATCATAAGGTCGAAGCTTTGATGTAAGAGGTGAAAATATATGAAAAGAATAGTTGTACTACTTATATCCGTGGTTTTACTCAGCCTTACCGTTTCCTGCTCTCAGAGCGGCGTTAAGTCTGAAAAGCCCGCGTCCGTAAAGGAAGCGGTTTCGCCTAAAGCAAAGAAAAATGCGGACAATGTTTTAAAAAGCCTTGGCTTTAAGGGAGTTGTGAGTCTTAAGAAAAACGGCGAGGTCGTTTATACTTACGTTAACGGCAAGGATTATAACGGTAAACCGTTTAAAGTATCTTCCTCGATGTATCTCGGTTCGGTTTCAAAGCAGTTTTGCGCCGCGTCGGTTATAATACTCCGCGATAAGGGGAAACTCAGTCTCAGCGATAGGCTTGAAAAATATTTCCCCGAATATAAAAAAGGAAAAAACATCACATTAAAAAATCTGCTTACAATGCGCTCGGGTATTATGGATATGGTGAACGAGGGAAAATGTGATGAACTTGATTATAATAATTCTGAAGAAGAAAATATCGACGCTGTAAAGAAGTGGGTCTTTTCTCAGAAACTTAAGTTTAAGCCCGATAGTAAATACGCTTACTCAAACTCGAATTATTTTCTGCTCGCTGATATAGTTAAACAGGTATCGGGGCTGAGGTATCACGATTTTGTGCGTAAAAACATTTTTAAGCCTCTTAAGATGAAAAACAGCGGTTTTGTTGAAGATGTTAAGGATGAACCCTCCTGGGCAAAGGGGCTTAACCGCGGTGAGGAAAACGGTAATATTGTCCAGACAGGTCTTTCAAACGGCGCAGGCGACATCGTATCAAACGCCGCGGATATGGATAAGTGGATGGCGGCTTTATCAAAAGGACAGATCGTATCGAAAAAGAGCTACCGTGAGATGATAAAGGATTATTCTCCCGAATCGGCAACCCGTTACGGCTACGGGCTTGAAAGATTATACCGTGACGGCGTCGGCCATCTCGGCGCAATAGGAACCTGTTCCGCGCTGGATTATTTCAACGAAAAAGAAAATATCCGATTATTTGCCGCGAGTAATAAGGGCTCGGCTCAGTCATATATCGGCAGTCTGCCGATGTCGCTTATAAATAATCTGAAATTATAATCAGAATAGTATCCTGAGTTTTCCTAAAGACGCAACAGACTGTTGCTTGATTTTTTTACAGCTCAGTATTAAAATACAGTCATAAGGAGGCGTTTTTATGGATACAAAGAATATTATATATGAACTCAGAACTGAAAACGGGCTCTCGCAGGACGAGCTTGCGGAGAAGGTTTTTGTAACGCGTCAGGCGGTGTCGCGCTGGGAGAACGGTGAAACCGTGCCGAATACCGATACATTAAAGTTGCTATCAAAGCTTTTTAACGTTTCGATAAACACCCTGCTCGGTTCTCCGCGTCAGCTTTTCTGCCAGTGCTGCGGAATGCCGCTTGAGGATAAGATTGTCAGTCGTGAAAAGGACGGCACACCTAACGAGGAATACTGTAAGTGGTGCTACGCGGAAGGTAGTTATACCTACAGCGATATGGACGAGCTTATCGAGGTATGTATTCCTCATATGGTTAAGGAAGGCTTTACCGAAAAACAGGCGCGCGATTTTATGAAGCAGAAGCTTCCCAAGCTTGATTACTGGAAACGCTATGAACAGCTCAGCGACAATGGAGAATTCGATGCTTTTAAGAAACAGCTTATCCACGAAATCAACGACCTTCATATTGACGGTATGCCGAAAGTGGAAAAGCTAAACGCTCTCGTCGGAAGTTTCGTTAACCTTGCTTATCCGCTACCGAGCGGTATCAGCGCAAAATTTTTAAACGACGAGACTACCTATCTCGGCAATCAGCTCGAGTCCGAATTCGGCGGAGAACGCTGCTTCGGAGTTTTGGCGAATATGGATTTTATCCTCATATCTACCTACGAGGCGGAGGGCAAAAACCCAGAGCTCGTGCTTTATAAAAAAAGATAGCTTTTTATTCCTCCGCTTAAATAAAGCGGAGGTTTTTAGTTATAAAAAATAGATTATTTTATAAAATAAAAAACGTTTTTTTCATTTAATTCAGATTAACTTCAGATTAAAGTGTTATAATAAAGAAAAAAATTGAAGGGGCAGCGTGAAAAATCACACTGTTAGGGTGATTATTATGAAAAGCTTAAAGAAAATAATCAGCGTATTTCTCTGTGCGGCACTTTGCGTTTCTGCTTTTGCGGTGAGCGCTCAGGCTAAGAGCGCGAAGAAATATGTTAAATCGATCAGCATTCAGAAGAAGACTACTATTACAATTCCCACCAATAAGAAAACCGCCGTTAAATCTTTTAAGGTAACGGTCAAGGTTAAGGGCGGCGCATCAAAAAAATTTACGGCTATATCAGGTAACGCCCCCGTTGCGGCTGTTAAGGTCGTGAAAAGTACAATTAAGGTTACCGCTAAGAAGGCGGGTATCGCTAAGATTACCGTTATATCAAAGGCGAAGAATAAAAAAGGAAATAAGCTTAGTAAGGCTTTAACCGTAACCGTGAAAAAAGCTGCCGAGAAAAAGAATGAAGAAGAAAAAGAAGACAGCTTTAAAATCTACTTTGCCAATAATAAAAAATGGACAAGTGTTAACGCCCGTTTCTTTAACCGTAAAACCGGCGATTCGTTTACTCCCGAAATGAAGTTTCTGGAGAAAAACAGCTATGGCGAGGACGTGTACTGCGCAGCCTTTGACCTTGCTAAATACGACCGCGTTGTATTCGGCAACGGTACCGATGTAACAACCGATATTCCCGTCACAAAGGCGAGCTCGGGATTCTATATAACTTCGGACGAGGCAGAATTCAACGGAAAATACTCTGCTGGCGTTTATACCTACGGTAAGCAGTTTGCCGGTAAAATTGATGATATCGAAATGGATTACCCGGGCGGCTATAAAAAAACCGTTTCCATTATGACTCCCGAGGGTTATAATCCCGAGGATAAAACGAAGAAATATTCAGTTCTCTATATGAGCGACGCTCAGAATATATTCGGTATGGAAGGTTATCGCTCAAAGGGCGAATGGAGCTGTGATGAAACGGTTCAGACTCTGATGAATAACGGCGGTGACGGCATAATTATCGTAGGCGTAATTACAAACGACGAAAAACGTATGACCGAGCTCACTCCGAACATCGGCAGCCTTAAGCCCATTCCCGAGGTTCCTGAGGAATATTATAAGAATGCTAAGTTGGAAGGGGAGAACTTCTCGAAATTTATCGCGGAGGATCTTATTCCTTACATTGATAAGAATTACAACACCAACTCTATCCGAGGCTTCGCAGGCTCATCAAACGGCGGACTTGAGGCGTTCTATATAGGAGTTGAGCACCCCGAGCTGTTCAGCTATATCGGAGCGATGTCTCCCTCTTTTGACTTTTTTGACGAGGATGTATGGGACAATTATTTAGCCGATAAGAAGTTTACGGGCAGCGTGCCGTATTTATACATCAGCGCAGGAAACAGCGATTTTACCGAGCAGATTCAGTATAATGCGATAGTTTCAATGGGCGATCGTCTTACTAAGGCGGGATATCCGGCAGATAAAATGTCGATGGTTCTTGACCAGGATGCCGCTCATAAAGAATTCTATTGGGCGATATATTTCCCCGAAATGCTTTGTTGCGGACTCAATATATAAATTAACTAAACACAACTCCGCCCGGTTTTCCGGGCGGAGTTTTTTACGCTTCGGAATTATCGGGGATAAGGATTGCGCGCGTAAAAGTTTTTATAAAAAACCGTTGCATATGAGGTTATAATATGTTACGATAAACACAGTTGATTTTCTTATTTGATAAGAAAGTAAAAGGTGACTGTATGGACAATAACGCTTATGACTTCGCTATGGAGCGCAGGCTGCGCGAATTAAGCCCCGAGCTTCACGCGAGGTTTACCGAGTCGGTTTTCGGGCTACAGCATATTTTGACTAATTATCTCCTTATTTTCCCGACCTTTACCGACCATACCTCGCTTCATTCAATGAATGTAATAGATTTTTGCAACAGGATTATCGGCGCTCAGCTCGAAAAGCTTAACGCCGACGAAATTTACTGCCTGCTTATGGGATGTTATTTTCACGATACAGGTATGGGCGTGAGTGAAAGAGATTATGAAGAGTTTTCGAAAAAAATTGATTTCGGCGATTATTTCGAAACTCACAGCCGTGAGCGTGTATCCGACGTTATCCGCGATTTCCACAACGAGTTTTCCGGATTGTTTATAAGAAAGTACGCGGATTTATTTGATATTCCGTCAAAGGAGCATTTAAGGGCGATCATTCAGATTTCGCGCGGTCACCGAAAAACAATTTTGACCGATGAGAACGAATACCCGATTGCGCTGCCGGTTCCGGACGGAAACACGATCTGTTTCCCGTATCTTTCCGCGCTTATCCGTTTAGCTGATGAAATCGACGTTGCCGCGGGACGGAATCTGAGCTTTCTCTATGACCTTGACTCGCTTACCGATGAGAAGGATATAATCGAATTCGGAAAGCACGAAGCGATAAAGGATGTTGAGGTGTTTGAGGACAGGTTCGTTCTTATGATTGAGTCAAAGGACGATTTTGTATTAGAAAACATAAAGAAGATGGCGTTTAAAATGCAAAAAACCGTTGACGAGTGCCGCCGCGCCGTAATCGGGCGTACACCTTATATAATTACACAAAGCAGTATTGAGTTGAGGAATAAAAATGAAGATTGATACGATTAAGGAAAACGAAAAAATCACCGTTTCGGTAGAGGGGCGAATAGACTCTGTGACTGCCGCGGAATTTGAGTCGGCGATCAAAAACGCGATCGGCGGCGCTTCTGAGCTGATATTTGATTTTATAAAGCTTGAATATATTTCATCCGCAGGGTTGAGAATACTGCTCGGTACTCAGAAGCTTATGAATAAGCAGGGGAGTATGAAGGTAATTAACGTAAACGAAACTGTTAACGACATATTTGATGTGACCGGATTCTCGTATATTTTAGATATTGAATCAGTGTAAATAAATACTTTTTGGGGAAAAGATTATACAATCTGAAATCATCGGCGTTTATCTGCAAGCCGTTAACTGAAAGCTGAAAAAGGGTGAAAAATTGTTTGTTAATCAGACGTTATCTCATCATATATCCCGAACTCCGGCAACTAAAAAGCTTTTTATTCTCCGCTCGTTTATGCGGCACCTCTTGATATAATAAAACAAAGGAAAAAGTACTGTGAAATAGTTTGTTTTTTTGTTCATCGCGGCAACTGTAATGCTCAGCGTTTTTGTATTTCCCGTTACGGTAAATGCGGCTGACACTACCATAAAATTTGCGGTAACGTAAAAAACGTAATCTTTCCGTAAATTAGATTGTTTTTACAGTGGTTATAACTCCGAGCTGTTCAAGCAGGGGTTGATGGGGTATGGGCGATTGCCTTACCCTGTTGTACATACAGTATAAATGTAAAAATGGAGCAAAAACGCTCGGCAAAATAAGAAGTTGAAGGAATGCTATCACAGCGCTTGTTTGCGTTCAGCGCTAATTTATAATCCGCGTTTTTTTACAATGCTTTTGTATCTTTTATTCCAAAATACACTGCTGATCGGATGAAATATTATGCCTCCGACCAAGCCTATTACCCACGCGAAGCTCCAGGTTACAAAGAAGCCGAACAACAGGATAAGCCCGACAACGATCAGCCAGTAAAACAGATAGAACCATTTGTTGCACTTGTTGACTTCCTTGATCAGATCAAAGCCGTCCGATTCGCACGGAGCGTTTTCAATAAAATCGGCAGCTCCCTTTACTCCGGGACATGAGCGGAAATCGTCGCATATTGTTTTCGCGGCGTCGGAGAAGCTTTTGTTTTCGAGTATTTCAAAAACAGCTTTTTTTATGCCTTCGGCGGAATCGTCGGCAAGCAGAATTCCCGCGCTCTTTTCCTCGGCGCGTCGCGCGACGGCTCTCTGCTCATTTGTCTGAGGATAAAGCACCAGAGGAGTTGCCATATACAAGCTTTCCGAAACGCTGTTCATACCGCAGTGAGTGATGAATGCGTCCGCTTTTGAAAGTACCTCGAGCTGATTTACATAGGGGAATGCCTGAATATTAGAGGGCAATGTCCCGAGATGCTTTTTATCCATATATTTTCCGTAAGAAATAATGACGTCTACCTTGGAATCACCGAGGGCTTCAATACATTTACGGTAAAAATCAGGTCTGTCGTTGATAACTGTTCCGAGGGAGATATAGACGAGCGGACGTTCTTTTTTCTTATCGGGACTCAGCTTTGAGAAAACGGACGGACCGACAAAGGCATAGTGATCGGAAAAACTTTCCGCGTTAGGCTGAAAGCTTCTTGAAGTATATACTATGGTGTCGGTCTGGTTGTCGTTTTGCACCAGCTTGATCGCGCTTTTGGAGTGATAACCGTATGGCTCAAGCGTTTTGAGCTCCTTCGAAATCTTCGGAAGTCCGAAAATCATATCCGAAATCTCCCTGCCGCTGAGCTTCATATATTTTGAAGACATCTGATTGAACGCAAATGTGCTGGTAGAGCATACCATCGGCACATTGTATTTCCAAGCGTTCAGCTTGCCCCAAAAGCAGACTGAGTCTGTGTAGACAACATCGGGCTTGAATTCGGTAAACTCCTTTTCAAGAAAGTCGTTCATCTTAAGTGTTGTGCGTATATCCTGAATCGTCATCTCAGTAGTGTTGACTTTCATCAGGTTTTTCATTTCTTCTTCGGAAATTTCAGGGAGAAAGCTGTCGCAGGGCACAAACTCCGCGCCTGTCGCGATTATTTTCTCTTTGAATTCATCGAAGGAATAAAAACGCACCGAATGTCCTCTTTTAACAAGCTCCGACGCAACGGGCAGCATAGGATTGGTATGACCGTGTGCGGGAATACAAAAAAACGCTATTCTTTTCATTCTTCTTTACCTTCTTCTTTCTGAAATGCAATGTTAAACATATTTTCATAGACGCTCTTCGGAGGGATAGCGATACCGCGAGTTTCATCGCCGAACAGCATAAGAACATCTCCGGGTTTTATCCCGAATATATCACGCGCCTGCTTAGGAATAACTATCTGTCCCTTTTCGCCTACGGTTGCAGTCCATGCGTATTTTCCCTTTGGCTTTACCATTATACTCACCTCGAAAGTATGATTTGTTATACTTATTATACTTAGTGCAAATCAAAAAGTCAAGGTTTTTAAATATTTATATATTACAAAGAAGAAGCGGGTTTCAATTCCAACTCTGACGCTGTTTGGAATAATACAAAAGAGGCTGTGAAAAAACAGCCTCTAATCAATGGTGCGGGCGAC
>CAZERR010000057.1:9826-12673 GCA_964514785.1 uncultured Ruminococcus sp. | reverse complement strand
ATTTACAAGGTGTGGTATTTTCTTTAAATTATAGGAAACTACTTTACATCTTTTCGGTTTTTATGCTAAAATGAAAACGAATGATATTAGGGGAGGGGATTGCGTGAAACGGTTATCCGCGTTAGCTGCCGCGGTCGTTGTTTTGCTTATTTCGGCTTTTGGCGTTGGTTCCCTCGATACAAAGCTCTATTCTCAGAATATTAATGTCGATAACAACAGGCTCTTTGATGTTTCGGTATGCGTTAAGTCAGGCTCCGTCCTTGCTGCCGGGACGTTTTCCTTAAGTTACGACAACTCCGCTGTAGCTTTCAGGAGAGTCTATTCCGATACGGATTTCGTAAAGGTTCGTTCGGTGGATTCCGGAAAAAGGGTAAAGGCGATTTTTCTTTGCAGTAACGGGATTAGGGTCGATAAAAAATCCGAGCTGTTCAAGGTGAGGTTTAAATCTCTTTCTCCCGGAAGTACGGAAATAAAAATATCCGCTTTTGATGTTGTGAACGGTAATGCTAAAAACATAAGTCCGCCTGCACCGGCGAAGTGCGTCGTTAATATCAGCGGTAAGTCCGCCGCAGGCAAAACCGCTGCGCGCCGTTACGGAAGAAACAGCCGCCGCTATAGCCGCCGCACATATTCAAAAAACAAAAGCAGGTATAATTCCCGAAGCGGTTCATCCGGCGTCAGCGATGACGACGAGGATGTGTTCTCGGCGTTTTCCCGTAAGAATAAATCGAATCCGTGGCTGATTCCCGCGTTGTCAGCAGGAGTTGTTGTCGTTGCGGCGGTAGTTGCCGTGATAGTCATCAAAAATGAAAAGAGTAAAAAGTAAGGACACGGCAGTGAACCGTGTCCTTTTATCTGTATAAAAACCGCTTGTTTTTGTATAACTTATTAATGTCGAAAAAATCATATCAGCCGCCCGAGGAGATTATGCTTCTGATTTCTTCCTCGGCTTCTTTTATTTCCTCTAAAAACATCAGCGACGATACCCTTAGCGCTCCGTTGCCGAGTATTATAAGCTGTTCAAGCGCGTCGGAGGTTACTACCCTTACCCTGTGCTCCTTAGCAAGCTTATACGAGGCTTTTTCAATATACATATCGGCGGTTTCGGCTTCTTTAGTATAAATGATTTTTATGCCGTTGACTTCCTCGACCTCACGAGCGGCTCCCTTTACCTTGTATGCGTCAAAAACAAGAATAAGATTGCATTTTCTGTATCCGCGGTAATTACAAAGAATGTTTATCAGCGTTTCGCGCGCGCCGTCGATACTGTCCTCGCTGAGTTTTCTCAGCTTGTCCCACGCGAAAATCACATTGTAGCCGTCTACTAAAATATATTCCTCGCCGTCGTATGACGGCTTTTTCTTTTTATACTTGTTATCCTGAGCAGGCTCCGCCTTGTACTGACGGCGTTTTTCGCCCGGGGAGCGTTTTTTTACCGCGCCGTAGGTCTGCTCAAATATATTCATAAGCTCCTTATCAAGCGCGAAAATATCGCCTGAATTTTTAAAGCTGTTTATAGTTTTCGGGGCGGCTTCACGTTTTTTGTCTCTGCCGGATGAAAACACGCTCGGCAGGTGCATACGATCCTTGACTTCGTTCCATTTAACGGTGTGGCCGGCTCCGTGAGAGCAGAATACCGAGTCGCAGGGATTCTCTATATCCGAATCGGGATCGTAGTTAAAGCGCGATATGACCTCATCGGGATTATGACATTCCTCATAGCCCTTTAGGGTGCAGGCTATCCTGCCTTTTCCGCGTGTATAGGAAATGACCTGCTTAGGATAATCGCGCATTTCGGATACGGGAGCGGTACCCTTTAAAACAGACATTTCGCCGGTTGACTGAGGAGTATCGAAGTTTCCGCACATCCGCTGAATATCCGACATCGCGCGCCCGATATTCTCGGGCGGAACTTCCAGCGTGAACTCGTAAACCGGCTCCAGCAGAACGCTTTCGGCGCTCCTGAGGCCCTGACGCACCGCACGGTATGACGCCTGACGGAAATCACCGCCCTCAGTGTGCTTGAGGTGCGCCTTTCCGGAAACGAGAATGATTTCCATATCGGTAATCGGAGAACCTGTAAGCACGCCGACGTGAGTTTTTTGGTAGAGGTTTCCGAGTATTAGCCGCTGCCAGTTTTTATCAAGCAAATCTTCCTTGCACTCGCTCTTAAAGACGATTCCGCTGTCGCGCTTAGAGGGCTTTAACAGCAGGTGAACCTCTGCGTAGTGCCTGAGCGGTTCAAAATGCCCCACGCCCTCAACGGGATTTTTGATCGTTTCCTTATATATGATATTACCCGAGCCGAACTCGACCTCGAAGTCGAACCTTTCCCTGACGATGCTTTTCAGTATTTCAAGCTGGATTTCGCCCATAAGCTGAACCTGGATTTCCGACAGCCGTTCGTTCCATACTACGTTGAGCTGGGGATCCTCGCTTTCGAGTATTCTGAACTTTTTTAGGGCGGTATGAACGTCGGTTGAGTCGGGGAGAATAACGCTGTAGGTAAGTACAGGCTCGAGTACGGGCAGCGCAGAATCGCTTTCGCCGCCGAGTCCGTCGCCGGAGAGAGTAAAGCTCAGTCCGCATACGGCACACACAGTGCCGGCGGGAGCTTCGTTTACCGCGGTGAATTTTCCGCCGGAGTATATCCGTATCTGGCTTACCTTTTCGTTAGCCTTATTCTTTCGGCTTTCGATCATATCCCTTACCCTGAGCGTTCCGCCCGTTACCTTGAGAAAGGTAAGGCGTACTCCGTTTTCCTCGGAAATCTTATAAACCTTGGCGGAAAAAACTTCCTTGTATTCCGGCTGTACGGTATAGCTGTCGAGACAGCTTAAAAACTCC
>CAZERR010000057.1:0-9726 GCA_964514785.1 uncultured Ruminococcus sp. | reverse complement strand
TCCGATAAATCCATTTTATTTACAAATATGAAGCAGGGGACGTTATATCGCTTTAAAAGCTTCCAGAGCGTTTTTGAGTGGCTCTGAACGCCGTCGGTTCCGCTGATTACGAGAATTGCGTAGTCGAGCACCTGAAGGGTTCGCTCCGTTTCCGCAGAAAAATCAACGTGCCCCGGAGTGTCGAGCAGACAGAACTCGGTATTATCATATTTTAAAACCGCTTGCTTAGAGAAAATCGTAATACCGCGCTCGCGTTCGAGATTAAAGGTATCGAGAAATGCGTCCTTATGGTCTACGCGCCCGAGCTTGTTTATGTTTCCCGAGCAGTACATTAGCGCTTCGGAAAGCGTAGTTTTTCCCGAGTCAACATGAGCCAGTATTCCGACGGTTATTTTTTTCATATTTACCACCAATGTGATTATACCATAACGATTCGTTATAGACAACGACTTTTTATTATGATATTATATCCGAAAGGAGGGATTAACGTGCTTAAGGAAATTGACGGCTGTACGCTGTTTATACACTCCGAAAATATACAGCGCAGTATTTATAAAAAAGGAAGTAAAGCCGAGGCTGTAGAGCGCAGCGGTAATAAAAAGTTACTTTCTGATAAAGAATTAAAAACGAGTGTGAGAATTGAGATTTTGCGCTCGCTGGATATATTTTTTGACTCTCTTGATTTTGAAATGTGGGAAACCGTTGCCGCGCAAGGCGGAGATTATGTACGGGTCGATTATAAAGGCTGTGCTTATTATACCTGTGACAGTGAGATCATAGCCGATACAAAGCGGTATTTTGATGCCGTTTTCAGCGGAGGCATAGAGCCTGCCGTTCTTACGTTTAGTTCCTTTGACGGGGGCGGTCCCGAGTATTCGTTCAAAACCGAAACTAAGGGAATTTTTACCTGGTACTGCTCCGTACGTTATAATAAGGAGAATCACGAGGAGCTCTGCGGTGCGGGGTATGATATTTTTTATGAGCTTTATCCCTTGCGAAAGGGCAGTGCGACCGCAAGAATAACTTCGTCTTCTCCGATTTGCCCCGAGGAAAGCTTCAGACTTTATGTGGATGTTGATGAGAATCTTGATATTAAATATGAGTTAAGAGACGAGTGACTTCTGAAAAAGTGAAAAAAGACGCGGCGCATTTTAGTTTTGTGCCGCGTCATTATTTTTGAACAGCTCAAAGGAGCTGTATATTTCTTTTCTTTTTGAGGCTTCCTTAAGCATATCTGCTGTGCCTCTGTTTTTACGTTTACCTGTTATTAAAAGCCCTGTGTATTTAGCGCCTTCGGCTACCCACCCGGCAGGAAGAAGGAAACGGTGCCTGTTAATGAATTTGTGTTCCGAATAAACCTTTTTATTCAGCGTAGAGAAAAGCTGAGCGAAAAGGTTTTTATTATCCACCGTACGCTCTCCGCGGTTTTGGATATATTTTATTTCCCTGTAGCGGTTGATGTCCTTTTTTCCGAAATTGCCGCCGGAGAGGATGTCAAGTATAAGCTCATCCGTTATGCTTTCATCAAACCGCATATTCTGAGCCCATTCTTTTTTCGGAGCTCCGAGGTGCCTTTCGGCTGTCAGCGTCAATACCTGAGCAAACTTGTATAACCCGAGTCTTTTAAGCTCAAAGCTAAACATATCGCTGAAATCGCTGTCTGAATAACGGCTGACAAAAACTGCCCAGTCGCATAAATGTCTCAGACCTACGCCCTCGCTCGTGAGATGGCTCGCGGTATGAAGAAGCATAATCAGCCCGTGGCTGAATTCATCGGGGATCCGGAATTCCTCTTTTTCTAGTTTAATAAGCTTTGAATTGCCGATCATCTCGTTTAACCGAGCCGTGACAGCCTTGCCGGTCTCGCCTCCGGGAATACCGTTTATACGCCGGTGAAGCTCCCATATGCTGTATTTGTTTTTTGTATATGCCTCGTGGATATCGTCGTCTTCACTTTCGTGTTCTCTTTTAAAGCCGTTGCTTATGAGCGCGCTGCCGGCTTTATTAAAATCCTCGTCTTTTACGAGAAAGTCTACGTCGCCCATATCGCGTAAAGCGGGGTCGGGGTAGTAGTACGCCGAGGAAAAGCCCTTTATTACCGTGTAGGGAATACTGTTTTCGCTCATAATGCGGTGGAGCTCGCCGTGATCATGGAGGTTGCTGCTGTTAAGTATCATATTTGAGAGGTAGATTTCGTAGTATTTTTCGTGATCCTCCGGGCTCTTTTCAAGCATGGCTTTTTCTATAACAGGGAAAACCGAGGTGAAAACAGTCTGAGCCATCGCCTCATCGGCGACAGCTTTAATGTTGCGGTTTTTGATTTCCGGTTTTTCTCCCGCAAAAATCCGGTATTTAAGGATATCGAGCAGGAGCTGTTGAGTTTCGTTTAATTTCATGGTTAAGTTCTGTTTCTGCGGCGGTTATTAAATTCGAGCAGCTTTTTAACGATAACGTAAGCCAGCGCGCCTATAGCGGCGCCGAGAAAGTTCATAATAATATCATCGGTCTCGAACCTGCCGAGCTTTGAACAATACTGAGTTGTTTCAATAAAAACGGTAAAAAGCAGTCCGGATATAACAGTTATAATATATTTGTGTTTTATTTTATCGCTAAGGCAAAACGGCAGACTCAGTCCGAAGGGTACGAAAAGCAGTATATTCATAAGCATACCCCTGTAAACTTCCGGGTTATATTTCGCTATGCTGAAGGAAATAAACGGAGTGATAAAGGTTTGATAATCGCCGGTATTACGTCTTAGAATCGTTATCGTTAAAATACCGAGCACCGAAATGATAAACAGCGGCACGCTTAATGCTTTTTTTGCTTTAGGACTTAGAAACAGCATAAGCGAGCACCATAAAAAGAACACGCCGGCTATTTCCATAACAGCCGTATGCATCGGCTGAACATAAAACCAGTGGAGAAAGTTCATTTGATCACGTCCCGTAAATCTTGAATTCATTATATAGTTTATTCAGCGCGCTGTCAAATGAAAAAGCCGCAAAAATATTTTTAATAATTGCATATTAGCATTATTATTTATGATGTTGATGATATAGTATACTCGTAGAACGAAACCACTATATATTGTTGTTAAAAGGGGAGGGCTTTATGGTGAAAAGAATAGTTGCGGTTTTGGTTGCTTTAATTACCGTATTAAGCTTTACCGCGTCGCTTTCGGCGTCCGCAGCGTCTGAAAAAAAGATGAAGATACCTGCTGCTACGGAAAAGAAAAACACCTTTGCTAAGGCTTATGTATTCAGAGCTCAGGGAAAAACCTCCTACGGCTACGACTGGTCGTATAACCTTTATTCCAAGAGCATAAAGGTGAGCTGCAAGTACAGTTTTAAAAAGCACGAGTATAAGTTCCGCGTAACCGGGAAGAAGTACGGTCTTACGAAGATAGAGCTCAAGTATAAAACAGCTGACGATAAGTGGGTAACCGTTCCTATGAAAATGTTTGTAGATACCGAAAACAACATTATGAGCTCTACCGCGAAAATGAAATCCAATGAAGCGCGCGATTAGTGCGTTCGCTTTCAAATAGCCTTTGCTCGTGCGCGCGCAGCGTGCAATTGGTCAGGCAATATAAAGTAAAAAGCCAGTCAAAACTCGAACCGGGTTTTGATTGGCTTTTTTGCGCGGACTTTTCTGCGCGCTCTTTTTACTTTATTTTTTCAATGAGGTAGGGTATAGCCCTCTCGAAATCAACTCCGTACCAGTTGGAGTTTTCGTCGTTCTTTGTAATCCTGATACACTCGGCGGTGTAATCAGCGGCGATCTTAATGCTTTCCTCGATCGTCTTTCCGCTTATGAGAAGTCCCGTGAACGCCGAGCTGAAGATATCGCCGGTGCCGTGGAACACCGCGTCAATTTTCTCCTGGCGGTAACGGAAGAATTCTCCGCTTTCGCTGTCATAGAGCATAACTCCGTATTCTTTTCCGAACTGAGCTCCGGTCAGCACTACCTTTTTGGCTCCCGAGGCGGCGAGCTTTTTCATTATATCCCGTGCAAAAGCCTCGTCGTATTCCTCTTTATAAGGAGTGCCGGTCATAAAGCACGCTTCGGTGATATTGGGCAGTATGATATCCGCTTTAGCGCAGAGGCGCGCCATCTCCGAAGGGAAGTTTTCGTCAAAAGCAGGATATAACCTGCCGTTATCAGCCATAGCCGGGTCAACGATAACAAGGTCGTTCTCTCTCTTGAGCGACTCGATAAGCGAAATCACCTTATCGATCTGAGCGGCTGACGCGAGGTAGCCTGTATAGAATGCGTCGAAGGTTATATTCTCATCCTTCCAGTGCTTGGCGATAGGTAAAATCTGATCGTCAAGATCCTTGCAGGTGAAGTTTTTGAACATAGTATGGGTAGAGAGTACGGCTGTAGGAATAATAGCCGCCTCAACGCCTGTCGCGGAAATGATCGGCAGCGCTACGGTGAGCGAGCATTTTCCGACGCAGGATATATCCTGGATTGTGACTATTCTTTTCATTTTGTTTTCCTTCTTTCTTTTTGGCAGTTGATTAATTGAATGAGATTAGTATATCACTCTATCTGTCCTTTTAAAATAGACAGTTTTTGCAATTTGCATAAGGACAGTTTTGGGAATTATAACAGTTAATATGAATATTATACAGAAATTAAAAGAAAACCTTTGAATTTTTAATAATTTCTTGCAAAAGCCTTTTTAATATGGTAAACTAAACCTAACTGTAGGTACAGTAATTTTCTTAATAAAGGAGAAATAAATATGGGATTATTCGGAAAGAAAAAGACCTGCGCGATCTGCGGGGGTGAGATAGGACTTTTAGGTAACCGCAAGCTTGAGGACGGCAATATGTGCAAGAAGTGCGCGGCAAAGCTTTCACCGTGGTTCAGCGACAGACGCAGAAGCACTGTTGACAGCATAAAGGAGCAGCTTGCTTACCGCGAGGCAAACAAGGACGCTGTAGCGAAGTTTCAGGCTACCCTTACTTTCGGCACGGATTCAACGAAGGTTTACCTCGATGAGGATGACAGAAAGTTCATCGTATCAAGCTCTAACCCGAGAAAGTGGGAGGAAACCAATCCCGATGTAATTGACTTCTCTCAGGTTACGGGTGTTGATATCGATATCGACGAGGACGTTGACGAGGATATGCGCGAGGATAAAGAGGGAAGAAGCGTAAGCTATAATCCCCCGAGATATTTCTACAGCTATGATTTCTATGTGGTCATCCGTGTGAACAGCCCGTATTTCGATACGATCAGATTTAAACTCAACAGCTCCGACGTACAGACTACCGCAAGCTCGGTACCTGCTAATATGAAGCCTTATCCCGAGATGAACAACGACTACAGCGAGTATAAGAGAATGGGAGAGGATATCAAAGCGGCGCTTACTTCTGCGCGTCAGCAGGTAAGAGATGAAGCGGCAGCGGCAAGAGCACCGAAGAAAGCTGTAATTTGTCAGTGCTGCGGAGCTTCGACTATCCCCGACGCTAACGGCCGCTGCGAGTTCTGCGGAGGAGCGGCTCAATAATTCGTAATTAAAATACGCATTTACAGGAGGATACTTATGAAAGTATTTAAAAGAAGCTTAGCCGTTTTATTATCGGTTCTTATGCTTATGGGTGCTTTTGCCGTTGAGGCGAACGCTGCCGATACCCCGAAGTTAAAATCAGGCGCCGGAACCGAATTCGTAGGTGATTTTACTATTGAGTACAGCGGAGACCACGCCGATATCATAGCTTATGCGGGAAGTGATTCCGTTCTCGAAATACCCGAAAAGCTTGGCGGCTATACTATCAGAAAAATCCGTTCGTCTGTGTTCTCAAGCAACGCAACGCTTACAAAGGTTACCTTTGAAGCTTCTTCCGTGCTTGAGGAAATCGAGGACCAGGCGTTTTTCGGCTGCACGTTATTAGACGAGATACAGCTTCCCGACACCGTATCAACAATGGGAAGTAAGGTGTTTAAGAATTGCGGCGCGCTTAAAAAAGTCAATATTCCCTCAAGTATGACAAGCGTTCCGGCAAATATATTCACCAATTGCGATAAGCTTGAAAAGATTATTGTTCCCGACGGCGTAACCGAAATCGAATCGGGAGCCTTTTACGGCTGCTCGGGACTTCAAAGCATTGTTCTTCCTTCGTCCCTTGACTATGTGAGAGATTATGCTTTTGAGGATTGTACGGGACTTAAGACAGTTTATTTCAAGGACAGCAGCGCAAGCTGGTACTATAACGTAAACGTTGAAACGGGAAATACTTATCTTACTTCCGCTAATATGGTGTATAATTACTCGGGACTTGAGTTCAATTATATTGATAACGGAATCGATACGATTGAGTTTACGGGTTATAACGGAGCCGATGAAACAGTTACGATTCCGAGTACCTTCGCAGGTTACACCGTGACCGAATTAGGCAAAGATTTTATGAAGGGGAATACAACCGTTAAAAAGGTTATTATTTCCGAAGGCGTAAAATCAATAGGCGAGCGCGCGTTTATCGATTGTTCGGCGCTTGAGGAGGTCGTTTTCCCGACGTCTTTCGCGACGATAGAAAACAACGCGTTTGAAAACTGCGGCGCTGTTACCAAGGTTTATTACAGAGGTAACGAAGATCAGTGGAATATTCTTTCTCCTAATATCGGCTTAGGTAACGAGGCTATAAATTCTGCCGGTAAAAGAGTGTATAATTATACCGGGCTTGAGTTCAATTATTATGTTGATACAATAAGCGGAAAAGCTATTCTTACAGGCTATAACGGTTCGGACGCTTCAATTCTCGTTCCGACATTATTTGACGGCCATGAGGTCGGCGGAATTGATGTAGATTTCCTCAATGGTAATAATACCGTGACCAGCCTGACCGTATCCTCGGGAGTTGAAAGCATCGGCAGCTACGCGTTCAGCGGATGTCATGAGCTTAAATCCGTAAGTCTGCCCGAGGGGCTTACAAGTATAGGCAGTTTTGCTTTTGACGACTGCATTAAGCTTGAGACGGTTAATATTCCTTCAACCGTTACCACTCTCGGAAAGAACGCTTTTATTGATTGTAAATCCCTGAAGACTGTTGAGATTCCTGCGGGATTAACTTCAATTGCAACGTGTGCGTTCTGCAACTGCGACTCTCTTTTCGATGTAACCTTCAATAACGGATTGACCTCAATCGGAGAGGATGCGTTTTTAAACTGCGCTTTCTCACAGATTACACTGCCCGAAACAATATCGTCAATCGGAGCTCATGCGTTGGGCTATTCCTATAACGGAGTTGATTACAAAAAAATCGGCGGCTTCTGCATTAAGGGCTACGCCGCTTCATACGCAAAGACTTATGCCGAGCTCCCCGAAAATGACTTTGTATTTGAGGATATCACTCCTCATGATTACGATATTCAGGACCTTACGGGCGGCAAGGCAAGAATTGTTAAGTATAATCTTACCACTTATTCCGACGTGATTATCCCCGATAAAATCGACGGTAAGGATGTTGTTGAAATAGCAGACGAGGCATTTGCGGAACCTGAAGAGAGTAAGGCGGTTACGATTCCCGCGTCCGTTACGAAGATTGAGGACGGAGCGTTCGCTTCCTGCAAGGGACTTACCGTATTTATCGTTGATTCCTCAAATACTAAATTCAAGACCGTAGACGACAACCTCTATAACAAGGGAGGAAATAAGCTCGTCGCTTACGCCTGCGGTAAGACAGAGGAGAGCTTTACCGTTTCCGAAGGCGTTGTTGTTATCGCCAAAAAAGCGTTCAGTGACGCCGATAACCTCAAAATGCTGACGATCCCTGCCGGCGTTGAGAATATTCATTACGGCGCGTTTATGGGCTGTGATAATCTTGAAACGGTTGATATGGCCGAGGGCGTTAAGACTATCGATAAGTACGCGTTCTTCGGTTGTGATAAGCTTCTTGAAATCAAGGTGCCTAAGTCGGTAGACCAGATTGAAACAGAAGCGCTGGGCTTCTATTACGACAGCGTTGAAGCCGTTGACAAAAAATACGCAGGCTTTACTATAAAGTGCTACACGGACTCCTATGCTGAGTTTTACGCTAAATCATACGGATTTAATATAGAGTATCTTGATGCAGCGGAATCTACGGCTCCTCTTACAACTGTTCCCGATACTACTGCCGATACAACGGCGACAGATCCTACAGCCGATACCTCCGCCACCGAATCCACCGGGGCCGCTTCGGGTATTTCCTATACATTCGATTCCGAAACGGGCATAATGACCGTTTCGGGTACAGGCGAAATATCCGATAACTCCGATGAAAGACCTTGGAACGACAAGGGGCTTGAGGATAAGGTTAAGAAGATTGTAATAAGCGACGGCATTACAAAAATCGGAGACAGTGCTTTTACAAAATTCAAAGAAGTTGAAGAGGTTGTAATTTCCGACAGCGTAAAAGAAATCGGCACATATGCGTTTAGTGACTGCCTTAAGCTCAAGGATGTCAATTTCGGAAACGGCGTTCAGAAAATCGGCACAGGAGCCTTTTTGGATACGGCGATGACACAGGCTAAGCTCACCGCAAACGTAACGGAAATATCTTTCCTGGGACTGGGATATCAAACTATAAGCGAAAGCACCTCCGATTTAGTTAAGGGCTTTAAAATTATCGCTCCCGCAGGCAGCTACGCTGAGGAATACGCTAAGGACAAGGGATTTGATTTCGTTGCCGACGGAAAGGTTGAACCCTCCGAGGCAGCAGAGACAACAACGTCCGCAGAGGCGACAACTTCTGCGACAGACACTTCGACATCATCGACAGACGGTACAACCGCTGCAACCGAAACAACAACCTCCGCTGCGGCAAAGAGATACACGTTCACCTATCTGCCGAGCGCGGAGCAGACCGGTAACGGTAATACGTTTGTGCTTGCTATTCAGGACAAGAACGGAAATCTCCATTCCTATCCCTTAGAGAAGGGCACAATTAAGCTTGACGGAACCTCCGTTTATTCGGCAAGCGTCGATATCGACTACGAGCCCGTATTGATTATGTATCAGATTTATTCGGGAGATTCGTGGGTAAGCCAGATTACAAAGTCCGCTAACGATTTGGATAAGCTTTCGGGCGAGGTTATCACCTCCGACGGAATTATTTACGGAAGCGAAAAGACATCAGAAACCGAAAAACCTGATGATAAGGTTGTTAAAAAGCCCAACCCCGTTAAGGTTACAGCCGTGAAAAAGACTGTTAAGGCGGCGAAGCTTAAGAGGACAAAGGTTACCGTTAAGCCTCTTAAGATAAAGAACGCTAAGGGCACCGTTAAGGTTGTTAAGGTCAAGAAGGGTACAACGGCAAAGATTTATAAATTAATTACCGTTAAAGCTAAGAACGGCGCGATTACCATAAAGAAGGGTAAGTACGCTAAAAAGACCTTTAAGGTTAAGCTTAAGATTACGGTTAAGGGCAATTCCGAGTATTCTTCAAAGACTTTAACCAAGGTTGTAAAAATTAAGATTAAATAAATGATAAAGGCAGGCTCATAGCGTGTTTTGAGCCTGCCTGAGTTTTAAGTTACGGGTTTTGTTTTCTAAAAACTCAGAAAGGGTGATTACCGTGACTGAAAGGGAAAAGTATCTGAAGCTTCTTGCGGAAAAATATCCTACGGCGCGCGCTGTTACAAGAGAGATTATCAACCTTACGGCAATTTTGAATCTGCCTAAGGGTACCGAGCATTTTATGAGCGATCTCCACGGCGAGTACGAGGCGTTTTGCC
>CAZERR010000056.1:0-12699 GCA_964514785.1 uncultured Ruminococcus sp. | reverse complement strand
CCTCTCTGTACAGAACCTCAGCGCTGCGGAGCGTACCGTTATAATTATATCCCATAGAGAAACCGTGAGCGCCTGTATCGTGGATATAGATTATATCCCCTATTTCAATCTCAGGCAGCATTCTGTCGATTGCGAATTTATCGTTATTCTCGCATAAGCCACCTGTAACATCGTACATATGGTCGCACTTTTCATCTTCCTTACCGAGTACGGTTATATGATGATAAGAACCGTACATCGCAGGTCTCATAAGATTAGCAGCACAAGCGTCGAGTCCGATATAGTCCTTATAAATATGCTTTTCGTGAATAGCAGTCGCTACAAGAGCTCCGAACGGCGCAAGCATATATCTTCCAAGCTCTGTAAAAATCGCTACGTCATCCATTCCCTCGGGAACGAGGATTTTTTCATATTTTTTACGAACACCCTCACCGATATATGCGATATCACTTCTTGGTTCCTCGGGCTTATAATCAACGCCGACTCCGCCGGAAAGATTAATAAACTTAATATGAACTCCGGTTTTCTTTTTAAGTCTTACAGCCAGCTCAAAAAGAATTCCTGCAAGCTCGGGATAATACTCATTTGATACAGTGTTTGAGGCTAGAAACGCGTGAATACCGAATTCCTCTACACCAAGTTCCTTTAACTCAGTAAAAGCCTTTTCCATCTGTTCCTCGGTCATACCGTATTTTGAATCACCGGGTGTATCCATTACCTGAACCTTATCTTCACTTCCGGATAACTCAAAAACTCCGCCGGGATTATAGCGGCAGCATATCGTTTTAGGAACAGACGGTAAAACCTTTTTTATAAAATCAACGTGAGTATAATCGTCCAAATTAATATAAGCGCCCATCTCGTAAGCTTTTTGCATATCTTCAACCGGAGTAACGTTAGAGCTGAACATAATGTTTGAGCCGTTTATTTTACACGCCTCACAGAGCATAAGCTCAGTATAGGACGAGCAGTCCATTCCACAGCCTTCGTCCTCAAGAATCTTCATAAGATAAGGATTCGGCGTTGCCTTAACAGCAAAATACTCCTTATAACCCTTGTTCCAGCTGAACGCCTTATTGAGCGCTCTGGCATTTTCTCTTATACCCTTTTCGTCATAAATGTGAAAAGGCGTAGGGATTTCTTTAATAATCTCCTTAGCTTTTTCAAGCGTTAAAAACGGTTTTTTCTCCATTTTTATTCCTCCTCTATATACTCCTCAATTACCTTTTTTACATCATCTAAGCCGCTCGAATCAACTGCCGAAAACGGAATCAGCTCAACGCCTTCAAAGTCCTGAAGCTCGTCCATTATTTCATCAATACGTTTTTCATATGCAGTTTTTTTAAGCTTGTCCTTTTTTGTAAGGACGATTACGAAAGGAGCATTACTGTCATATAAAAACCTCAGCATATCATAATCGTCCTTAGTAGGCTTATGACGTATATCTATTATTTGAATAATAAGCTTGATATTTCTATTTTGAGACAAATACCCCTCTACCAGGTCCGCCCATCTTGCTTTTTCGGCTTTTGAAACTTTAGCGTAACCATATCCGGGTAAATCTACAAGCCTGAAATCTTCTCCCTTAAAGAAATTGATTGTAGCTGTTTTTCCCGGCTGAGAACTAACCCTCGCGAGATTCTTTCGCTGAACAAGCTTATTAATAAGAGAGCTCTTCCCTACATTTGAATGTCCCGAAAACACAATTTCCGGTTCGTTTGATAAAGGAAGCTGTTCGACCGTTCCTGCTGCCATTTCAAAATCGATCTTAATAAAATTCATATGCCACCTACTGTCTTACGGGAGCCGTATTATTGGCGGAAGTGCCCGGTATCATTATTTTTTCGCTGTCCTTAACAACAATAGGTTCAACAGTTGCGTCGCTTAAAACCTCAGTAAAGAACTCACAGGGAATGAATACCAGCGAAGCTTTAACCTCATCGTCAATCTCCTCTAAATCAGGCATATTATCCTTAGGTATATAAACCTTTTTCACTCCTGCCTTATAAGCCGCCATCGCCTTCTCTTTTAAGCCGCCTATCGGAAGGATTTTTCCGCGAAGCGTAATCTCACCCGTCATTGCTATATCACGTTTAACAGCCCTGAGAGAAAGAGCAGAATATATAGCTGTAGTCATGGTAATACCGGCTGAAGGCCCGTCCTTAGGAACTGCACCTTCGGGAGCATGAATATGGATATCCTTGGTTTTATAAAAATCTCCATCTATACCGAGAAATTCGCTGTGAGAACGGATACAGGTTATCGCCGCCTTCGCGCTTTCCTGCATAACATCACCGAGAGAACCTGTAAGCGTGATTTTGCCGTCTCCGGGCATTACAGCAACCTCGATAGGAAGCAATGTTCCGCCTACGGAAGTCCACGCCAGACCGTTCACAACACCGATCTCGTCCTTTTCATTCAATACGTCGCCGTTATATTTTTTTACTCCGAGGTACTGACCGATATTTTTTTCACTGAATTTTATTGAGCTTTCTTCCCCATTCACAAACTTTACGGCAAACTTTCGGATAGACTTCGCGATCTCCTGCTCAAGCCTTCTTACGCCTGCTTCACGGGTATAGTTATCAATTATTGAATATATTCCTTTTGCTGTAAATTTAACTGTATCGGAATTTAACCCCGCCTCTTTAATCTGTTTTGGAATAAGATGTTTTTTCGCTATATTAAACTTCTCGTCCCTTGTATAGCTGTCGAGGTGGATGATTTCCATTCTATCATATAACGGCGCAGGTATACCGGAAGCGTCGTTGGCTGTAGTAATGAAAATAACCTTTGACAAGTCAAACGGGATTTCTATATAATGATCAACAAATTTATTATTCTGCTCACCGTCGAGGACTTCAAGCAAAGCCGAGGTCGGATCGCCCTTATAATCAGCGCCGAGCTTATCGATCTCATCAAGTATAATAACAGGGTTATTAGCGCCTGCGGTTTTAACGGCATTAATGATTCTGCCCGGCATAGCACCTATATATGTCTTTCTGTGTCCGCGTATTTCAGCTTCATCACGAACTCCGCCGAGAGCGATTCTGGCAGATTTTCTACCGATTGCTTCGGATAAAGATTGAGCAATAGAGGTTTTACCGACTCCCGGTGGACCGACCAGGCAGATTATCTGTCCCTTTATATCGGGATTCAGCTTTCTAACGGCAAACTGCTCGATGATTCTTTCCTTAACCCTATCTAGTCCGTAATGGTTTTTATTAAGCTTTCTCTCAATCTGCTTGAGGTTAAGATTATCTTTAGTCGAATTATTCCACGGCAAATCAAGCACAGTATCAAGGTATGTACAGATCACGGGCACGTCATGACTGCCGGCAGGCATTTTTGAAAGCTTATTACATTCTTTTAAAAGTGCCTTTTCTGAGTCCTCGGGTAGCTTAAGCTCAAGAATACGTTTTTCGTATTCGTCCCGTTCGCTTGAAGGCGAGTCACTTTCACCGAGTTCTTCCTCAATAATACTTTTCTGCTCTCTTAAGAAGTAATCACGCTGGCTTTTATCGATTCT
Source organism: uncultured Ruminococcus sp. (assembly GCA_964514785.1). GTDB lineage: Bacteria > Bacillota > Clostridia > Oscillospirales > Acutalibacteraceae > Ruminococcoides. The sequence goes on along the minus strand of CAZERR010000056.1, from coordinate 9,170 downwards.
CTCGCGCGCCTTCTCCCCTATTTGCTCCTCGATTTTCAGAATAAAAAGTTCCTGAGTAAGGATATCAAACAGGGTTTCAAGACGCTCGCATACGTCAAAGGTCTCGAGAATTATCTGTTTATCGTTATAATCGGGAAGAATATTCCCCGCGATAAAATCAGCAAGTTCTCCTCCCTTATCGGTCATAGCTACTCTGAACATAACGTCGGACGAAAGCTTCGGGATAAGTCTTGAATACTTCTCAAAAGTAGCCTTTATCTGTCTTACCAGCGCAATTTCATGCGTTGTCTGAGGCTCCTGCGGCTGATCAAAAGCCTCAACCTGAGCGAACATACACTTCGGATTATCTATAAACGAACTGATAGTTGCTCTTTTAATACCTTCAACGATAACCCTGGTCACATCATCAGGCTGTTTTAAGACCTGAACGATTCTTGCTACTACACCTGTAGAGAAAAGATCCGATTGCAGCGGTTCTTTTATTGAAGGATTCTTCTGCGCCACAAGAAAAACGAGCTGGTCGTTTTTCATAGCGACATTTATAGCATTTTGAGACTGCTTTCTGCCAACGTCGAAGTGAAGCATTGTTTTCGGAAAAACAACCAGCCCCCTGAGCGGCAGCACAGGCAAATTATAAATATTATCTGTTTTCATAAATTCTCCTTAAAATCCAAAAGCTGTAGTGCAATTTATTACAATTACATTACAGCAAATAGACTTATATTACGACACTTCTTCAGCGTCAATCACATTTGAGTTTCTGAAATTAAATTTTAAAGGTTTCTTTTTGCTGTCGTGTTCAACTATAGGTTCGATCTTCTTGTTGACCACATCAGCGTTGATTATTATTTTTGAAATGGTTTCATCGGACGGAGTATCAAACATAAGCTCGTTTAGAATACTCTCCATAATGCCGCGCAAGCCTCTCGCTCCGGTTTTCTGCTCCTTAGCAAGATTAGCAATAGCCTCCAGCGCATCATCGGTAATCTCGAGCTCCACTCCGTCATAAGAAAACAGTCTCTGGTACTGCTTAACAAGCGAATTCTTCGGTTCGGAAAGTATCCTGATAAGCGCTTCGGTATCAAGACCGCTCAGAGCGGTAATAACCGGAATACGTCCTACAAGCTCAGGGATAATACCGTATTTCACAAGGTCATGAGCAACAACATCCTTCATCCAGCCTGTTTCGTCAAGAACGGCCTTTTCCTGAACGTTAGCTCCGAAACCGACTATCGACGCACCTTTACGTTTCTCAACTATCTTTTCAAGACCGTCGAACGCTCCGCCGCATATAAAAAGGATATCCTTGGTATTAATCTGTAAAAACTCCTGCTGAGGATGCTTTCTTCCGCCCGAAGGAGGAACGTTAGATACAGTCCCCTCAAGGATTTTAAGCAGCGCCTGCTGAACGCCCTCACCGCTGACATCACGGGTAATTGACGGATTTTCTGATTTTCTTGAAATCTTATCAATCTCATCAATATAAATAATTCCGCGCTCCGCCTTTTCAATATCGAAATCAGCAGCCTGAATCAGCTTTAAGAGAATATTCTCAACATCCTCGCCGACATAGCCGGCTTCGGTCAAGGTCGTAGCGTCTGCGATAGCAAAAGGAACGTCAAGAGCCTTGGCGAGGGTTTGAGCAAGCAAGGTTTTTCCTACGCCTGTAGGTCCCAAAAGAAGCACGTTGCTTTTTGCAAACTCTACGTCATTATCGTTGGTAAAAACTCTCTTATAGTGATTATATACCGCTACGCTTAGGGCTTTTTTAGCGCTGTCCTGACCGATAACATACTCGTCAAGTATAGCTTTGATCTCAACAGGCTTTAAAAGCTGAGGCAATTCTAAATTGTTATTTGTTGATTTTTCTCCGGGAGTATCAAGCTCAAAATCGGAATCCTCAAGAATATTGACGCATAATTCTATACACTGGTCACAGATATAAGAATTGTTCCCCTTTATAAGTCTTCCGACAAACTCCTGCGGTTTACCGCAAAATGAGCAATAAATGTTGTCGTCAACATTAGCCATAAAATTTCCTCACCAACCAAAAATAAAACTGCTGTTATCTCTTCTCAAAAACCTTATCGATCAGACCGTATTCAAGCGCCTGCTGAGCTGTCATAAAGTTATCGCGGTTAGTATCCTTAGCGATAACATCGATCGGCTGACCTGTATTAGCGGCTAAAATCTCGTTTAACCTTTTTTTCATATCAAGGATATGTTTTGTATGGATTTCCATATCGGTAGCCTGACCCTGAGCGCCGCCGGAGGGCTGATGGATCATAATATCAGAATTAGGAAGAGCATATCTCTTGCCCTTGGCACCGGCTGCTAAAAGGAAAGCTCCCATACTTGCCGCCATACCCATACAAATCGTGCTTACGTCACACTTAATGTAATTCATTGTATCGTAAATTGCGAATCCGTCTGTAACAGAGCCGCCGGGGCTGTTGATATAAAGGCTGATATCCTTAGTAGGATCCTGAGCCTCGAGGTATAAAAGCTGAGCTACAACAACACTTGCACTCGCGCTGTTAACATCCTCGGTAAGCATAATGATTCTGTCGTTTAACAGTCTTGAATAAATATCATATGAGCGTTCACCACGGTTCGTCTGTTCAACAACATAAGGAATTAATGCCATCTGAATCATCCTTTCGTGTATATAATTGACTTAGTTTAAATTATTATTCAAATTATTTTACAACTGCGTTATCTCTTACGAGCTGCATAGCCTTTTCAACTTTAATATCCTGAGAAAGAGCTTCCTTTGAGATGTACGTCTTAACCTCATCGACCTTAGCCTTATAAGCGTCGGCAAGCTTCTCATACTCCTTCTCAACGTCTTCATCGGTAACTTCGATATTCTCCTGACGACCGATAGCCTCAAGTACAAGACGAATCTTAACTCTTTTTTCAGCCTGGGGCTTATATGTAGCCTCAATAGCGCCCTGATCCATACCTGTATACTTAAGATAAGTTGCTAAATCCATTCCCTGAGAGCGAAGTCTCATATCAAACTCATTAAGCATATCTCTGACTTCGTTATCATACATAGCTTCGGGAATCTCCTCAACAGCGAGTTTCTCAAGAGCATCTGTAAGCTTATCATCAAAGTCTTTATCAGCCTGCTCCTCAAGACGCTTAGCGACCTTCTCTTTAAGCTCCTCTTTATATTCATCAAGCGTATCCTTCTCGGAAACATCCTTAACAAATTCATCGTCAACCTCGGGAAGCTCCTTGGTCTTAATCTCGTGAAGCTTGATCTTAAACTGAGCTGCCTTACCGGCTAAGTGTTCAGCGTTATAATCCTCAGGGAAGGTTACGTCAATTGTAAACTCCTCGCCTGTCTTATGGCCAACGATAGCTTCCTCAAATCCCGGAATAAAATTACCGTCGCCGAGTCTTAAGTTATAGTTCTCGCTCTTTCCGCCCTCAAAAGCTTCACCGTCAACAAAGCCCTCGAAGTCGATTACTGCTGTATCACCGTTTTCGGCAGCTCTGTCCTCAACGGTAACCATACGACCGTTTCTCTCGCGGACAGACTGAAGCTCTTCATCAACAAGCTCATCGGTAACTTCGGTTGAAAGTTTCTCAACCTCAATGCCCTTGTAGCCTTCTACGGTAAGCTCGGGAGCGACAGTGATCTTAGCCTTAAAGCTGTAGCCGTCCTCTCCTACTTCGTCAACGGAAAGATCGTCAACACTTACAGCCTTTAACTCTGCCTCAACAGTAGCGTCAGCTAAAGCGGAAGGATATGTGCTTTCGATAGCGTCATCATAGAACACGCCCTTACCGTACATTCTTTCGATAATATGCTTAGGAGCTTTACCCTTTCTGAATCCGGGGATATTGATATTTTTTACCTGCTTTTTGTACGCTTTTACTGTAGCGGCTTCAAAGGTTTCCTTCTCCACCTTTACCTCTAACTCGTACTTATTAGCTTCGTCAAGCTTTGTTGATTTAATTAAACTCATTTTGATTCCTCCATAATTTTTTAAACATCGGTTTATTATACCATTATAATTATAATTTAGCAATATATATTTACTATAATTTGCTTATCTTACAAGCACGGGAGTAAAACTAACTGCATCACAGGAAACCAGCTTAAAGCTTATTCCCTCGTACTCACCGTTAAAGGCACCTCTTATCATATTTCTTCCGTGAATATGACCGTAGTAACACTTTTTTATATTATACTCTTTTAGAATATCAATTATTTCAGAGCAAATATTATTTCCGTAGATAGGCGGATAATGCAGAAACACAATCTTTTTCTTATCGGACTCACGAGCGCTTTCAATCGATAACATTAAACGCCCGCATTCCCGCGCAAGGATTTTTATATCCTCGTGGTTCTCACAATCAAGCCCCCAGCCTCTGGTACCGCAAACAACGTGATCACCGATCTCGTAACTGTTGTTAAAGAGAACTTTTATAGTATTAAATTCGTTCTCATTCAAAAAACGGTTTATCTTGCTGACTGTTTCCCACCAGTAATCATGATTACCCTTTAAAAGCACTTTTTTACCGGGTAAATCATCTATAAACCTGAAATCCTTTTCACAGTCAGAGAGCTTCATTGCCCAGTAAATATCTCCGGCTATTACAACAGTATCATCATCGGTAATAAGCTTTTTCCAGTTATCGGTAAGGCGTGAAAGGTAATTATCCCAGCCGTTAAAGATATCCATAGGCTTATCCGTACCGAGTGAAAGGTGCAGATCCGCTATAGTAAACAAGGACATTTATTTAACTCCGAGCGCTCCGAGAACGTATTCAGGCATCTCATCAACCTTTACAACATCGGAAAATCTTGATTTTTTATCTTTAAGACTTGCAAGCGGCTTAGGAACATCAACACCTGAAATCTCGTTAAGTTTATCAACCATTTCAAATTCGCTCATATCAAGCTTCTCGCCGTTGTTAACGGCAGTAAGAACAGCATTTGAGAATTTATACGGGCTTGCGGTTGATGCAATAACAGTGGGAGTCTTATCTCCTGTTTCGCTGACATAATTATCATATACCGCAACAGCAACGGCTGTATGAGTATCGCAGAGGTAGTTCTCCTCATTAAACATTTTAGCGATAGTCGCCTTTGTTTTATCATCGTCACAATATCCGCCGTAGAAAGAGGACTTGATTTTATCCTTAACTTCGCCCGAAACCTCATATTTGCCCTCGGTTTTGAGCTTAGTCATCCACTCCTTTGTTATTTCGTCGTTATCACCCGAAAGCTTATAAAGAAGCCTCTCTAAATTAGATGAAACGAGAATATCCATAGACGGTGATATTGTCGTATAGAAATCACGGTTCTTATCATAAACACCTGTATTAATAAAATCTGTGAGAACGTTGTTTGAGTTGGAAGCACAGATAAACTTATTAACAGGAAGCCCCATACAATAAGCGTAATATGAAGCTAAGATATTACCGAAATTACCTGTCGGAACTACTACGTTGATCTTATCTCCGAGATCAATTTTACCGCTGTTCACCATTTCGCAATAGGCTGAAATGTAGTAAACGATCTGCGGAAGAAGCCTGCCCCAGTTAATAGAGTTCGCCGAACTGAACATCATATTATTATCGTTAAGCTTCTCGGAAATCTCCTTGGTAGTAAAGATTTTCTTAACGCCAGTCTGAGCATCGTCAAAATTACCCTCAATAGCACATACCTTTACGTTGGAGCCTTCCTGAGTATTCATCTGATGCTTCTGCATCGGACTTACGCCGTCAACGGGATAAAAAACAATGATCTTCGTATGTTCAACATCCTTAAAGCCCTCTAAAGCGGCTTTTCCGGTATCGCCTGAGGTAGCAACAAGGATAACGGCATCCTTACCGTCGTTTGTCTTTTTAAGTGATTTTGTAAGTAAGTGCGGTAAAATCTGAAGAGCCATATCTTTAAAGGCACAAGTGGGACCATGCCACAGTTCCAGAATATTAACCTCATTACCGTTATAACTCTTAAATGCCAAGGGCGCGGGATTATCGCTTCCGAACTTCTCGGCAGTATAAGCTTTTTCAACACATTCGCTTATTTCATCATCAGTAAAATCCGATAAATAATCTGAAAATACTTTTTTTGCGATCCCCTTATAATCAAGAGAAAGCATACTCTTAAATGTATCTAAAGAGTAATTCGGAATTTCCTGAGGAATGAAAAGTCCTCCGTCCTTGGAAATACCCTGAGCGATAGCCTGAGAAGCTGATACAACCTCCTGCTTATTTTCCGTACTGTTATATAACATATAATCACCCTTTCAAACGTGAAAGCACTTAGCAATCTAATGTAACATTATACCCTAAAAGGCGCTTTTTGTCAAAGTTTTGACACTAATTTTCTTTATAAATATCCAACTTATATCCAAACGCGTGCTCAATATAATTCACTGACATTTTTCCGTATTCATTAACCGTTACTTCAGCTATATCAAACCGGGGCTGCAAAACAGTTTGATATTTGTTCAAAAAGATATTTGCCGCAACAATAAGGCGCCTTCTTTTCTTTTTATCGACTGCGTATCTGGGCGGCAGCATCGTACCCTCTGTACGGGTTTTAACCTCAACAAATACAATATTTTCGTTGTTGCAGGCAATAATATCTATCTCACCGTACGGAGTTGTGTAATTTCTGAGCAATATTTTATACTTATTCCTTTTTAAATGCTTAACTACAAATTTTTCGCCCTTAGCGCCAAGTTCTTTTTTATCAGTCATTTTTCAGTATCTTTGTTAAAAAACTCATCCGATGGATTTCACACGGTCCGTATTCCCTGATCGCCTGAGTATGAAGTTTAGTTCCGTAGCCCTTATGCTTTTCAAATCCGTATTGAGGATATTTTTCAGCATATTCGCGGCATAACCTGTCTCTGCTCACTTTAGCAAGAATCGAAGCAGAAGCAATAGACATTGATTTAGCGTCGCCCTTAATAACATACTCACAGTTAATATCAAGCGGCGGAAGTCTGTTCCCGTCAATAAGCGCGTAATCCGCCTTAACATCTAAGCGCTCAACCGCGCGCTTCATAGCAAGCATAGTAGCGTTTAAAATATTCATTTCTTCAATTTCCTCAACAGACGAAAAGGCAATTGAATACGCAAGAGCTTCATTTTTTATAACGTCATATAATTGTTCACGCTTTTTTTCGGAAAGCTTCTTTGAATCATTTACTCCATCAATAATTTGTCCGGGCTTTAAAATAACGGCAGCGGCACACACAGGTCCGGCTAACGGCCCTCTTCCGGCTTCGTCAACTCCGCAAATGGAAGTAAACCCTTTTTTTATTGCGTTTTCTTCGTAATACAGCCAGTTTTTTTCTTCCATTAATCTAAATCCTCCGGAAATTCAAGCGTTATATCACCGAACTTGCCGTCTCTGTATTCATCCAAAATAAGATTTGCGGCTCTTTCGGTGTCGATTTCTCCGCCGGATATAAGCATACCGCGTTTTCTGCCGATCAACTCAAGCAGTTCATACGGCATAATATCCTTTATATCCTCCTTGCTGAGTTTAAATCTTGATAAGAACTCAGGCGTAACTTCCTTTTGCATAGCTTCAAGAAAGTCCATTGCAAGCAGCTCGATATCTAAAATCTGATCTTTTACGGCTCCTGTAAAAGCCAGATGAAGCCCAACCTTTTCATCATCGAATTTAGGCCATAACACCCCCGGAGTATCAAGCATTTCAAGGTCATTTGAGATAGTATACCACTGATTCCCGCGGGTAACGCCCGGCCTGTCCTCTACCTTAGCCCTGTTCTGCTTAGCGATACGGTTTATAAATGAGGATTTTCCAACATTCGGTATCCCGACGATCATAAGTCTGAGAATAGGATTTTTTATGCCCTTTGCTCTTTGCGCCTCAAACTTTTCGAAAAGCATTTCCCTGACGGTCGGAATAAATTTATTCAGTCCTTTACCGCTTTTACAGTCAACGGGAATAGCTCTTATGCCGTTTTTAGAATAATAATCTATCCATTTCCGTGTAGCGTTTTTATTAGCCTTATCACACTTGTTAAGCAAAACCAGTTTAGGCTTAGATTGAATAATATCCGCCAAATCGGGGTTACTGCTGCTTATCGGTATTCTGGCGTCGATAATCTCAACTACTACGTCAATAAGCTTAAGCCCAGCCTGAATCTTTCTTTTAGCTTTAGTCATATGACCGGGGAACCACTGAATAGTTTGTTTTTCACCCATAAAAACCGCCATAACCTTTCTGCCCAAAAACATTAATGATCTCTACAGCCTTACTGCGGGCGTATAAGGCATAAAACAAATCATCTTGATTAACGAGATCATCCGTATTAAAAATCTTATTTAAAGAAAACAACTCACACCCGATAACGGATGTGAGCAGATAACCGTGTTATTTATATTCGGGATTTGCGAGATATTTCATACTGTTAAACGGAAAAACAACAAACTGTGCTTTACCGATAATATCTTTTACGTCGATAAGACCGATAGCCTTTGAACGGCTGTCCATTGAAACACCCCTGTTATCTCCGAGAACAAAAACCTTTCCCTCAGGAATAACCGAAGGAATATCTCCGTCTTCCTGATGAGTATGTCCCTGAATATAGTCCTCTTTCAATACCTTACCGTCAACGGTAATTTCCTCTTTTTCAAAATCAATAGATAACTTCTGACCTTCCGTCGCAATAACTCTCTTGATGATCGGCTCCGAATATTCGGCTCCGTGGCTTATTACAACGATATCGCCCTGTTTAGGAGTATAAAAGAAGTTTGTAACAATAACCTTATCCTTATTCTGGAGAGTCTGTTTCATAGAAGTACCGCTTACGTCTACCAATCTTAAGAAAAATGTAAGAAGGATTACAACTATCGCAACGGCAAAAACAAGAGAATGAACCCATTCATAAATATTTGCAGTACCCTCGGACTTTTTTAAATGAATAGTCCGGGGCTCAATGCTTCTTTTTTTCTTTTTTGATTTTTGAGCAACATGTTCACCCATATAATCACCTTTATGTTAAACTTTTTCTTTTAACAGAAAAACAGCATTTTAAAAGTAAAAAGGGACTTGAACAGTCCCCTTGCTTACTATTAGACCTGTTCCTTAACTTTTGCAGCTTTACCAACACGGTCACGGAGATAATAGAGCTTAGCTCTTCTGACTTTACCGCGGCGAA
>CAZERR010000055.1:2127-12739 GCA_964514785.1 uncultured Ruminococcus sp. | reverse complement strand
TGTTATGAAGGACGGCTTCATCCAGCAGGTTGATACTCCTCAGAACCTTTACGATAAGCCCTGCAACGAGTTCGTAGCCGGCTTTATCGGTTCACCTCAGATGAACTTTGTAGACGCAACTGTAGTTAAGGGCGCTAAGGGTGCTGCTCTTAAATTTGATAAGTACGAGATTCCCGTACCTGCTGATAAGGCTAAGGCTTTAGACGCTTATATCGGTAAGGAAGTTGTTCTCGGTATCCGTCCCGAGCACGTTCACGACGAGCCTGATTTCCTCGAGAAGTGTGACGCAGATACAATTATCACAGCTAACGTTGACGTTACTGAGCTTATGGGCGCTGAGATTTATCTCTATCTCAATATCAACGGCGCTCCGATCACCGCTCGCGTAGATCCCGCTTCAAAGGCTAAACCCGGCGATAACATCAAGGTTGCTTTTGACCTTAAGAAGATTCACGTTTTCGATAAGGAAACCGAGCAGACGATCACTAACTGATTTTAAATTTTACGAGATTTTTTCTTGAAAATCTGATATTGGAAATCAATCCTTTTTAAACGAACGCTCCCAACCGGGAGCGTTCGTTTTTGCTCGTTAGCTGTGCTGATTATCTTATGTGCTTTGAGCGAATACGCTTGAACTATGCGAATTTGTATGCTAAAATGTATTTACTAAACTGGAGGTGTATTTATGATATTTAAAAAATCTTTGAGTTTTGTTCTGGTGTTATTAATAGCTGTGAGCTTGATGGCGATCGCTTTTTCAGCTTCCGCCGAGGATAATGATAAAATCAGCGAAATGCTCGGAAAAATGACAACAGAACAAAAGATAACCCAGATGCTTATGCCGACCTTCCGATATTGGCAGGAAGACGGCGGCGAGAAAAGCGGACTGGAAGAGATAAATTCCGATATAGAGGGCTTTATTAAAAAATACGGCTTTGCAGGTGTGATTTTATACAGTCAGAGCTGTAAAAGCACCGAAAAAACCACTCGCTTTATTGACGATATGCAGAAAGCCAACGCGTCCGCAGCCGGAAAAAGGCCGGCTCTTTTAACATCGGTTGACCAGGAGGGCGGTGTTGTCGCGCGTCTTGCTACAGGTTCGGCGCTTTGCGGTAATATGGCGCTCGGAGCTGCGGGAGATCCCTCCTACTCGAAAGCCGCGGCTTCAATAATGGGTTCAGAGCTTAGCGCTATCGGATTTAATGTTGACTTTGCGCCTGTTGTAGACGTTAATAATAATGCCGCGAATCCCGTTATCGGTATTCGTTCCTTTTCCGATGATCCCGGCGCTGTAAGCGAGAATGCTTGCAGTTTCATACAAGGGCTCCATAAAAATAATATCGCGGCTTCCTTAAAGCATTTCCCCGGTCACGGAAATACCGATACCGACAGTCATACGGGTCTGCCTGTTGTAAACAGCACATATGAGGAGCTTAAAAAATGTGAGCTTTTACCGTTTGGAAGCGCAATCAAAGAGGGAGCCGAGATGATTATGACCGCTCATATCGAGTATCCCAATATCGAAAAAGATACATATGTTTCTAAAGAAACTGGTAAAAAAATCAGCCTTCCGGCAACCTTATCAAAAACTATCTTAACCGATATTTTAAGAAAGGATATGGGCTATAACGGTATAATTATTACCGACGCTATGAATATGGATGCCGTTGCTAAGCATTTCGATAAGTACGATGCGGCAAAACTGGCAATCAACGCCGGAGTTGATATTTTGCTTACGCCTACCGAAACCTCTTCTGTCGCACAGTTGAAAGAAACGGAAGAGTATATCGCGAAGCTGGTTGAAATGACAAATAACGGCGATATTGAAATCGACAAGGTAAATAAATCTGTCGAAAGAATACTGAAGCTGAAAGAAAAGCAAGGTTTGCTTGACGGGTATAAAGAGAGTGATATCGAAGAAAAAATCGAAGCAGCTAAAAGCGTTGTCGGCTGCGTTGATAACCATAATAAAGAATGGGAGATCACTAAGCGCGGATTGACTCTCGTTAAGAACGATGACAACACGCTTCCTATTAAAAACGGCGAAAAAACCGTTGTACTCGCCGCGAACGCCGACGGTCAAATGTCTATGAATTATGCGGTAGGGCTCTTAAAGGATAATAAAAAATTAGACGATACCAGTGCGGTTATTGTAGATACCTATAACAAAAAAACTGCCGATGAAACAGCTCAGATAATAAAAGGAGCTGACAACGTAGTTATTTTCACGAGAATGTTCGGTACGGAGGATTTGGATCCGAAAACCGAGGACGGAGAAACCTTTAAGCTGGTTGACGATATTATTGATAATGCTCATAAGGGAGGGTCAAAGGTCACTGTAGTGAGCTGTTATCTGCCGTATGATGTCGCACGTTTTCAGAAGGCAGACGCGATTATGGTTGCATACGGCTCGAAGATTATGAGCGAGGATCCGAGAACCAGGGAAACCGATTTGAAATCCTACGGACCTAATATGCCGGCCGCTCTTTATACGGTATTTGACAGCGGAGTAAAGCCTACGGCTAAGCTCCCCGTGAACATCCCGATGCTTAACGATGACTATTCCTTCTCCGATAAAAACCTATACGAACGCGGCTACGGTTTGACTTATGCCGATAAGACATTAAACGATAAGAAAAGCCTGCTCGGAGATGCCGACGGAGACGGAAGGATCACAGTAGGTGACGCTACGGATATTCAGAAATATATCGCAAAAATAAATATGTCCGAAGGCTTTAATGCCGACGTTACAGACGTCGACGGAAACGGAAGGGTCAACGTTGTTGACGCGACATGTATCCAAAAGTATATAGCGAAATTAAAAGCACCCGAAGGAATCGGAAAACAAATTTTCAGTGAAACCTTACTCGAGGTGACGATTAACACCGAGGAAAAAGGCGGATATTATACGGGTAAAAAAGAAAAGCCCGGCATTATCAGGAATACCTGGGAAGGAATGAATCAAGCCTTTACAATGAAGGACGGTAAGGCAGAAATCGATATGAATAAAGCGCGTCCGTCATTCTGTTCGTCCGCGTGTTATATGGCGCTTCTAAAGGCGCTGTCCAACTGGGATGACAACGGAACTATATCTGAAAGATCATGGCTTAATTTAAGACCGTATACTATCGACGGTATGGATTATCCCTACCAGAACGACGGAGTCGGTTGTTGGGGAAGGGCGAATGCAAACGGCCCCGGAATGGCGGTTCTCGTTGCTCAACTGGGCGCGGGCTTCAATATGTATATAAAACCCAAAGCGACATATCCGTCTTATGAGGAATACTATAACGCTTGGAAAGGTGTTAAGGCTGGAGATATATTAAAGCTTTTTTGGAATGAGTATGTCGGCGCCGACGATAACAATTCCGAGGCAGGTCATCTTGTAATCTTCCAAAGAATGGAAGATGCCGAAGATGAAAACGGCAACAAAGACCCGGTTATTTACTATTGGTCCTCCAACGGTTCGGGCTATGCTACCGATAAAGGATACAGTATCGGAAGTTCAAGATTATCAAAAATATACCGCGCGGTTGCGACCCGCATAACTAAACCTTATGCGTTCAATAATGCGGAAAAAATTTCTCCCGATAATGTTGATCAATGGCTGTCCGATATCGGAGAAAACCATCTTGCGAGTGAAGAAGAGCTCATAAACGCGGTAAAGCCGATAAATATAAAATAAAAATGCTAAATAACGTAAGAACTCCCGCAGGTTTTCTCCTGCGGGAGTTTGGCTTTTAAAATGTATTTTGTTTTGATATTAAGAGTTTTCAATATTCTTAGCCTTTTCGGCTTCGCTCTTTTTAAGATACGAGAACGGTCCGGTCAGCGCGATAACGCCGTAGTAGTTTATTACACGCCATATAAGCGCTGCGCTCTTTAAGGTTCCGTGGATAAAGTAATTGCCGAAGAATACGGTGAAACCGAGCTCCGCAGCTCCCGAGGCTCCGGGGATCGGAACCATTCCGCTCATTATATTTACAAAAGCCTGTGACGATAAGAGTTGTCCCGGCGAGGCAAAGTCAAATCCGAACGAGCGGAAGATAAAGTACGGAATAAGGAACATCGCGATAAACTCGAGGATGGTAAAAGCGAACGCTACCGCAAGCAGCTTCGGCTTTTTGTAGATATCCTTGTTGCTGGTGTGGAAGGTGTCGAGCTGTTTATCGATTTCTTCAATCTTTTTATCAACGTTCTTAACGATTTTTATTTTGTTTAGCACCTTAGCAAAGAACATAATCAGCTTGCGCGAAAGCTTCGGCGAGAAACTGAACATCAGAAATACTCCGGTGACGACGATCTGAGTAACAAATCCTAAAAGCAGTAGCGGAATCAATATCGGGATCCGCTTATTCTGCTCAATGATAAAAGAAATATTGCACAGCACGCAAATAACGCTCAGCGAGGTGAGCACTATCTGATAAACCATAAACTTTTGGATAAGCCTTGAGGTGCCGTAACCTATACTTACGCCCATAGACGAGTGCATAAGATATACCTGCATCGGCTGACCGCCTGTTGCCGAGGGAGTAATAGCCGACCAAAAAAGCCCCATAAAGGCAACCCTTACGGCGTCAATAAACCTGAAATTCTTATAATCATCATGAATGAAGGCATAAATAACTATAGCCTCACAAACCATAAACACAAGCTGAGAGCCTACCGCCGCCGCCACCCAATACCATATCACGCGGGTATTGGAGTGGATGAGGTCGTTAAGGCCGTCCTTGCTGAAGAAAAAGTATAGAATTATTCCCGCGCATAGTCCGATAACCAGCGCGTTAAATATATACTTAGGTTTTATAATCGAATTCTTCATATTGCCTCTTTCGGGTTGCTGATGTTACTTTATGTCGGTGATTGCTCCCATAAATATCGGGAGCATACTTTCGTTATCAACGACCATATATATAAACGGCCGGTTTAGTTTAACTGTTTTTGACGGGGCAGCTTTCGACGAATTTGAAAAATAGGTTTTATCAGCGTCTATACCGCTCCGGGAAATTCTAAATTTATAACTCTGGCTTATATCGAAAACGCTTGACTTCGCGTTATATGACAGCCCCGAGTAATTTCCCTGCTCAGACAGGAATTTGAGATTTTTATTGTTTATAAAGCTTAAGTTTTCACCCTGCGAAAACTCGGGTATATATGACGTACAGGTTTTATCGGGCTTCATTGAGCCGATAAGCTCAAAGTATTCGTCGCCGGTGAATTTATTCATGAATTCATTAAGGTTATTTCCCTTCGGGATGATTGCGACGAACTTAGCGGGAGTAGTCTTGAAATCTTTAACTATGCCTTCGCAGTTTTTCCCCTTTAGGTAAAATTCCGTACTCTTTAAGAAGCTGGTCTTGCGGTTGTTTTTATTTCCTTTGAATGTGTCCGAAACAACATCTTTTTCCTTGTATCCGTTGAGCCAGCTATCCTTCATAAACGCGCTGTTAACGAGGAGCATGCCCGATTTCTTGTCGGGAGTCTTACTGTATTTTGAGCGGTTAGAGGTTTTTTCACCGAGATAGGCGTTAACCTGATCCAAAAAGCTTTCGGATGAATAATCAAGCCTGAAAATACCCTGATTATAATAATCCGCGTTGGATAAAAGAAAGCTCTGGCTGTACGGAGTTTTTTCGTTCAGGAAAAAGTCGCCGGTTATATCTATGTAACGACCTTTCTCGGGCTTGCTGAGATTATCAAGCCTGCTGAAAAAATAGGCGTTACATGCGTTTAAATCCTCGAGAGAAAGTCCCTCGGAGGTTAGGTTTTTAATGCTGTTCTGAGTTGCCGAGGACGCGGCGTTTTGTAAAAGTGAAAGCTGATAGTAAAGCGCCATCGGAGAGAAAGAGCCGCCGTCGAGTGAATTAAGCATATTAAAAGAGAAATTCATCGCCGAGGTTTTGTAATTTGAGTAGGCGGGAGGCGGAGCGGTCTCAAAGTTTTTAAAGTTGTATGCGGCGTTTTCGTCGGGCTTAACCTTGACAGTTAAATCTTCTCCCAAAACCAAATCGCCGCATGAGCAGAACGCAAGCACTGCCAGCGCTGCCGCAGTTAATACGGATACTATTCTTTTCATAGCTTTTGCTCCGTGATCGAATGAGCCAGTTCGCAAATTAGTTTTGAGGCGTTGCCGGGATAAATCCTTTTGCAATTATCGCTCATAGCCTTGAGCCTTTCGCTGTCGTTTATGAGGTCGTTAATTTCCTGTCCGGGATTATTATCGAGGGTAAGAGCTACGCCTGCGCTGTTAAGATATTCAGCGTTATCGGCTTCCTGACCGGGAAACGCGCTGTAAATCGCCATCGGGAGAGAACAGGTTATGCTTTCGCTTACTGTAAGTCCGCCCGGTTTGGTGATGATCAGATTCGCGCAGTGCATATAGTCCTCAACATTTCCGATGAATTTCAGCAAAATGGTGTTTTCGTTGATTTCCGACAGAAAGCTTGAGTACAGTCGCTCGTTGTTGCCGGTGATTACGACGAACTGACAGTTTTTTGTTTTAGCGGAGATATCCTTGTAAAAGTCCAATACCTCCGAGACGCCGAAGCTGCCTGCCATAAACAGTACTGTTTTAACGTCAGTTTTAAGTCCGAGCTTTTTTGAGAGCTCATTTTTATCGGCAGGTTCGGAAAATCTTGAGAATACGGGTATCCCGAATTTATGGACCCGCCTTTCGGCGATTTTATACTTGTCCTTAAAGTCGTTAACCATTTTATCGCTGCTTACGACATAGTGATCAACGCCTTCGGCGATATAAGTATAATGCGCAGCAAAATCCGTTACAAGCGCAATGATTTCGACGGATATCTTACCGTGCAGTTTTAAATCTCCGAGCATAGTTGTAATAAACGCGTGGCAGGAGATGATTACATCCGGCTTAAATTTTTCGATCGTCGGGAGAAGATGACCGCCTTTTGATTTGTTGACGCTGTTGCAAAGGTTGTTAAGCTTGGATTTTTTATCGGAATTACGATAAATCTTACCGTAAAAACCAGGCATTTTCTTAGCAAGAGTGGTGTATCCGCCGCATATAAATTTATTGTAAACCTTTCCGGTCAGTCTCAGCCCGTCTACAGCGCTTACAACGTTATCCGGGGACTCGTTTTCAATGTATTCCTTTAGAGCCGCCGCGGCGCGCTTGTGTCCGCCTCCTGTCGAGGCGAAAAAAATCAAAACTCTCATCCGTATCTCCTGTTATGTAGTCCGTTGCTAGGGTATCTGAATATACTAATACACATACTATTATATACAAACCTTAATAAAATTTCAATATATAAATTATATTAGTGATTTTATAAATTATTTTCGACATAAAATCCCCTAATAAGTGCAAGTTTAACAAATTTAGCGCAAATCTGATTTTTTTTGATTTTTTGCTTTATTTTTTCGTTATAAAAGGTTATTATATATAGTGTATAGATAGGTTTTATAAAGGGGGGTTAGGCTTGAAAAACGTGTATAGCTCAAAATACGACTTCAACGATTTTTCAAATCCGAAGCCGCGCGGCGGAGTTCGCCGGGCGGAGCCTCGCCATGCCTATAATAAGAGAACGTCTCCCGGGCGACCTGTACAGCGCGCGTCAGGCGCTTCCGTTCAGCGTAAAAGACCGCCTAAAAGAAGAAAGAGCCCAGCGTTTACCGTTTTAGTGACGGCGGGTGTTCTGGTGCTTGTTTTCCTTATCGGATTTTTATGCTTTAATATGTACCGTGAATACCGTAAAGGGCTTCCGTTTACATACTCCGACGGAGTTACCGTATCGGGAATCGATATAAGCCGGCTTTCCGTTAAAGAGGCGAAAGATAAGCTTAAGCAGAATGCGCTCAGCACGGTTAAGGAAATCTTAATCAAGGTTACCGCCGGAGATACAGAAAAAACCTATACGAAAACCAGCTTTAAATATAAGTTTGACTACAATACTCCGCTTAAGGAGGCTAAGATTTACAGCCTTAAGGAGCAGGGAATTTACGATGCTGAAAAAGGAGAAACCGAGGCGGTCACCGAGGGAAGCACCGATAAGCCCGAATTTAAGCTTGAGCATAAGGTTGAGAAATCCTCGATAAAAGCTCAGGTGAATAAGCTTGCTCAGAAGGTTGATTTAGAGCCTGTGAACGCAAGGGTCAAGAAGTTTAATCCCTTCTCCGATAACAGGTTTGAGTATAAGCGTGGAAGCTACGGCCGCAAGCTCAACACAAAGAAGCTGTATAACAGAATTAAAAGGTTCTTTAAAAAGGGAGAAAACCTTTTAGCCGTAAAAGCTAAGGTGGCGGAGATTATTCCCGAGATAACCGTAAAGGATTTGCAGGAAAATATTGTCGGACTTGCGACTGCTTCATCGGTATCTCAGAATACTGCCAACGGCACCCACAATATGAAGGTTGCTCTAAAAGCGTGCAACGGCTCTGTCGTTGAGCCGGGAGCGATTTGGTCGTTCAACGACTGCACCGGCGACTCAAACCTCGAGAGCAACGGCTATAAAAAAGCCGCGGTTATCTCTGAGAAAAAGGTTGAGCAGGGTATAGGCGGCGGAATATGCCAGGCGAGCACGATAATTTTTGAGGCGGGACTTTTTGCGAATATGGAAATAGTCGAGCGCCATAACCATTACTGGGCTTCCACCTATGCTTACGCCGGAGAGGACGCTACTATCGACTACCCGAACCTCGATTTAAGAATGAAAAATACAACGAAGTATCAGATGTTTATCGAAAGCCGGATGGAAGGCAGACGGCTCAGGGTAAATATCTGGGGATATCAGGATCCCGATTACGATAATATTCGAATCCATTCCGAAAACTACAATATTTCGAAAACCGATTTCCATACTCGAACCTTCCGCGAACTGTTTAATAACGGCGAGATCATTAAAACCGAAACAATCTGCGACTCGTATTACAGCATAAAGAACTCAATTAAAACTCCCGACGCCGAAACCTACCGCACGACCGTAAACGGCTACGTTCAATACGAGGACGCCGAATACGAAACGATGCCCGAGAATAACCAAACGACCTACGACGAAGACGACGAGGACGAAGAGGATGATAACAGCGAAGACAGCGAGGACAGTGAAGACAGCGAAGAGAACGGGGATGACGGCGGCGAAGATTACGACAGCTCCGCTGAGGATGATAACGAGGAGTAAATAAACACAATTGAAAAACACACAGCTTTCGGGCTGTGTGTTTTTTCTATATACAGAGGAATAAAGCGTACGATTTTTCAAAAAATATTACGGGTGATTGTATGATTAGACGACTCGGTAAATATACTATTGAATTTATAGACCGAATTAATATAACAGGTTACGGCTGTGCTGCAGGAAAAAAAGAAGCCGAGGGCAGCCTCGGCAGAAATTTTGACAGAATTTTTTACGACAGCTACGCCGGACAGAAAACCTACGAGCAGGCGGAGAGCATTTTACAGCAATATGCGTTCGACTTTGCGCTGAAGCGTGCCGGAATCAAGGCTGAGGAAGTGGATTTTCTTTACGCAGGTGATTTGCTTAACCAGTGTATCGGCTCAAGCTACGGGCTAAAAGATTTCGGCATACCGTATCTCGGAATTTACGGCGCGTGCTCAACTATGGCGGAGGGATTGATCTTATCGGCTGTCTCGGTTAGCTCCGGTGCGGCAGAAATCAGCGCCTGTGTGACTTCTTCTCATTTCTGTACGGCGGAGCGTCAGTACAGGTTTCCGCTTGAGTACGGAGGTCAGCGCACTCCTACTTCCCAGTGGACTGTGACCGGCAGCGGAAGCTGTGTGCTGAAAAAATCTGATAAAAAGGGAGTAAGAATAGCGCGCGCGACCGTCGGGAGAATAATCGACTACGGAATAAAGGACGCTAACAACATGGGCGCCGCCATGGCACCTGCTATGGGTATAATAGAACCATAAGGCGGCAGGAATAACTTCGTTTTAATGGCAAGATGCGAAAGTTTCCGCCGCTCTGCCCTGAACGCTTAAAACGTCAAAAACCGCATATCTATGCGATTTCGGCAGGTTTTACAAATTCACACTTTTAAAACTGAGAAAAGCGTTCAGGGTAAATTCTAAAAAAGAAAGGGAAAATATGAGTACCCAAACGCAGGAAAAACGAGTCCGCTTTTACGAGCTGTTGGAGAAGAGTTTAATTCTTACATACGGAAAATGGGGAGCGGTCTACAGGGAGCATCTTCTTAAAACCAATCCCGAAAAGTACTATATTCTTTTATCTGACGGTAATCTGTACGAGCATATCTCAAAAATCGATACCCGAATGTACAATAAGTATAACGAATTAGTGCGCGCCCTGTCGGAAAAGGCAGGGCTTACTAAGGAACTGAAAAAGAAAGAACCTGAAAAATGGAACAGAAAACTAAAGTCCGTTGAAAAATAAGCAGCTGAAACTATAACGGAGGAGATAAGGAGCCTTTTACATACGGTTTAATAAAAAAGACAACGCCCTGAAATCGCAGAAATCAGAGCGCTGCCACTTTGTAGAAAGGAGAAAGTAAAGACGAATAAATCATCTTTCCCTCGTTTCTATTATACTATTATCTGAAATAAAAATCAAGGCCGGATAAGCCCGAAAGAGAGGAGACGGTAATAACCATGTTTTTAGAAGACGATGTC
>CAZERR010000055.1:0-2108 GCA_964514785.1 uncultured Ruminococcus sp. | reverse complement strand
GAGCAGCTGCTATCTTTATCCGATAAGCTTAAAAAATTTTCGCGTTCCGACTCAAAGAACCGGATAAAGCAGTTAAAGTATGTTTCTCTGAAGTTATGTGAAATAATAATATCACTCAGAAGGCTTCTTCGTCTTTCGGACAGAAAAGAACAAGATATCTTAGATTACGAAATCGGGACAACCCTCGGCTTTGATATAAAAAAGCTTGAATATGATTATCCCGTATATAAGATAACACTCCCGTTTCTCCTGCCTCGTAAAGACGAAAACATTACGCCCGTATTATTTTCTGCAGCTTTTCGGTCATCATTAAAAAGATACAGAGAAGAAAACGGTTCATTTGTTGAGCCGATTAAAAATCCTGTGGTTGTTTTTGAAAACAGAGCTGTGGATAAACGTATCGGCAACGGATTGAAGGACGTTGATAACTATAATATATCAGGCGTATTAAACGCGTTACAGCAGCCTTTCAGATTTGACGATAGAAACTAGACATTCGTGTTCAGAAATATCTTAGTTAATGAAAAAAACGAAACCGGTGTTTATGTTTTAGCCGAAGAAAATATTACGGATTTTCTAAGCAAAAACATACAGGGAGAGAATTATGTATTATAGAACAATCGAAAAAATAAAAGAAAAATATAATCTGACAACTAAAGAGCTTATGCTTCATTACGCCGCCGTCGGCGGTGAAGTATCAACTGATTTAATAAGAAAAATGGGAATGGATATAAATCTTCAATCATACATCACCACAAAAAGCAAGCTTAAAGGCTCATTTAAATACCGTAAAACTGGTAATATTAGAGGATATCAGTTAACGGCTAAGGGTATAAACGAAGCTATAGATAAAGATTATCGTTATAGCGATTATCTGCACGGACAAAGAGGACTAAGAAGACTTACGAAAAATATAATGCGTCGAAAAAGAATGATTAAGAAAGCTAAATTGTATTTCTTTTTTGACGAGGCGGGAATAGAGTATTTTTATAAAGATGAATTCAGCAGAAGTCCTCATTTTTTAGATTCCAGATTTTTAAAACATGATACCGATGACGAAGAGTCTGACATTAACCATCAGATAATAAGCAGCAGGTGCTTTGGCTTTCTGGAATTAGCTGATGATTATAATTATCTTACATATGTTTTTGATGATGAAAAAATAAAGCTGGAATTTAATACCGAAGTTCGTATGAAGGATGAATATCATTATCGGTATGACGATGATAACGTGAAAGCGCTTATTGTATTGAAAGACGAAGAAATGCTGAAAGAAGTAGCGCTTGATTTATTTTCTTTAGCGGGGATTATAAGAAATCACGAGAAGTATGAAAATCTAAAGGCAATAGAATATATTGATTATGATGAACTGCATTTGATTACTTTTAACGATTCAGGATTGAAACAAATGCACCTTTTGAAGAATAATATCTATACGGATAGTAAGATCAGAAATATTTTAAAATGTACCAATAATAAAAAAGAAGAAGAGTTTTATAAATATGAGTTTTTTAACTGCGATGGCTTTATCAGTGCTTATCCCTGTTTCTTTTTGTATTCAATTGATATTAATAAAATAATCAAGATAAATTCGTATCTGTATAACAGAGCCAATGTCTGCTGCATTGTTGTGTGCTTCCGTGAGTATATAAATCTGATAAGGCAGGCTTTTGGGGAACTCTCGGAGAGAGTTAAATTTATATCTGTCGAAAAATTGAATTTGTTTGAAGAACGAATAAACACATAGGTTGCTTTATTATGGAACAGGCATTAAATCCGTATTATCAGCTTTGCAAAAAAACGCAGATGGTAAATATTTCTTTTCGGCGCGAAATACATGAAGCTCGAAACCCGCATTATATATGGCTTTTCACAAAACTGAAAAAAAGAAAATGGTAGTGTTGTGATAAAAAAAGGGTTTACCATCTGCCGATTTTTGTTATATTAGTAAAAGGTAATTAAAAAACAAGGATAAACGGCGTAGATATGCGGTTTCTCATAGAAAGAACGCGACATCTTCTATATCATATATGTGTTATTTTATTTCATGTTTTATAAATTTATTTCCTTTTATAATTGCGAAAAATCGTTACCGGAATCTGTGCGGT
>CAZERR010000054.1:4447-12766 GCA_964514785.1 uncultured Ruminococcus sp. | reverse complement strand
GGAGCCGCGTCAGCCGGGGACGAATCCAGCTTAACCTTCAGCCTTCCGGAAATCAGGTTGTTTTCAACCACAAGACCTTTTCCGTCGGGAGTTCTTACGATCGCTCCGACCTTCGGCGTACGCTTAAGCAAATCGAGATAAGCGTCCTGCTCATACTTAAGGCAGCACATAAGCCTTCCGCAGGTACCCGAAATCTTAACCGGTGAAAGGGAAAGTCCCTGCTCCTTAGCCATCTTGATCGAAACAGGCTGAAAATCTCCCATAAAGCTGTGGCAGCAGAACGGACGGCCGCAAACGCCTAAGCCTCCGAGCATTTTAGCCTCGTCGCGTACGCCGATCTGGCGAAGCTCTATACGAGTACGAAATACAGACGCCAGATCCTTAACGAGTGCGCGGAAATCTACTCTTCCGTCAGCCGTAAAATAAAACAGGATTTTATTATTATCAAAGGTGTATTCAACGTCAACAAGGTTCATATCAAGCTCATGCTCGGCGATTTTTTTCTCGCATACTGCAAACGCCTCTTTCTCACGCTTTTTATTTTCCTCAATATGAGATAAATCGTTATCGTTCGCCTTTCTGATCAACGGCTTTAAGGGATGAATGATCTCCTCATCGGGAACATCCTTATTGGCGAGAGCGACCACTCCGCATTCAATACCGCGGGCGGTTTCAACGATCACCTTATCTCCTGTTTTCAGTTTTGTATTCTTCGGATCGAAATAATAAATTTTTCCGACCTCTTTAAATCTTACTCCTATTACCTCTGCCATAGCGCCCTCCTGTATTCCGCGCATAATCGAGTAGCTACCAGATTAAGTCCTACGTTTTGAGAAATCTTAAGCTGTGCGTCCCGTGTTATATCTATAAGTTCAAGATAATTCTTTTTTGTCAGTCTTCTGCAGAGTAGCTCTGCCGTATCGCGGTCAAGCTCAGGCTCCGCGTTTATATAAACGGCAAGACCGTCTCTGAGTAAAAGTATCAATAAATCTAGCGTAGAGTTAGCTTTATCTCTTTCGTTGAGCTCATATGTAGCCTTAAGCAGATCCATCTCCGAGTTGGAAACGATTCCGGCCGCGATTTTTTTAGCAAGCTCAAAATGCTCCTCATTAACGCTGAGCTTGCTTTCGAGCGTAAACACCGACGCTCTTGAACGGATAGTGGTAAGCAGGCTTTTAGCCGTTTCGCAGGTCAGAATGAAGATCACGTTCAAAGGCGGCTCCTCCAGAGTTTTAAGGAAGATGTTCTGCGAGATCACAGGGAGCCTGCGCTCGCAATCGAGAAAAATATACGCCTTTTTTTCGGCAATATACGGCTTCCGGTAGGAATCTTTAATGAGCTTCAGCATTACGTTCTTATTATAAATCTCGGTCTTACCCTCGCCCTTCGCATAACAGATATCGCTGTGCGCATCCGCTTGTGCGAGATGACAGCCCTTACAGCTTCCGCAGGGCTTATCGCCGCCGGACTCACACACCGCCCATATCGAAAACCACTTTGCCAATGCGGCGCGGTCGCTCTCGCTTCCGCCCTCGATGATTACGGCGTGAGGCATACGGCTCCTGTTCTCGGGAGCCGCTAAGATACTTTTTAATTTTTCGTTTCCGTCAATTGCGGGAAAAATCATAACACAGCCTCGTTTTTTCCTTAACTTATATATTATAGCATATTTTTTAAATCTTATCAATATTTATGTGATTAACAAGCACATTACCCTTATCATCGATTTCGACAGTAGCACAGGAAGCATAATACCCGGTACAGCTTCCGGGGTTAATAAGACGGACATTACCCGCTGTTTCGTCGGTCGGGTTATGGGTATGACCGAAAAACACCAGCTCGCAGTTTTCCTCAAGCGCCTTATAATAAAGCGACTCAAGACCGTATTTCGCGCCGAACAGGTGACCGTGAGTAACAAGAATACGTTTTCCTAACACCTCAAAAATCTCAACGTCGTTTAAACTGCTTCCCCAATCGCAGTTTCCGCGCACGCAAACCACCTTTTTATTCGGATTTTCCTTTATAAGCAGCTCCGCCTCGCCGCGCGTAGCGTCGCCGCAGTGAACGATCACATCAGCGTTTTTTCCGAATTGTTTTACCGCCGACATCATACGGGCGGCATTTCCGTGAGAATCCGATAATAAAAGAATTTTCATATGTATCATTTCCTCTGCAAATTTGGTTCATAAATAATTCGCCGCGGCATAATATATACTGAGGTGAAAATATGAACAACAATGAGATTAACAGCCTGATTAAAGGCTTTATAGATAAAAACGGATTAACCTCCGCACCTTCCGACGCCGAAAACCGAAAGAAAGTCGAGAAAATGCTCGGCAGCCTCAGCGACAAACAGGCTCAAACTTTGAAATCGGTATTAAGCGACCCCAAAAAATCCAAGGAAATACTAAACTCTCCTGCCGCACAGGCGCTTATCAGGAAGCTGAACAAGTAATGGATAACATTCAGGAAAAAATAGCCGAGATAATGGCTGATCCCGAGGCGTTAAGCCAGGTTCAGTCACTCGGTAAAATGCTCGGCATAGGCGCACAGCAGAAGCCCGCCGCCCCCGAACCGGTTGAAGAAAGCTCCGCGCTTTCGGGCGAGGCGCTCGCGAGTATAGCGAAAATCATTCCGCTTCTCTCGCAGGTTAACCGGGAAGACGACACAACCCGGCTTTTAGCGGCGCTGCGACCGTTTTTAAGCGAGGAAAAATGCCGTAAGCTTGACTCGGCTAAAAAAATGCTCGGAATTATGAAGGTTCTTCCCCTGCTTAAAAACGAGGGAATAATCAACTTATTATAAGCAGAAAGGCGAGGCGGTATTATGGCGGAAATAGACCCGATAACACAAGAGGCGTTAAGACGCGCGGCTCAGATGAGAAGCCGTCCTGTGCCGAAGACTCCGCGTCATACGGAATCCGGCGCGCCGAAGGTTCAAAAACCCCTGCGTGAGGAAAAAGAAAGTATCGAAAAAAATCAGTCCTCAATCAACCTCAACGATCCTGTAAAGGCGTTCTTCCGCGATAAGGAGGAGAGTATTATCTTGCTCCTCGTTATGCTCCTTATGGACGAAAAAGCCGACCCCTCGCTACTTTTGGCTCTTATGTATTTGTTGATTTAGTATATCATAAATAATCGTGTATTTCAATACGAAAACGCGTGCGTTTTCCTCAGTCATCACCCGTGCACGCGCAGGGCTCAACTATGACGGCTATATGTTTTTTCTAAGTGTTCGTTAAGATATTGGTTCCTTTAGGTTTCCGATTTGAATATTTTTGCAGCTTTTGAGTAATTTTTTTGAATCAAGAAAGCGCGCAATATAAAGGAAAGCCGCCGCGATTTCGCGGCGGCTCGGTTTTTTACTTAACCGTAATCTTTATTTTATTATATACGCCGTTTTGAGCGTAAGCGTAAACCTCGCACTTACCCTTCTTCTTAGCCTTGATCTTACCCTTTGAGGTAACTGTCGCGATCTTAGTATTAGTGCTCTCGTACTTAACCGCTCTGTGCTTTTTAACCCTAAGCTTCTTGCTCTCCTTAACGCAGGTCGCTTTCAGTTTAAAGGTCTTACCCTTTTTAAGGGTTTTCTTCGTCTTATTGAGCTTAACGCTCTTGTGGTTGCCTACCTTTCCTCCCTTAGTAGCTACATGGATAGTTTTTGAGGAGGTTATAATCTTATTGTTCTTATCATACGCAAGGATAAGATACTTATAGTAGGTTCCCTTCTTGAGCTTCTTCTGAGTATAGGATGTACCGCTTACGGTCTTTAACTTCTTATATCCCTTACCGCACTTATTGCCGTAGATGATATAGCCCTTGGCGTTCTTCACCTTAGACCAGGTAACCTTTGCCTTATTCTTTCCGGGCTTAGTCGCCTTAGCTTTAAGCGAGCTGAAAACGCTGCCCTTCGGGTCTTTATCGTTCTTTAAGGCTTTTACGAATTTATCGGCAGCAGCTACGCTTGTACCCTTGCCGAGGCTCTTAGCAGGCTGAACGGATGTTGCCGGAGCAGTAGCCGGAGTAGTAGTTGCGGGCTCGGTCGTAACGGGAGCGGTAGTATCCGCGGCTGTTGTAGCTTCCGTTGAAGCGGGCTCGGTCGGCTCGGCTGTAGTTTCTTCGGAAGCGGAGGTTCCCTCTGTAGGTATAGTCGAAATCTCGGGAGAAAGAACTATATCCGCAGTAATCTGAGCTGCTTCGGACTTAGGCGCGCCGTCGGAAATAATATCGGTATCAAACCCTCCGAGGTCGATTAAATCGAGATAAACATCGGTATCGCCCTCGGCGCCGTCTCTGACGGTAAAGGAAAGAGTAATGATATCTCCGCCCTTAGTGAAATCGTAAATACCTGTCTTTGTATCCGCGTCAACTCCGGTAAAGTTGAACATCATTGTTCCGGAAGCGGCGTTGAGGTTGTATACTACGTTTGAATTCAGGGTGGTGAACATTGATTTTTCGGTATTATACTTAGGCTCAAGCGCAAGCTTGGAAGGATCGTAGGTAACTACGCCGCAACCGTAAGCAAGCTTCTCGGGAACTGTCATTTTATAAGTAACCTTAACGTTCTGTTTATCGCAGGTTATCTTCCGGATCTCGCTTGACACGTTGGAATACGCGTTAATAATAAGCGAGGGGTTGGAAGCCGCCTTAACGTCCTCGGTGGTAGGCTCTGCAGGCTCGGTTTTACCGATAGTTTGAGCGACCGAAACGCCGTCCTTATCCTTTATAACGCCGTTGTCTGCAAAAACCTTATCCTTAGAGCTGAGGTCAACCGCTTTAAGGTAAACCTGAGCTGTTCCGACAGATTTTTCATTCTTACGGGTGAATACGAGCCTTACGAGCACTCCGCCGCCCGTAAAGTCATACGCTCCGTTTACGCCGGAAAAATTGAATTTAATCGTGCCCGGACCTGCGCCGAGATTATATTGAGCGTCCTTAACTACAGGGAACATATTATCCGGAGTGTTATACTCGGCAACAAGGGTGAGTCTTGAGGTATCATAAGTAACCGAGAAATCGCCGTCGTCAATCTTCCCGGTAGTTTTAAGGAAATAGGAAACTATGAAATTGTTCCCCTCAGCCTTAACCTTCGAACCGGTAAGATTGATATTGGATTTCGCGGAAATATAGAGATTTTCATTCTCATCGGGCGCGGGAGCGTCGGTAGGAACTGTTTCCTCGGTAGGCGGAGCGGTAGTTTCGGGCTCCGTCGGAACGGTAGTTTCGGGTTCTTCAGTCTCGGGCTCGCTGGTCACGTCTACATTGTCACCCCATTCGCCGATAAACTTTACACCGTCCTCGGTATCAAAAGAATCGTTGATAGTATATCTCCTGCCGTCCTCTACGCTGATATCGTCCGTCTGATTTATTTTATCCTCCCAGTTGTTGTTGAACGCATAGAAGTTCGCAAAAACTACCATAGAGCAAAGCTGCTCAAACTTAAAGATACCGTTTTCCTCGGTACCCTCAACCCAGTGAGCGCCGCTCTTATGCTCCTCGTTCCAGGTCCATGCGCACCATACCGTGCCTTCTTCTGCAGCTGTACCCGGGTCAAGATAAGCGGTATTCTCGCCTATATCTGGCTCTCCGCCTTCCCAATGGCCGGTGAGCTTAGCTCCCCAGCCTTCGCCCCAGCTGTCGATTATAAAAGTACCGCCAGCCTCAACCGTGGTATCCTCAGTCTGATTCCATACGATATCTGTATCTGTTTCGGTATTCCATGACGGAAGGATGTCGTGCTTTGCCGGATTCATACGCGCGAAAAGCACATTCGCGCCGAATTCTCCGGCGTCGTATGTGATATCGGCAGCGCTTGTTCCTCCGATAGCCTGTACCCAGCGTCCGTCGCTTTCGTCGTTCCAAGTCCAAGCGTACCATTCCGCGGAGCCTCCTTCTTCACAGAAAGAAGCGTTAAGGGTAATAGTACCTTCGCCTGTGGCTGATTTATTCGTATCCGCGGCAAATACTCCCGTAACGGAAGCCACCGAAACGAGCATCAATACCGCTAAAAATACGCATAAGGTTTTTTTGAAATATACACTCATAAGACAATCCTCCTTATGTCAAATGATATCTGTTCACTTTATATTTTACCACATAAAAATTACATTTTTCTATTGACAAAATACTCAAAATAAACGCCCTGTTGTTGTACGATATACCGAACCGGCGTAACAAAAA
Organism: uncultured Ruminococcus sp.; assembly: GCA_964514785.1. Taxonomy (GTDB): domain Bacteria; phylum Bacillota; class Clostridia; order Oscillospirales; family Acutalibacteraceae; genus Ruminococcoides. Next base: position 6,587 of record CAZERR010000054.1, on the reverse strand, counting down.
AGACGGCTCGGGTTAAACCGAACCGTCTGAAATAATTTGGTTTTATCAGTCAAGTCCTGCAAGGATACGCTGGATCTTTGTCGCGTCCTTAATGCTTACGCTCTTATCTCCGTTAACGTCGGCAAGCAGGAGCTGCTCGGAATCGAGCTTGCTGAGCAGCGCAAGATGCTTCTGGATCAATGTAGCGTCCTTGATGCTTAATACGCCGTCGCGGTTAACGTCGCCGAGCTTATACTTAGAGGGAGCGGATGTTACAGGCTGAGTAGGTGCCTGAGTAACGGGAGCCGTAGTAGCAGGAGCCTGTGTAGGCGCCTGAGTCGGAGTCTGAGTAGTCGGCTGAACATTTGCGCTGTTTTCAAAGCTTTCCTTATCTACTGCAACCACCATAGAGCAGCCGGGGATAGTAAAGCTTCCGTCGGAAACAGCAGAAAGCTTCTTTGTGCCGGCTGAGGAACCGTTAGCGATCACTACCCATTCGTTACCCTCGGAGCCGTCGAGCTTATAGGTCTTCTGAGAACTCGAGTTGTTCGCGATAACTGCAAGCTTTTTCCATTCGCCGTTCTTGCTGTTATGCCATACTGCGGCGTATGTATCGGATGAGGCTGAGTTGCCTGCGTAGCACTTATAGCCTGAAAGCGAACTCTTTGTAGCGTCGCGCAGCGGAGAATACGCTGCTCTTATCTCTCTCATTCCCTTGTAGTAGTTTAAGATATCGGAGTTTGTTTTAACATTGCCCCAGTCAATCATATTAAGGGTAGCAGAGCTCTTATAGCTGTTTTCGTCGTTGTCCTTCGAGCGTCCCATCTCCTCGCCGGCAAGAGTAAAGGTTATACCCTGAGCCATCTGAAGAAGTCCGCCTGCAAGCTTATTCTGCTTAACATATGTATCGTTTCTCTGGCGGAAGTTTGTCGCGCCCTGAGAATTGGCAAGTCTGTCCCATAGAGTCTGGTTATCGTGGCATGAGGTATAGGTAACGGTCTGCGAGGGCTGTCTTGAGGTCCACTGATACTGAGCAGCGTTATTCTCACCCTCAACATTACCCATCATACCCTCGTTGAGCTCCTTGGCGCAGGATGAGTTACCCTGAACCCAGCCCTTGCCCTTGAGTTCAAATACAGAACCCTTGATAGCGTCGCGGATACCGTCGTTAAATATTGCCACTCTCTCATTTAAGTCATTTGAGTAGAAACGGTCTGCGGGCTTAAACTGCTGGCCTGTACAGGTCTGATCGGGATATGTGCAGGTGCCGCCTGTCCAGCCCTCGCCCCAGATAGTGAGCCTCGGGTCAACCTTATCCATCTCGGCTCTTAAGAGATTCATTGTTTCAACATCATGAACACCCATAAGGTCGAATCGGAATCCGTCGATATGATACTCGTTTACCCAGTACATACAAGACTGAATAAGGAAGTTTCTAAACATCTTACGCTCGGAGGCAGTTTCGTTGCCGCAGCCCGAGCCGTCGGAATACTTGCCGTTAGACTGCATTCTGTAGTAATAATTCGGAACACATTTCTCGAAGGATGAAGCAGGAGCGGAATATGTGTGGTTATAAACAACATCCATTACAACCGATAAGCCCGCCTTATGAAGCGCCTGGATCATCTGTTTACATTCCTTGATCCTGACGTTGCCGTCCTTGGGATTCGAGGAATAGGAGCCCTCGGGAACATTGTAGTTAACGGGATCGTAACCCCAGTTAAACTGGTCTGCCGAGCCTGTTTCGTCGATCGATCCGAAATCGTAGAACGGAGTGATCTGAACAGTAGTAACACCTATCTTTTTAAGGTAATCAACAAGAGTTGAATTCTTTCCGTCATTGTTCAATGTAGTGCCTGTCTCGGTAAAGGCAAGGAACTTACCGCGGTTCTTTGAAGAAACGCCTGACTTTGTATCCCATGAGAAGTCCTTAACGTGAACCTCCCAGACATAGGAATCTGTATTCTTTTCAAGAAGCACATGAGCATCGGAGTTCCAGCCTGTCGGGTCGGTAGAATCAAGATCTACAATCTGAGAGCGCATACCGTTAGCGCCTGTTGCAACGGAATAAATATCCTGAGTCTCGTTTGTTGACTGAGAGGAGCCCGTTACATTCTTTGCGGAAACGGTATAGGTATAATACTGGTTTTTATGGTCGCCG
>CAZERR010000054.1:0-4347 GCA_964514785.1 uncultured Ruminococcus sp. | reverse complement strand
GAGTTCGATGCTCCGGCGCTGTTCTTAGCCGTATCAGCCGCGTACACGCTTACAGCTGCCGATACAATCAGCAGTACCGCGAGCGAGGCGGACACAAGCTTTCTTAAATGCTTTTTCATAAAATCTTTCCTTTCACATTAATTTCATATATTCAACTTAATAAAGCCCAGTTTACGGAGCAGTTATTGTAGGTTACGGCGTTATCGTTCGTATAGTCTGCATAGAAAACCTTACTGCCCTTTTTAACGTAGAATTTCGCGGCAACCGCGTTGTCACCGATATTGTTTACCGCAAAGGTAACGTACTTATAATCCTTACCCGCGGAGTATTTACCGTAATCTCCGCTTACGGCGTTGTTAGAACCCTTACAGGAATACAGGTGAGCGTTGCCGGTATTGAGACAATTTACTATATCCCGCGCGTCCTTTACGGTGGAGTAGCCCGCCGCGATAAAACCATAGTCGTCCGCGTCCTTGATAATGCTGTTGTTTAATACAGCGACAAAGCGGATGCTCTTTTCGCCGCCGCTCTTTTTCTGAACGCCTAAGAGCTCGAGGTTCTTAAAGGTATTGCCTGACAATCCGAAATCGGCGGTATCGTCATCGCCGCGCTTAAATGTATCTTTTATATTTATATCCGTACCGTCTCCTGTGGTGTAGACATTACCCGCGGAGGTCGAAGGAGTGATTACTGTGCTGTCGAAACTCGACTTATCTACCGCTACTATAATCGAGTATGCGGGAATCGTAAAGGTTCCGTTCGTAACCGTAGCGAGGCTTTCCGTGCCTGCTGAGGTTCCGTCGGCTACAACTACCCATTCCGAACCCTCGGAGCTGTTTATCGTATAGGTTTTCTGAGAGCTTGAGTTATTCGCCATAACAGCAAGCTTATTCCACTCGCCGCTCTTACCGTTATGCCATACTGCGGCATAAGTGCTCGAAGAGGAGGTTCCCGAATAACAGATATAGTTATTGGTAACATTTTTATTATCGCTCCTCAGCGGAGAATACGCAGCTCTTATCTCTCTCATACCCTTATAGTAATCAACGATATCGGAATATGTCTCGGCATTTCCCCAGTCGATCATATTGAGGGTAGCGGACGCGTTGAAGCTGTTTTCGTTATTGTCTTTTGAGCGTCCCATTTCCTCGCCCGCCTGAATGAAGGTAATTCCGAGCGCCATATTTAAAAGTCCGCCGGCAAGCTTATTCTGTTTTACATATGTTTCGTTTCTCTGACGGAAGTTTGTCGCTCCCTGAGAAGCGGCAAGCTTGTCCCAAAGTGTCTGGTTATCGTGGCATGAGGTATAAGATATCGTTTGCGTAGGCTGACTTGAGGTCCACTGGTAAGAGGACGCGTTGTGCGCACCCTCAACATTACCCATAATGCTTTCATTTAATTCATAAGAATAGGAGGTGTTGCCCTGAACCCAGCCCTTTGATGTAAGCTCAAATACAGAGCCCTTTATCGAGTCGCGCATACTCTCATTAAAGAAAGCTACCCTATCGTTCATCTCGTGAGAGCTGAAGCGGTCAGCCGACTTGCACTGCGCGCCGGTACAGGTTGTGTCGGGGAAGGTGCAGTTGCCGCCAGTCCAACCCTCGCCCCAGATAGTGAGTCTCGGGTCGACCTTATCCATCTCGGCTCTTAGGAGATTCATTGTCTCAACATCGTGAACACCCATAAGGTCGAATCGGAATCCGTCGATATGATACTCATTTACCCAGTACATACACGACTGGATCATAAAGTTTCTAAACATCTTACGCTCGGAAGCGGTTTCGTTGCCGCAGCCGGTGCCATTAGAGAAGCTGCCGTTAGACTGCATTCTGTAGTAATAGTTCGGAACGCAAGCCTCGAAGGACGGGTTCGAAGATGTCGTATGGTTATATACTACATCCATTACGACCGATATCCCCGCGTTATGGAGCGCCTGGATCATCTGCTTACATTCTTTGATCCTCACGTTTCCGTCGTATGGGTTCGAGGAGAACGAACCCTCGGGAACGTTAAAGTTAACAGGCTCATATCCCCAGCTAAACTGGCTGTAGGAGCCGGTTTCATCTACCGAACCTCTCCCGAAATCAAAGAACGGTAAAATCTGAACGGTAGTAACTCCGAGTTTTTTAAGATGGTCTATCAGCGTCGGAGTCTGACCGAGGTTATTGAGGGTAGTACCTGTCTCGGTAAACGCGAGGTATTTCCCGCGGTTAGCGGAGGATACACCCGATTTTGTATCGTAAGAGAAGTCCTTAACGTGAACCTCCCAAACATAGGAATCTGTATTTTTATCAAGAAGAACGTGAGCGTCTTTTTCCCAGCCGGTCGGGTCGGTTGAGTCTAGGTCAACTATCTGAGAACGCGTTCCGTTGGCGCCGGTGGCTACGGAGTAAATATCCTGAGTTTCCTTCGTAGTGGTCGTCGAGCCTGTAACGTTCTTTGCGGTAACCGAATAGGTATAATAGCGGTTTAAATGGTCGCCTGTTAATGTTTTTGACCATACGCCGTTATCTCCCATTGTCATACTGTAGGTACCGATTTTTCCCGCGCCGCTCTCGCTGTCGGTTCCCGTTTTATAGAGATTCACGGAAACGCTTGTGGCGGTAGGAGCCCACAATTTAAAAGATGTAGCAGACTTTGAGTACGTTGCGCCGAGATCCTTTCCGTCGTAGCCGTACTCGTCGTCGATTTCCTGAGCAGCCTGAGAATAAGAGTTGGTTGCTCCGGTTCTGCTTTTAGCCGTATCGGCAGCATAAACACTAACCGCGGCTGATACGATGATTACAAGCGCCAAAATTGCGCCAAGTGACTTTTTTATTATTATTTTCATATTAATTTTCACCTCACATTAATAATCAAAACTTATCATTATAATTTTATCATATTTCGGATTTTTATTCCATTGACATAATACTCAAAAAGAGGTTTTGAATTTTATACAAGTTAGTTATTTACGCAACAGCGGATTATAGAAAAAGAAATCGGCTCCGAAAGAGCCGATTTCCGAAAAATTATTAATGATTTTGTACTTTATTCAACTGTAAAATCAGGAGCCGATTCGGAGAGGTTAACGTCAAGCTCAACCTCGTTATAACGGCGCATACCTGTTCCCGCGGGAATAAGCTTACCGATAATAACGTTCTCCTTAAGTCCCATAAGGTGATCGACCTTACCCTTGATCGCCGCGTCGGTGAGAACTCTTGTGGTCTCCTGGAACGAAGCTGCCGACATAAAGCTGTCGGTTGCGAGAGCCGCCTTGGTGATACCGAGGAGCATCTGAGTCCAGGTAGCCTCCCTGAGCCCCTCCTCGCCGTTTGCGATACGCTCCTTGATCTTCTCGTTTGCGGTGAGCACTGCGGTCTTATCGTAGGACTGGCCGGCGATAAGGTCAGTGTCTCCCGCATCGTCAAGACGAACCTTCTTGAGCATCTGGCGCACGATAACCTCGATATGCTTGTCGTTGATATCAACGCCCTGGAGACGGTAGGTGAGCTGCACCTCGGAAATAAGGTAGTTCTGAACAGCGTTTGTGCCGAGGATAGCAAGTACATCATGGGGGTTGACCGAACCGTCGGTAATCTTATCACCCTTCTGGATATGCTGACCTTCCTCAACTCTTACTCTGAAACCGAAGGGAATCAGGTAAGCGCGCTCGTCGCCTGTATCCTTATTATAGACAATAGCGTGGTTAGCGTTCTTTCTCTCCTCAAAGCGTACGTCACCCTCGATCTCACTGATGATAGCAAGACTCTTAGGCTTACGAGCCTCGAAGAGCTCCTCAACACGGGGAAGACCCTGTGTGATATCCTCTGCAGAAGCAACACCGCCGGTATGGAAGGTACGCATTGTAAGCTGGGTACCCGGCTCGCCGATTGACTGAGCCGCAATAATACCTACAGCCTCGCCGACTGTTACGGGGTGGCGATTCGCAAGGTTGGAACCGTAGCACTTACGGCATACGCCGTGCTTAGCACAGCAACCGAGTACGGAACGGATCTTAACGCTTTCGGCGCCGCTGCCGATGATAATATCGGCTTCCTCCTCGCCTATCATAGTATCCTTGCTGACGAGTGTGTTTCCGTTTTCGTCGCAGAAATCATCAATAAGGAAACGTCCGATCAATCTCTCGTGCAAGCCTTCGATCACGTTGCCCTCGCTGGTGATATCGAATACCTCGAGACCTTCTCTCGTTCCGCAATCCTCCTCGTGGATGATAACCTCCTGAGATACATCAACGAGTCGGCGGGTTAAGTAACCCGAGTCAGCGGTACGAAGCGCCGTATCGGCAAGACCCTTACGGGCGCCTCGGGATGAGATAAAGTACTCTAAGATGTTAAGACCTTCACG
>CAZERR010000053.1:3920-12802 GCA_964514785.1 uncultured Ruminococcus sp. | reverse complement strand
GCATTAGTATAAACAACTGTTAGTTTTACTGTATCTTACCTTCGTTCTTATAATCTACGTCAAGGAATAATTCTAAGCATTTTTTCTCGTCGATATAGAACTCGGCATATTTCTTTCCGGCTTTGACCTTACCCGGGATATTTACGATATCAAAACCCTTATAGTTGCCGCGAAGTGCATTATATGCAAGGAAAGAAACCTTGTTGGCGTCGATATTCGTACAGATATACGGAGAAGCCTCGTTAAATATCCTTATCGGAGTCATCAAATCCGACTTCGTCTTAGTTTTAAGCGTAGAGCCGAAACTCTCAAGATAAGCTCTCTGGCGCTCCATACGAAGGCTGTTGCCCTTCGGAGTAGCGTGGCTACGGCTTATTACGAACAACTGAGCCATACTGCCCATAAGCGTATAGGTCTCTCCCTTTTTAAACTTTCCGATTGTCTCGGGAGATACTACGGTAACCCCGCCTATAGCGTCGTTGATCGCGCCTATCCCCTCTGTATTGAGCGAAAGGTACGAATTGATCGGTACGTTGTAAAGAAGCTCTCTTACGCTGACGAGTACATTATGACAGCTTGTGTCCCGTCCGTCTCCGTATGCGTACGCAAGTGCAAGCTGAGCCTTTTTATCTCCTACATAGCTTCCGCTCGGAGAATAAATCGCAATATCGGTCATAGTATCACGAGAGATATTTAATAATTTTGTTTTACCGTTTGAGAGATCGAGAGTGATAACGAAAATCGAGTCCGCGTCGCCTCCGGTACCGATATCACCGCCAACATCATTGAGCGTATCCTTATCAATACCCATACAGAGGATACTAGTTATATTCTCGTTATATTTATACTTATTACCTTTATAGTAGATATAGTTACCATTATCCACAACCTCAGCGCTGTCGGGAGGGTTGATATTCATACCCGTTTTATCAACAAGAGAACCCTTGCCCATATTAATCATTATAACAATAATTGAAGCTGCGGAAACGAGAAGCGCAAGAATAACAAGCAAAAATCCAATACACACCTTTTGCCAGCGTTTCATACGCTTTCTGTGATGGTGCTTATGGAAATGGTGCTTATGCCTATGCTTCTTTTTTATTTTTGAGCCCTTATGTCCCGGAGAGAGCATAGAGGGACTTCTGTGACGATGATGATGGCGCCTTCCGGAAGTACGGGTACGCCTTTTATTCTGGCGGTAAACAAAATCATCAAGGTCGTCGTAAGCCGAGGAATTTTCTTTTTCAATAGCTTCTTTCAGCTTAGTTGCTCTTTCCTCATTCTCCGCCTCATCATGATTTTTGAGCTCTTCTGCGGATACACCTGTTATTCTTGAGGAATCTACTCCGCCGAAATTAAGGAATGAATCATCCTCACTGAAGCCTTTATGATTATGGTTGTTTTCATTACCTTGTGTACTCATCCTTTACCAATACCCCCTGTAAAAGATACCTTCCGTCTCCTATATTCAGGCAAGTGCTTAATGTCAGCACCCTGTCGTCCGTAGTTGGCTTATGGTCCAGCTTCTTACGGACATTCTTTACCGCGGAACGCGGGTTTAATATATAATCGATATAGCTTTTAAAAACCTTATTTTCGTTAAAATTATAAGAATTCATAATATGCTTATCCGAATAGTTATAAGCAGAAACGACCTCATAGGTCAAAATATCGTTTTCGGTATAGACATAAAAGAATCTGTGCTTCTTAAAAAAGTCGGGATTTTCAAATTTATGAAGATTAGCGAACATTGAACCGTCCTTCATATTATGGCCGTACAATACGGTAACTCTGTCGGTAAATTCGCTGCTGTTGCAATATTCCATAAAGATAGAGCCCGCATAGCTTGAGTTCTTATTAACATCCCTGTGAAGATAGAAATCATCGGACTTCAAGCTTTGAACAACGGGATAATCGATATTGGTATCGGGTATCCTTATCCACGCAACGATCTCGCTGTTCTTCTTATGAAGCGATTTGAAATTTATAGGATTCTCAGGCAGGGCTTCTGTCTCTTCATCGGTTTCTTTAGCTGAGGTATGCTGAGTGTAAGAGGATGAAGCGTACTGATTCTCGGGTTCTTTTTCGAGCCCGCCGAAAAGGAAATTATAAGCAAGCCCCACTATCCCGACAATAAGGAGCACTAAAATTATTATGATAATTACATATAATTTACTGCTATTTCTTTCAGACATAAGAACACCTGCACAAATTTTTACTTATACATTATAATACCGAGCGGTTAATGTGTCAACAGTTTGTGTGAATTTGTTAACAAACTGTTATAATATTCCAAGAAAGCGCATACATTTTAACTTCACGCTCACTTTAGCTGTCGCTTGTGCAAACGAAAGACACAGCTAAACAAAAAGAAAAACCGGCTCATACGAACCGGTTTTAAAGCTCAAGATTTATTTTTTCATAAACGCAAGCTTAACTCCAACGAATCCAAGCGCTATTGCGAGCGCAGCGAGCGTACCGAAGAAGAAGTACATCGCGTTGCTATCGCCCGTCTTAGGAGAAACCGGCGAATCATTCTGACTGACCGAAGGACTTACGGAAGATGAGCTTGTGCCCTTCTTTTTAAATACAGGAGTAAACTCAACGTCACTCTTAAGAAGAATGCTGAGAGTCTTATCGGTAAGTTTTCCGTCGATCTCATACTTACCCTTAGGGATCCACTTAACAAACTCATAACCGTTCTTCGGGTGAGCAATAATCTTAGCGTGTTTACCGTCCTTATCTATTTTAGTAGTGTAGGTTCCGGAACCGCCCTCGGTTTTATGGATAATAATGTTATACTCCTTACTCGCCGTCGGGCTCGGTAAAGCAAAAGCGGGCATAGCCGATAAAGCTAAAATCACTAGCGCCACTACAACTGATATAGTTTTTTTCATAATATTTCCCTCCGATAGCTGGTTATACTATCACTATTACATAGTTATAAGTGAATTATAACACAACAATTTTAAAAAGTAAATAGTAAAAATACTTTATTTTCTCAAAAAACTCAAAACTCTTGAAAAAAAAACAAAAAAACTGTATAATATAGAAAAATATTTCGGGGGTTTGCTTTTATGACGATTACCGAGCTGCAAAATGAAATCAGAAGAATAAAAAAAGAAAAGGATATCTGTATTCTCGCCCACAGCTATCAGGCGAGAGAGATCCTCGAGGTTGCCGATTTTACGGGCGACTCATATAAGCTTTCAGTTGATGCCTCAAAGGCTCCGAATAAAACCATCGTAATGAGCGGAGTGCGTTTTATGGCGGAAACCTGTAAGATACTTTCTCCCGAAAAGCGTGTGCTTCTCCCCAACCCTCACGCCGGCTGCGCGATGGCTGATCAGATGGGTAAAGAGCTTATAAGCGAGGTCAAAAAACAGTTTCCCGACTACACGGTGGTCGCTTACATAAATACAACCGCTGACTTAAAAACTATCTGCGACGTATGCGTAACCTCATCCTCGGCAGTTGAAATCTGCTCAAAAATCGAGAACAATAATATCCTCTTTATTCCCGACTGCAACTTAGGCGCGTATGTAGCAAAGCAGCTTCCCGATAAAAACTTCAAGCTTCTCTCGGGCGGATGTCCGATTCACGCCTGCGTTAATACAGATGATGTAAAAAAAGCCAAAGAGCTTTATCCCGAAGCCGAGGTGCTCGTTCATCCCGAGTGCACACCCGAGGTTACTGCTATGGCGGATTATGTCGGCTCCACATCGGGAATTATGAACTACGCGATAAAATCCGATAAAAAGGAGTTTATTATTGGAACTGAGATAAGCATCGCGGAACACCTTCAGTATATGTGCCCGGATAAGAGTTTCCATTACCTCTGCTTAAAGCTTATATGCCCGAATATGAAGGCTACAACCTTAGTTGACTTATACAACTGCGTAAACGGTACGGCAGGCGAAGAAATCATACTCGATGACAAAACGATCACTGACGCTAAAAAATGTATTGACGAAATGATAAGACTGGGATAATTATGAAAAAAGCTTTAATAGCAATGAGCGGCGGCGTAGACAGCTCCGTCGCTTCTCTTTTAATAAAAAACGCAGGATATGAATGCACCGGAATAACGATGAAGCTGTATGACAATGAAGATATAGGCTTTTCAAGCGATAAGACATGCTGCTCGGCGGACGATATCGAGGATGCGAGAGCCGTATGCAACAGGCTTTCTATCCCCTATTATGTTTTTAATTTCGGCGACAGCTTCAACAGAGAGGTTATCGACCGCTTTATTTCGGCGTACGAGAACGGCTCAACTCCTAATCCCTGTATAGACTGCAACAGATATATAAAGTTCGACAGGCTGATGAAGCGGATGTATGAACTCGATATGGATTATGTCGTTACGGGACATTACGCCAGAATCGAATACGATGAAAAGCTTAAAAGGTTTCTTTTGAAAAAGGCTCTTGATTCAACAAAGGATCAGAGCTATGTGCTGTATTCTCTTACTCAGGATCAGCTTAGCCATACGCTGTTTCCGCTGGGCGGACTTAAAAAATCCGAGGTTAGAAAAATCGCTGAGGAAAATGACTTTATAAACGCAAAAAAGCGCGACAGCCAGGATATCTGCTTCGTGCCTAACGGAAAGTATGCCGAGTTTATTGAACGCTACACCGGAAAAAGCTATCCTAACGGCGAATTTGTTGATAAAAACGGTAACGTACTCGGCGAGCATAAGGGTATTATCCGCTATACTATCGGTCAGCGAAAAGGGCTCGGGCTAGCGCTTCCGGCTTCGATGTATGTATGCGAAAAGGATCTTGAAAACAATAAGGTGATTTTAGGCTTTAATGAGGATTTGTTTTCAAGCGAGCTTTATGCGGATAACATCAACCTTATTTCCTGTGACGAAATCAAAGAGCAGATGAGAGTAACAGCTAAGGTAAGATACAATCAAAAAGAACAGCCCGCCACCGTAACTCAGGTCGGCAGCGACAGGCTTCATATAGTTTTTGACGAACCTCAGAGGGCTATATGTAAAGGTCAGGCGGTAGTTATGTATGACGGAGATATCGTAGTCGGCGGCGGAACAATAATTTAAAATAAATACGGTCGGGAAGATTTAATGCTGCAAGCTGTCTTCCCGACCTTTTCATTTTTTTAAGCACAGTTTTCTTACTGATTACGTCCTCTGTTCAACCTAAAATCCACCGAACGTTTAAGGTACTCGAGGTAGCTCTCGTCCCGGCACATAGCCTTTCCCGGAGTATCGGAGAGCTTTGCGACCGGGCGCCCGTTAACATACTGCAGCTTAATAACGATATTAAGCGCGTTTTTATCGGTGTCGTTAGTGAGGAACGTACCTATTCCGAAACTTACTTTTGCTCTGTCCTTAAAATGCTCAAACAATGACTGAGCCTTATCAAAATCAAGGCTGTCACTGAAAAGCAGGAGCTTTGTTTTAGGATCGACGCCGAAGCTCTCGTAATGGCGGATAATCTTCTCTCCCCACTCAAACGGGTCGCCGCTGTCGTGGCGCACGCCGGAGTAGTTATTCACCATGGAGCGGTTAAAGTCGAGCAAAAACAAATCGGTAGTTATCGTATCGGAAAGCGCCGTACCGTTATCACCCTGATATTCGCTGTACCAGTCCTCCATCGCGTAATGGTTGGTAAACGCAAGCGGGATCTCATCGATCCCCTGATACATCTGAACGAACTCGTGAGCATAGGTACCTATCGGAGTGAGGTTATACTTCATAGCGAGATATACATTAGAGGTACCGACGCAGCTTTTAGTTTCCTGCGCAAGTCTCCTTACGACCGTATCCTGCCACTCTCTCGAAAGCCTCCTTCTGCACCCGAACTCGGCAAACTTAAACGTATACCTTCCGCCGTTTAAGTCTTCTATCTTTTTATCAAGCTTTTCCTCAGCAGACTTTAGGAGCTCGCCGTAATCATAACTCAGCCTGAAATAAACCTCGTTTACAATCTCGAGCAGAAAAATCTCAAACTGCATTGCGGAAAACAACGGTCCGTCAACAACGATCTCAAGCTCGCCCTCATCGGACAGGCTCACGTTAACGTAATCGCGGATAGGTCTCCACAGTCTCAGAAACTCGACGTAATCGTCCTTAATGAATCTTATCGAACGCAGGTAGTTAAGCTCCGCCTTAGTGAATCTCAGCGAGCAGAGGTGATCGATCTGAGCGTTTATCTCCTCAAACATTTCCCGCGTAAAAACAACATCCTTATTGCGGCATTTAAAATAATACTGACCGCATAAGTCCGTATGCTTGTGGAAAATAACCTGATCCATATTAAATTTATATAAGTCGGTATCGAGCAGCGATACTACAATCGGTTCCAGCTTCATATATTTCTCCCTTAAATACTGTCGGTAAAGGTGTTATCCTTAGACAAAATCACTTCCTGTCGAAGGCTTTCATATTCATCCCATAAAACGGGATTGGTATACTTTTTCCAGTTTTCATAATCGTCGTTAATAAACATCTCTCTCATAGCGGTAGCGGAGATATCGATAGTTTTCGGAACATAAAGCTCCGCAACCGAAACGCCGTTAATACTGTCGAACCAGTCAAGACGGCGCTCCTCCTTACCCGAAACAAGTAAATCCGGAGCCTTGCCGAAGCGCTTCACTACATTTTCAAGTACATAATCGCCCCACTTCGAGTTATTTCCGACTCCGATATCGGGAAGCGGAAAGACGTAAATACTGTCACCGAAAACCTTTTTTAAGATCCTTTCTCTCGTTTCATAGGAGAAGGGATTTTTATATGTTCCTTTCTCCTGAGAGGAGCCGACGAACACCCCTACCCTTTCGCAGATCTGAACAGCCTTATTAAAAATATCCTCGTGTCCCGAGTGAAAGGTCTGAAAACGGCCGATAAGAATACCGAGCTCAAACAATTTATTTTCCATAGTATATCCTTAAAACTCGGGCTTGAACGCGGGCATAAGTTGTAACTTAAACAGGTTCATCTTATGCATACGGTCGATTTTAGCCTTTTTTTCCATATCCTCAATCTCGCCTGTACGGATATAACGGTCGAGCTCCGCATAGGTAAAGCCGAGGTTATCCTCATCTGTTTTACCGCAGAGGCCGTCGATCGGGACCTTATCAACAAGCACACCGGGAAGTCCTAACAGTCTTCCGATTTGCTTCATTTCATCAACGGTGAGATATGAGCAGGGGCTGAAATCCCCTGCGGCATCGCCGTAACGGGTAGAGTATCCTACCCAGTCCTCGGAGAGATTGCAGGTATTCGCAACACGTCCGTTATGGCTCTGGGATACCGCATAGAGCGTAGACATCCTTATTCTGGGAGGAAGGTTGGTGCGGCTCTGAGCACTCAATTCAAACGGAATACTGTTCGTAAGTCCGTCGACAGCGTCCTTGATATTTATGATATAATGCTTGATTTTAAGCGTATCCACGAGCAGCTTAGCCATATCGATATCAGCCTGCTCGCCGCAGGGCATCAATACTCCGATGACCCTGTCTCTGCCGAGAGCTTCAACACATAAGGCGGCAACTATCGAGCTGTCCTTACCGCCGGAAATTCCGACAACGGCATTACAGCCCTTTCCGTTTTCCTCAAAGAAATCCCTAATCCATTTTACACATTCATTTTTAACCTTTTCAGCGTTAAACATAATTACACTCCTTCTATATTTATCTGACAGCTTTTCATCGTATTAAGCGCAGCCTCGTGAGAAACGGGCGTTACACCGGCGCAGCATTTAGCGTCAACGCTGATATCAGCTTCGGGGAAAGCCGCCTTAATAAGCAAAGCGTTACTGACGACGCAAATATCGGTACAAAGTCCGATAAGCTCAACGGTAAAATCCTCTCCGCCTGATTTTTCGGATAGTATTCCGGGAAGCTCAACCGAGCCGAAGGTCGGCTTTTCAAGCGCCGTATAGTTTTTACCCTCGAGCGCTTTTTCAATATTTTCATCAAGCTTCCAGCCGTTGGTACCTTTAATACAATGCTCAACGGGAAGATATTTACCCTCGCGCGTATCGAGGTAGTTTTTTTCGTGAGTATCGAAGGTAACGATTATCTCGCCGTCAAAGCTTTTTATCTTATCAACTGCAGAAGGTACGATTGCAGCCGCTTCAGCCGAGCCGAGCGCGCCGTCTACAAAGTCCTTCTGCATATCAACTACTATCAGGAATTTTTTCATATTCTAACCTCACTTTCGGGTATATGATGATTATATCAAAAATCAGAAAATATTTAAACTCGTTATTTATTCACAATCCGCATAATCTTATACAAATTGCAAATTAAAATACATATTCCTCATCGTCCTCAACGCTGTCCTTTTTAACCGTATCGAGGAAAAGGTGAGCCGCGGGATTTGAGTTGTTTTTTCTCCACGCAAGCACAAAGGTTAAATCCGTTTCAACCCCGTTAATATCTAGCCCCTTAACCTCGGGCTGAGTAAGGGTTTTTATAAGGTTCTCAGGCAAGAGCGAAACGCCCATTCCGGCGGCAACCGCCATATAAACCGAGCGCACGTCGTCAAACTGTAAAATAGAATTCGGAGAAAAATGAAACGTCCTGAAAATATCCATAATCTCCATATAAAGTATCGGACTCTCAGCCTCGGAAAGAAGCGCGAACCTCTCGTTTTTAAGGTCGATTCCGTTTACGGAGCCTCCCCTGTTTTTATAGCCCTTCGGCACAATCAGCTTAAGCTTGTCCTTATGAGTTATTACGCTTTCGATATTATCATTCTCGGGGAGCATATCTCTGAGCATAAAGAAAAAGTCATAATCATTCGAGTTGAGTGCCGGAGAGCTTTCGGCACCCGATAGCTTTATCATATCAACCGCTATATCGGGATATTTGCGCACAAAGATCTTAAGGCATTTTGTCGGGTAATCGGC
>CAZERR010000053.1:0-3820 GCA_964514785.1 uncultured Ruminococcus sp. | reverse complement strand
CATTTAAGTTCAACTATATCCATTACTTATCCCTCTTATGCATAAAACAAATACATTATCTGCCAAATCAGCTTTATTTGCATTAATAAAAAGTTGAATTAAAGCGATTTATTTGTTATAATTCAATTATAGCATAAGAATATGCAAAATTCAAATAATTAATTAATTTTTTCGGAGGTTTATTATGGGTAAAATAGTCATCACGGGAATGGGCGCCGTAACCCCTATCGGAATCGGCGTAGATAACTTTTACAACGCGCTTATAAACGGAGAGTGCGGAATCGATAAAATCCAGAGCTTTGATACAAGCGAGCTTGCGGTACAGATCGCGGGCGAGGTAAAGGATTTCAACCCTGCCGACTATCTTCCCAAGGACGTAGTTCGCAAGACCGACGCGTTTATGCAGTACGCGTATATTGCTGCCGAGGAAGCATTAAAACAGTCGGAACTTGAAATCGAACCTGAAAGGACCGGAATAATTATGGGCACCGCTATGAGCGGTATCTCAACAATCGCGTTTACTCAGGAAGCGCTGACCGGAGCCTCGCACAAAAAGGTAGGTCCCAGATTTATCCCTAAGATCCTCGGCAATATCGCGGCGGCTAATATCGCCATCGCTCACGATATAAAGGGACCGAGCTTCACGGTAAGCACAGCCTGCTCCTCCGGAGGCGACGCGATTTACCAGGCGGCTATGCTCTTAAACGCCGGCAAGGCTGACGTTATGCTGGCTGTCGGAGCAGAATCGGCTCACTGCCCTATATTCATCTACAGCCTCGCTAACGCAAAGGCTCTATCCCGAAATAATGAAAACCCGAAAAAAGCCTCACGTCCCTTTGACGAAGCGAGAGACGGCTTCGTTATCGGCGAGGGCGGCGGCGCGCTTATTCTTGAAACAGAAGAACACGCGAAGGCCCGCGGCGCTAAAATCTACGGCGAGCTTATAGCCTGCGGAAACACCTCGGACGCTTACCATGTTACGGCGCCTCACCCCGAGGGCTTAGGCGCTATAGCGTGTATGAAACAGGCACTTAAAGAAGGCGGCTTAGAGCCGTCCGATATCGGATATATAAACGCTCACGGAACCTCAACACCCAAGGGAGACGAGGTTGAGACACACGCGGTAAGCGAAGTGTTCAAGGACGCACTCCCTCTCGTAAGCTCAACAAAGGGCGCAACAGGTCATATGATGGGCGCAGGCGGAGTTACCGAGGTAATCTCATGCATAAAGGCTATAGAAACCGGTATTCTTCCCCCGACAATAAATCTCGAGAATCCTATTCCCGATTGTAAAATCGACTTTATCGCAAACGAAGCGAGAAAAGCCGATATTAAATACGCTATGTCTAACGCCTTCGGCTTCGGAGGTCAGAACTCAAGCGTAATCGTAGGCAAATACGAAGAAAGCTGAATTCTAAATTAAAGGAGTAATCTATGTATACATACGATATTACAATGTTCAAGGAAACCTTTGAATCCGAATACACATGGCTCAACGGCTTTTTAAGAAATGTTATGCGCTTCGGTGACAAAACCGCGCTCAACGACCCTTTAAGCGGTCAAAAATGGACATACAAGGAGCTCAACGCCGAATGTAACAAATTCGCAAACGCTATGAAAAATAGCGGAGTTAAGAAAAATGATATCCTTTTCTTTCAGATATACAACTCTCCGTACTTTGTATTCTCTTATATAGCTCCGCAGAAAATAGGCGCTATTTCCAACCCCGCTAACTTCAACCTTTCCCCGGGAGAAACCGCGGAAATCATCAACCACAACAAGCCTAAGGTATATGTATACGACAGCGCTGTCACAAAAACAGCCGTTAAGGCTCTTGAGCTTGCCGTGCACAAGCCCGAGGTCGTTATTATGGCGGACTACCTTAAAAAATACGACGAGGCACCCGAGGGACATATTAAATACGAGGACTATGTAAAAAATCAGAGCGAGGAAAATCCCCCTGTTGACTTCAAACCCCATATCTACGACGAGGTATTAAGGCTTCAGACCTCCGGCACCACAGGAACTCCTAAGGGCGTTCCTCTTAACAATATCAACGAGGTGCTCTCGGCTCACGATGTAATTATGCACTTCCCTCTCACTCCATATGATAAAACTATGAATATGACGCCGTGGTTCCACCGCGGAGGTATCCACTCGGGCGGTATCACGCCTACCCTTTACGCAGGCGGAGAGATCGTAATTATGAGGGACTTCCACCCCAAGACCACTATAGATTACGTTCAAAGACAGAAGGTAACATTCCTTATCGGCGTACCGTCAGTACTAGGGCTGCTCGCTTCGCGTCAGGAGAAGCACCCTAAGGATATAAGCACCTTAAAGGGCATAATCACGATGGGAAGTCCGCTTGAAAAGCAAGACTGCATCCACTTCCAGGAAGTGCTCACCCCGAATATATTCAACGGCTACGGTACAACCGAATCGTTCTGGAACACCTTCTTAAGACCGCAGGATCTGCCTGCTATGTCCGGCTCCGCAGGAAGAAGCTGTACCGACGACGAGGTAAGAGTAGTTAAGGTATACGAAGACAGAAAAGCCGAGCCTGACGAGCTCGTTACGACCGACAACAGAACCGAAGGCGAAATCATAATAAAATGCCCTGCTAAAACCACCTACTGCTACGTTAACAACGAAGAAGTCACCCGGGAAAAATTTTACAAGGGCTGGATGTACACAGGCGATATCGGCACATGGGATAAAAAACAGTTTATCACCGTAGCCGGACGCAAGGATGATATGATCATCAGTAAGGGCGAGAACATCTATCCCGCCCGAATCGAGGAAGCTATAAACCTTTTCGATGAAGTAAAGGAATGTATCGTAACCTCGGTGCCCGATAAAACCCGAGGCGAAGCGGTTGTAGCGTATATCATCCCCGAAGATAAAAACGTTACCGTCGGCGAAATCCTCGAGCTGTGTAAAAACTCGCCAAAGCTTTCGAAGTATCAGGTTCCGAGATACTTCAGGCTTATCGACGACATACCGAGAACCGCTACGGGTAAAAAGCAGCACTACATAATCAAGGCTCAGGCTAAGGAAGATTTAAAGAACGGTCTTTTACTAAGAAAGTAAGCGAATCAACAAAATGCAAGAGCTTGACTACTCAGATTAAAAAGTATATAATATCGCTGTACAGTTCAATTTACTTATGTAAGGAATGATAGTATGAAAAAGAAAGTAATAGTAGGCGGACTTATAGTCCTTCTCATAGCGTTAATAATAACCCTGCCGTTTTTCTTCGGTCAGGACACCGGAAAGGTTGACGCACTCTTTAACGATACAAAAAAAGCGCGTGATACGGACAGTGATTTAATCGGTCTCTTCCGTGAGAAAACAAAGCAGTACGCGGATACTCTTGATGAGAACATCTCAGAGCTCAACGAGTTCTACGAGGGCAAGTCGGTTGAAATCAACGACTACTGCGTATACCACGAAACAGACGACCTCTACCGCGCTTACGCCGTTGTTAAGACTGATAAGGACGAGTACTTCGTATGTATGTCCGCGACAGGCGGAAGACCGGTTGACGCTGTTGGAATCAAACAGCTAATTGTTGAAAAATACGGCACCTTTAAAGGCAAGAATATAATCAAGAATAAGATTTTAAAGGACTACACCAAACAGGCTCGGGTAATAGGAATCACAGTCCGTACCCCCGGCGATCACGGAAAGTATGACAGAATAAACAAACAGATCAACGAAGCAATGAGTGCTAAATAAAGAAAAAGCGTGTGCAAAACGAACTGAACTGCATCCCGTCAAGAGGACAGAGAAATAAATAAAATAATTTTCACAAAAT
>CAZERR010000052.1:0-12974 GCA_964514785.1 uncultured Ruminococcus sp. | reverse complement strand
TTGACGTTGCGTCTCAGATGCAGGTTTTTGAAAGAAATGTTCAACTTTGTGAAACCACTCTTAAGATACTTGATGAATACGCGAGAGAAAAGAAAGGACTTCTTTCATCATTCTCGGGAAGAAAAGAAATCGATCCAGATGAAATCGGAGTAATTGCATCTAATTCCGGAAAGGTTATTGAAATATGCCGTAAAATCAACGACCTAAACAAAAAGATAGTTGATAATTCTGCTGAGCAGATAAGAATAAGTACTTCCCTGTCTCAGCTTGAGGTATGGCAGAAGCTAGATATTCCGATTAATACTGAGAATACAAAATCCACTGCCGTGTTTATCGGTTCTTTGCCTGCCGAGTACTCGGATAAGGAGCTTTCCGATACCATAGCGCAGGAGAATCCTAAACTGGAATTTGAGTTTGAGATTCAGTATTGCGAGAATAAGATGACCTGCTTGGTTTTATTCGCTCCGATTAGTCAGAAATCTATGGCGGAGGATGTGCTAAGAAATCTCGGGTTCTCAAAACCGATAACCGGAACATCTCATACGCCCGCCGTTAAAGCAGAGCGTTTAAGAAAACGCAGTGAAGAATTGCTTCTTGAGTCCGAAAAAGCTAAGAATGATATTATTGCTCTTGCTGATAATCGTGAAGAAATAAAAGTAACACAGGATTATTTCAGAATAAGAGCAGATAAGTACAATGTTATTAATGAACTCGACCATACAAATCATGTTTTCGTAATCGAGGGTTATATTCCTGAGAAAGATTACGACGAGTTTAAAAAGCTTTGCGAGAGAGTATCGACCTGTTGCATAGAGGCTTGGGATGCTGATGAAGAGGAAGCACCTGTTAAGTTAAAAAACAACAGATTTTCAACTCCGGCTCAGAGCATTCTTACAATGTACGCGCCTCCGTCTCACGCAGATATTGACCCTACCCCTCTTCTTGCTTTCTTCTTCTATTTCGTCTTCGGAATGATGTTCTCGGACGCGGGTTACGGATTGTTAATGGTTATCGTGATAGGGATAATATTAAAAGTATTTAAACCCGATACGCAGATGCGCAATAACCTTAAGCTTTTCCAGTATTGCGGAGTGTCGACCTTCTTCTGGGGACTTATATTCGGAAGTATATTCGGCGATGCGCCCGCTGTATTATATAATTATTTCACCGACGCTAATATAACAATGGCACAAATGCTGCCGTGGCCGACGCTTGATCCGCAAAAAGACGCTTTACTGCTGATGGTTATATCAATAGCATTCGGTCTTGTACATATTTTAGTCGGTATGGGATGCAAGTTCTATATATGCCTTAAACAAAAGGATTACGGCGGAGCTTTCTTTGATACGGGACTGTGGATGCTGATGCTTATCGGTTTTGCAGTACTCGGAGTCGGAATGGCTACAACTCAGACGGTTATGTATATAGGAGCCGGAATCGCCATTGCGTGCGCCGTAGGTCTTGTGCTTACTCAGGGCCGCAATAAAAAAGGATTCGGTAAGGTAATAGGCGGACTCGCATCGCTTTATGACGTTACGAGCTATATAAGCGACTTGTTAAGTTATTCAAGACTTCTTGCTTTAGGTCTTACAACCGGAGTTATGGCGCAGGTATTTAATATGCTCGCTACAATGTTCGGCAAGGGCGTTGTCGGAATGATATTTATGGTTGTAATAATGCTGATAGGTCACGCTATCAATATCGGTCTTAACGCGCTGGGCTCATATGTTCATACAATGAGATTGCAGTACGTTGAAATGTTCAGTAAGTTTTACGAGGGCGGCGGACAAGAATTCGAGCCGTTTTCGCTTAAAAGTAAATACATAAAAATTAAGGAGGACAAATAATATGTTCACAAATGGTATGTTTTTCGCGCTTGTAGGCGCTTCGATCGCGACCGCACTCGCCGGTTTCGGTTCCGCTAAGGGTGTAGGCGGTGCAGCTCAGGCATCTATGGGAGTTCTTTCGGAGGATTCTTCAAAATTTGGTAAGATGCTTGTACTTACACTTTTACCCGGTACTCAGGGACTTTACGGCTTTATCGTAGGCTTCCTTATTCTTGTTAACTGCGGTGTTTTAGGCGGAGCTGTTCCCTCTATCGCTCAAGGACTCGCCTTCTTAGGAGCTTCACTCGCTATCGGTATCGGCGGTATGGTTTCGGGATTTGCTCAGGGACGCGCTGCTGTTTCCGGTATTGCTATGAGTGCTAAAGACGACAGAAACTTCTCAAAGGCTATGGTTTCGGTAACACTTGTTGAGATTTACGCTCTTCTCTCCTTTATCGTATCTCTTCTCGTAGTTATTTCCGTACCCGCTTTAAAAATCTAATTAACCGAACTTTGAAAGGTGGTGTCCGTATGAACGGTGGAGAAAAAATCCTAAACCGAATCAAATCGGACTGCGATAAAAATGTTGAAGCTATCCTTGCTAAAGCCGAGGCAGAGTGCAGCGACATCATTGCTCAAGCTGACTTGCAGGCTGAAGCGGCGGTAAAGTCAATTAATGATAAAACCGACGCAAAGATTGCTCAAATAAAAAAATCGTCTCAAAGCCGCGCAGAGCTTGAAATAAGAAATCGAATTCTTAAGCAGCGTAGGATTGAGATCGATAAAACAATAGATGAAACATTAAGTTATCTTCTTGATTTACCTGACGATGAATATTTTTCATTTATTTACAGGCTTGCAGGTACTCTTAATGAAAATGAAGGCATTATTTTCCTGAATAATAAGGATTTAGGAAGGCTGCCCGGTGATTTTATTCAGAAGATCAACGAGTCCGGTATTAACGCTCAGCTTAGCGATAAAGCGGTCGATATTGTCGGAGGCTTTATCCTAAAGCGCGGTGATATTGAGGAGAATATGGCGTTTGACGCTCTTATTATGTCTAAGAGAGACGCGCTCGAGGATTTGATTAATCGTGAGCTATTTAAGATGGAGGAATTATGAGTTTATCATATGAGTTTTCTGTCGGCTCGGTAAGAGCCAGAGAAAAGAACCTGCTCTCCTCCTCCGATATCGAACTGCTTATTTCTTTTAACGAAATAAATGATTTGGTTCGTTATCTTAACGATAAGGGTTACGGCGAAGGTAAAACTGTTGATGAAGTTCTTAAAAGCAGAAGCGACAGCGTATGGGATTACCTTAAAAGCGTTGCACCGGATTTCAGCATTTTTTACCCGTTTATTATTGTTAATGACGCTCATAACTTCAAGGTGATTCTCAAGGGTTTAATGTCCGGAAAAAAGCGTGATGAGCTTCTTTTATCTCCTTCTACTATCGAAACCGACGTTTTATTAAAAGCGGTTGAGCATAAAAGGTTTGATATACTTCCCGACTGGATAAAACAAAGCGCTGAAGAAGCGTATGAGATTATCACTCATAAAACAGACGCAAGAGAATGTGACGCCGTAATAGATAAAGCGACTATGAAGGAAATGCTCAGGCTTTCAAAAACTCTCGAGTCAGAGTTCTCAGTTAAGTATTTTAATACTATCGTATTTTATAACAATATCAAAATTGCGTTAAGATGCTCTAAAACTAAAGCGGACGCGGATTTTCTTAAAAAATCTCTATGTGATGTTGATGAATTCAGAATGTCGTCTGTTATTTCGGCTGCATTAAAGGGTGAAAACGCCCTTGTTGACGAGTTGTCTAAGTACAGCGAATACGAATGCGGCAAGGCAGTTGACTGTTATAAAAACTCTCCCTCGCTTTTTGAGAAGTATGTTGACGATTTGCTTATGAAACTGGCTGTCGAGAGCTGTAAGAGAGCAAGCGATGGTTGTGAACCTCTTGTAGGCTATTACCTTGGTGTTGAGGCTGAAAAAAAGGTTATCCATATTATCGAAAGCGGTATAAGGACCGATACCGATAAGGAGATAATCAGAGAAAGGCTGCGTGAGATATATGGCTAAAAATATTGCGGTGCTCGGCGACGGCGAAAGCATAAAGGGCTTCAGTGCGATCGGACTCGAAATTTTTCCTGTTGACAGCTTGGATGAAGCGCCGAGAATACTGAGAAATCTCGCTGACAGTGATGATTATTCAATAATCTATGTAACAGAAGAATGTTACGGCGTTTGTGAAAAAGAACGTTTAAGATACGAGGAAAAAATTACGCCTGCGATTATTCCTGTTCCGGGTGTAAAAGGAAATCAAAATACAGGAATCAAACGACTGTCCTCCTTTGTCGAAAAGGCGGTCGGCTCCGATATAATCTTCAATAATTGAGGTGTATACTTTGAAATCAGGTACTATTACAAAGGTCGCGGGACCTCTCGTTATCGCCGAGGGAATGCGTGACGCCAATATGTTTGACGTTGTAAGAGTTAGCGAGCAGCGTCTTATAGGTGAAATAATAGAAATGCACGGCGACAAGGCGTCCATTCAGGTTTATGAGGAAACCTCGGGACTCGGCCCGGGTGAAAAGGTTGAATCAACGGGTATACCTCTTTCTGTTGAATTAGGTCCCGGCCTTATCGGTTCTATCTATGACGGTATTCAGAGACCGCTTAATAAAATTATGGAGGTAGCAGGTACAAATCTTACGCGAGGAGTAGATGTACCGTCGCTTGACCATGAGAAAAAATGGCAGTTTACTCCTTCAGTAAAGCCCGGAGACAGTGTTATTGCCGGTGATATACTCGGAACTGTACAGGAAACTGCCGCTGTATTACATAAAATCCTTGTCCCCAATAAAATCAGCGGAACCGTTGAAAATATTAAAGAAGGCGAGTTTACTATTGACGATGTTATCGCTGAGATCAAGTCTGATAATGAAGTCAAGGAAGTAAAAATGTTTACGACATGGCCTGTAAGAAACGGCAGACCTTATAAAAAGAAATTATCCCCTGATATCCTTCTAACAACAGGTCAGCGTCCGGTAGATACTCTCTTCCCTCTTGCTAAGGGCGGCGTTGCAGCCGTACCCGGCCCCTTTGGCTCGGGTAAAACCGTTGTACAGCATCAGCTCGCTAAATGGGCTGCCGCAGATATTATCGTTTATATAGGCTGCGGAGAACGCGGCAATGAAATGACCGACGTTCTTAACGAGTTCCCTGAGCTTAAGGATCCGAGAACAGGAAACTCGCTTATGGAGCGTACCGTTCTTATCGCAAATACTTCGGATATGCCTGTTGCAGCTCGTGAGGCTTCGATTTACACAGGTATTACAATCGCCGAATACTTCCGTGATATGGGTTATACTGTTGCTTTAATGGCAGATTCAACATCTCGCTGGGCTGAGGCGTTAAGAGAAATGTCCGGACGTTTAGAGGAAATGCCGGGTGAAGAAGGTTATCCCGCTTACCTCGGAAGTCGTCTTGCGCAGTTTTACGAGAGAGCCGGACGTGTTATTGTAAACGGTACCGAGGATACCGAGGGTGCACTTTCCGTTATCGGCGCCGTATCACCTCCGGGTGGAGATATTTCCGAGCCTGTATCTCAGGCTACGCTCAGAATCGTAAAGGTATTCTGGGGGCTTGATGCTAATCTTGCTTATAAACGCCACTTCCCCGCTATCAACTGGCTTACAAGTTATTCGTTATATACAGATCAGCTTGAAAAGTGGTATGCAGAGAACGCTGCTCCCGATTTTATGGAGCTTAGAGGAAGATTACTTGCGCTGTTACAGGATGAAGCAGAGCTCGAGGAAATCGTTAACCTCGTAGGTATGGATGCGCTTTCCGCTCCCGACCGCCTTAAACTCGAGACCTCGCGTTCTATCC
The DNA here is from genome assembly GCA_964514785.1 of uncultured Ruminococcus sp. GTDB lineage: Bacteria > Bacillota > Clostridia > Oscillospirales > Acutalibacteraceae > Ruminococcoides. Next base: position 7,246 of record CAZERR010000052.1, on the reverse strand, counting down.
GAGAGGACTATTTACATCAGAACGCGTTTGACCCGACAGATACTTACACCTCGCTTAAAAAGCAGGTGCTTATGATGAGAGCTATTTTAAGCTTCTATGACAAATCGCTTGACGCTCTTAACAAAGGCGCCAATATAGAACTGCTCGTTAATATTCCGGTGCGCGAGCGTATAGGCAGATATAAGTACGAGGCTGAGAATAAGATTGACGCTGAATTTGAGTCGATTCAATCCCAGCTTACCGAAGAGATAAATGATGTTCTTAAAAGGAGTGATGACTGATGCCTAAGGAATACCGTACAATACAAGAGGTAGCAGGTCCTCTTATGATGGTTACTGATGTTGAGGATGTCAAATATGATGAGCTCGGCGAAATCGAGCTTCCTAACGGTGAAACAAGAAGATGCAAGGTCCTTGAGGTTAACGGCAGCAACGCTTTAGTACAGCTTTTCGAGTCGGCTTCGGGTATCAATCTTGCAGGCTCCAAAGTAAGGTTCTTAGGTCGTTCGATGGAACTTCCGGTTTCTTCGGATATGCTTTCACGAGTATTTGACGGTCTCGGAAATCCTATTGACGACGGTCCCGCTCTTATCCCCGAAAAAAGGCTTGATATCAACGGAACACCGATGAACCCCGCTGCGAGAAATTATCCTCAGGAGTTTATTCAGACCGGTGTTTCGGCAATTGACGGTCTTAATACTCTTGTAAGAGGTCAGAAGCTTCCGATTTTCTCGGCTTCAGGTCTTCCCCATGCTCAGCTTGCGGCTCAGATCGCTCGTCAGGCTACTGTACGCGGTAAAAACGAGCAGTTCGCGGTTGTATTTGCCGCTATGGGTATTACCTTTGAGGAAAGTAACTATTTTATTGAGTCGTTCAGAGAAACCGGAGCTATCGACAGGACTGTAATGTTCGTTAATCTCGCTAATGATCCCGCTATCGAGAGAATCGCTACACCTCGAATGGCGCTTACGGCAGCGGAATACTTAGCGTTTGACTTAGGTATGCACGTTCTCGTTATTATGACAGATATTACCAACTACGCAGATGCGCTCCGTGAGGTGTCCGCCGCCCGTAAGGAAGTTCCCGGAAGAAGAGGTTACCCCGGATATATGTACACTGACCTTGCTACTTTATACGAAAGAGCAGGCCGTTTAAGAGGCAGAGAAGGTTCCATTACTCTTATTCCTATCCTTACAATGCCCGAGGATGATAAGACTCATCCTATTCCCGATCTTACCGGATACATTACCGAGGGACAGATAATTCTTTCCCGTGAGTTGTACAGAAAAGGAGTTACACCGCCTATTGATGTACTTCCGTCCCTCTCGCGTCTTAAGGATAAAGGTATCGGCCCCGATCGTACCCGTGAGGACCACGCGGCAACCATGAACCAGCTTTTCGCTGCTTACGCCCGCGGTAAGGACGCAAGAGAGCTTATGGTAATTCTCGGTGAAGCAGCGCTTACCGATATGGATAAGAAGTATGCTGAATTCGCTGAAGCGTTTGAGAAGCAGTATGTATCTCAGGGCTACGACGCTAACCGTTCGATTGAAGAAACTCTCGATATCGGCTGGAAGCTTCTTGAAATTCTTCCCCGAAGCGAGCTCAAGCGTATTAAGGATGATATGCTTGATAAATACTACGGAAAACAGTAATATAACTTTTCAGAGAGGGACGTTCGCAGTTAACGCGGACGATGATAAATATGGCAGTAATGAATGTGAATCCGACGCGTATGCAGCTTACTAAGCTGAAAAAACAGCTTAAGACAGCCGTGCGCGGACATAAAATGCTTAAGGATAAGCGTGATGAGCTTATGAGGCAGTTCCTTGACTTAGTGCGTGAAACCCGCGATTTAAGAGACAAGGTTGAAATAGAGCTTAATAATTGTAACTCGCATTTTGTAAACGCGAGCGCGGTTATGTCTAAGGAAGCGCTTGACGCCTCGCTTATGTCTCCAAAACAGCAGATCAATATTGAAACTGAAGTTAAAAACGTAATGAGCGTTGAAATCCCTGAGTTCAGCACAAGCACACGAACAAGCGATTCAGGAGATATCTTCCCCTATGGCTTCGCGTTCACCTCATTTGAGCTCGATGACGCGGTTGTATCCTTAAACAATGTGCTTCCCAATTTAATCAAGCTTGCCCAGCTTGAAAAAAGCTGTGAGTTAATGTCGATCGAAATTGAGAAAACGAGGCGCAGAGTTAATTCGCTCGAACACGTTATGATTCCGAGGTATCAGGATACAATAAAATATATCAGTATGAAGCTCGAGGAAAACGACCGAAGCAGCCGCACAAGGCTGATGAAGGTTAAAGATATGCTGCTTGATAAGGCGCATAACTACTCGGGAAAGCATTAATCAGTTTAAAAACCGTCGCTAATCAGTTGCGGCGGTTTTTTACTTTGACTCTATTTCATTAGTTATGGTGAATCCGAATAAAATAGTTTTAGGATAAGCGATGGCGAAAGAAAACGCACGCACTATAAAGTGCGCACGCTTTTTGTGGTTATTTAATTGTCGCGCTTAATACATCGCTGTATACGCTGTAAAGCCTTTTATAATCCTTTATGTTATATGAGCGTATTCTGAAATAGTATGTTTTTCCGGATTTAAGGTTATCTATTTTAACTTTTTTCTTTTCTATTCCCTCAACAGTTATCTTTTTGGGATTTGTGAATTTCTTGTTTTTAGAATACTGAATCACATATCCCTTTGCTTTTGAGGTTCTCGGAGTCCATTTTACTGTTGCTGTTCCTTCGGTATCGGATTTCGCCTTTTTGATCTCAGGCTTTTTGTATTTAGTATATACCTCTACATCGGAATAACCGCTGTAATAGCCCTTGTTTCTTACTACACCGTACGAACGAACCGAGTAGGAATACCTCTTCCCTTCTTTTAATTTATCTATTATATACGTTGTGTTGGTTGTAGAAGCGAGCTTCTTATATTCCATACCCGTATTTTTATAAATCACATACTTTGTCGCTCCGTAGGACTTGTTCCAGCTTAGCTTGATTTTGCTGTCGTTAGCCGAAGCGTTAAGGCTTACCGCCGCAGGTTTAATAATGAAACGAACGGTTTTTGTTTCAAGATAATTACCTTCAGTGTCATACCGGACAATTTTCACGGTAGCTCTTCCGAGCTTTTTATTTTTATAATAAAATAGCTTATAATCACTGCCCTTTTTAAGAAGGGTTTCGTCGTCGTAGATTTTAAGCTCGGGCTTGATTCTTGATCCTGTATATTCATAGGTCTTTTTAAGCCCTTTTACTGTAAGCTTTGAATCTTCCTTGCTGTAATCGTAAAAGTCCTTATAACATACATTTGTGTCCGTGACCTTGCCATTTACCGTAAGGGAGCTTGAAAACTGCCAAATATCGGCATAGGTGCTGTTGAACATACGCTTCTTTACGGTAGTATTGAGCGAGTCGGTATAAGGCCACTGAGAGTACCAGATTTTTACGTCTTCCTTCTGGAAGCCGTTTATATCAAGATAGCTCTGAAAATACGAAGGATAAGAGAAAACTACGGGAATGTAGCCGTAATTTTTTATTTTCTTACAGAAATTCTTTATGTTTGTATTGAGCTTCTTTTTAGTGATCTCACCTTTTGACAACGCGTCCTTTTGAGCCTGATCCTCAACATCGTAAGAAACCTGAATTGTATCCTTATCCTTACAGTAATTGCCGGTCGCTTCAAGCTGTTCGTTTATCCATTCGGCACAATCGTTTAGATCCTCTGCGTCATACACATATGAATAGACATAAACACCGAACTCGATTCCGTTTTCAACGCAGCCTTTAAGATTCTCGATAAACCTCGTGTCAAGGTGGCCGCCGTCTTCCTTATAAAAGCCGAGCCTTATGTACATAAACTCGATGCCCTCGCTTTTAATCGCTTCGAAATCTAGTTTTTTGTTATGAGATGAAACATCAACTCCGTAATGAAAATCGTAATTCTTTTTTATTGATTTAAAGGTGGTTGCGTTAACGGCAACCGAGGCAAATACAAGTGTTGATACCGTTATAACAGATATCAGTCTGAAAAATCTGTTTTTAAATTTCATAATATCTTACTCCGTCTCAGCTTCAATATACTTAAACTTACTGTAGTATTTCTTTCCGTTACTGTCGTAAACCGCGCGTATTCTCATAAACTGAGTCGTCGCGGAAGTTAAGCCGGTATTAGTATATGAATTAGTATTTGTTACGTCAATCTCGTTGTATGTATTATCGTTAGTGTCAAGTTCCTGAATTTCATAGTAGTTAGCGCCCTTAGAAGCTTTCCATTTAAGCTTAAGCTTCGTTTTAGAAGCCTTAACCTCTACATTTTTAGGCTTAGCGGGTTTAATATCGTAAAACAGCGTTTTTGTTTCGCTGTACTTAGTGTTCTTAAACAATACAACCTTGATTTTAGCAGTACCGGCACAGTCGTTTTTAAAATAATGAACCTTATAGTCCTTGTTTTCTTTAAGCAAGGTTGAACCGTTGTACACCTTGAAATCTGGTTTTACCGATGTTTTTTTATTGAGATCATAAACCTTATTCAGTCCCTGAACGGTAATATTCTTGTTCTCTAAACCGTAGTCGTAAAAGTCATCGTAAGATACATTTGTATCGAATACTCTGCCGTCAATCGTAAGTAAATCCGAAAACTGCCATATATCGGCGATAGTCTCGTTATACATTTCTTTTTTCTCGGTAGTGTCAAGATGATAAAGATACGGCCACTGAGCGTACCAGATTTTATAGCCTCTTTTCTGAAGCTTTGTAACATCAAGATAATCCTTGAAAAAGCCCTGGAAAGAATAAACTACGGGGATATATCCGTATTCATCGACTTTATCGCAGAATTTTGAGACACTCTTAAAAAGGGCGGATTTTGATATTTTCTTCTTTTTAAGCGCGTTAGTTTGAACGCGGTCCTCAATATCATATGCTACGGGTATGAGCTCGGGCTTTTTACAGTAATTGCCCATTTTTTTAAGCTCTTTATGTACCCATTTAGCGCATTTAAGATTATCGCTCGCACTGTAAACGTAAGAATAAACGTAAACTCCGAATTCTATACCGTTTTCGGCACATTTTTTAACGTTTTCCTTAAACCTGACGTCAAGGGTACCGCCGTGTTTAGTATAGAATCCTATTCTTATGATAGCGAACTCTACTCCGGCTTCTTTGATTTTATTAATGTTCAGGCTTGAGTTCCAGGTCGAAACATCAACGCCGTAATGAAAGTCGTAATTTTTCTTCAGATTCTTAAGCGTTGCGGCGTTTGCAGGAACAATGCCCAGCAGAAAAACTGTTATCAGTAAAAATGGTAACACAATTTTTTTAATCATAATTCTTCATACCTTTTCCAAAATATCTTTATTATTATACAATAAAATTCTTTAAATGACAACCGATAAACAAATATACCGTAATTTTCAGTAATAATTTGCAATTTTTTCCGATTTATCATATACTATACTTGGTGATTTTTATGTTTACTTTTACTATCGATAATTCAGAATTCTTAAATGAATTTTACAAGGAATTCAAGGAGTATGTAAGAAGCCTGTACGGATATACCGCTCAGTTTCTAATTGATCCTACACTTATGGAAGAATATAAGGAGCAGGAAAAGCTGACGCTTATTCTTATCAACAAAAGCATTTATCAGAATGTTTTCAATATGATGGCTCAGCTTGATAACAATATGGTTTTCTCATCTATGTCCTGTCTTGAAAACGCTTTATATAATATCAGATTATTTAAGGCTTTAAAAATAAACCGCCATAATCTTTATAAGTATATGACCGATGAATATTTTGACCTGAAAAAATGCGAGGAAATCGCCGAGAAAAATACTGATTTTAAAGATAAAAATGAGTTTTCGGTTAAGGATTTTTATAATGAGGTTAAAAAGCACAACCGTTTTGACGATATAAAAATAATAATGCCCGCGCAAATTCACGAGGGCAGTTTATATATGGGACTGTCTAACGGTAACGAACTCAGCGATAAGCTTCAGGATAAAATCCGCGGATACATAATCTCAATGTACAGGGCGTTAAGCTCGCACAACGATCTTTTCTTCAACGGCGGTATTGATAAGGACGCCGAGGAAATAGAGGGCAGTTTGTACAGAAAATTTATGGATTATATTAGATATTACGCCTGATGATAGGTGCTTCCGTTTTCTATAGCCCTGCGCTCGGCTGATAGCTCATTAAATAATTCATATGAGTTAAAGTGCCGGTTTGTATCGGTTAGTAAAGCTTTTAACTCAACGGCAGCTTTTCTTTTTCTGAGAAGACTGAGAAAGATATTCAAAAAACCGTCGTTAAAATCAGCCATCAACAGCATTTCTCCGCTGAAATCGTTTCCGGTATTTGTTTCTGCATTATCGGAAAGGCCTAAAAGGTATTCTATGCTCTGACCATATTCGGAAGCATCAACTTCTTTATAGCTGATCAAAAGTTTACGGCAGATGTTTTTTATTTCAATAGATTTTTTCTTTTCGATATTATACATTAAAAGCTGCTGCATTATCTATCACCAAAAAAATTTTATTAAAAATATGAAGCATTATAATTCCTTAAACGAATATTATAAAAATAAATTCGGAAATAAAGTATACAAGCTCTCAATAAACGGCGGTATGACCTGCCCTAACCGCGACGGTACCATAGATACCAAAGGCTGTATATTTTGCAGCAAAGGCGGTTCAGGCGAGTTTTCAAGCAAATTTGACCCGGATATAATAGCTCAGCTTGAAGAAGCTAAAAAACGCGTTGAAAAGAAAACTAAAGACAATTTCTATATTGCATATTTTCAGCCGTTTTCCAATACCTACGCCGATATTGAATATCTTCGTGATATTTATTTTAAGGCTGTCCAGCCCGAATATATAGTTGGGTTATCCGTAGCGACGCGTCCCGATTGTTTAGGTGATGACGTATTAAAGCTTTTAGCTGAAATAAATAAGATAAAGCCAGTAAGCGTTGAGCTTGGTTTGCAGACTGTTCACGAGAAAACAGCACAATATATAAGTCGCGGCTATCCTCTTTCGGTATATGAAAACGCTGTAAATAACTTACACAAATACGGAATTGAAGTAGTTACTCATATTATAATAGGACTGCCTTATGAAACCGAAAAAATGATACTTGATACTGTACGATATACGGGTAAGCTTACCGACGGAATAAAGCTCCAGCTTTTACACATAATAAAAGGTACCGATTTGGAAACCG
>CAZERR010000051.1:0-13580 GCA_964514785.1 uncultured Ruminococcus sp. | reverse complement strand
TCGATATTATCAAAGCTCTTATGAAAGGCGGTCGGCAATCCGAGCGACTTTACATATTCAAGCGACTCGCTGTGACCGGTTAAGGCCTTACCCTCGATCTGCTGAATATTGAAAATTAAAATATCGAGGCTGCGCTCGGCGGTAATCGAGCTGTCCTTCTGTCTTAACGAGCCGGCTGCGGCGTTACGGGGATTCTTAAAGGGTTTTTCTTCCTTTTCCTCCTGACGCTTAACAAGCTGCGTAAAGCTCTCGAAGGACATATAGACCTCGCCCCTGACCTCGAGATACGAGGGAGCGTTTTTTATCCTTTTAGGGAGCGATTTTATCGTAAGGATATTATCGGTAATATCCTCGCCGACCTCGCCGTCACCACGGGTAGAGGCTCTGGAAAGGACTCCGTCGGTATACTCAACCGAAACGGAGAGACCGTCTATCTTAGGCTCTACGACGTAAACGGGCGAGCCTACCGCCTCCCTAACCTTTCGGTCAAAATCTCTCAGCTCGTCAAACGAAAAGCTGTCGTGAAGGCTTTCCATTTTAACCGCGTGAGTAACCGGCGAGAATTTCTCCCCCGCCTGACCTCCGACCTTAACGGTAGGCGAATCCTCCGTTATAAGCTCGGGAAACTCAGACTCGAGATTCTCAAGCTCCCTGAGCATTTTATCGTAGGTAAAATCGTCGATCTCGGGGGCGTCCTGATTATAATAAAGGTCGTTATGATATTTTAATTCTTTTCTTAACTGTTCGGCTCTTTTCAGTGCTTCAAGAAATAACATTATATCACCTGTTTACTTCCGATGTACCTTTTTCTCTTAGGTATGTAGACTCTAAATCCGCTAAATGAAGCTTGACCGCAAGCGGATAAAGGTTATAAGCCTGAGAGATCGTACCGCTGTTTTTATCGCCGAATTCACCCATATGCCAGCGTATAGCCATAGCCTCGTCGAGTCTAAGTCTCATAAAACGCTCGATAAGGAAAACAGATTTTTCGCCGTGACCGAACGGGAACTTATCATCGATAGCGTAGTAAGGAACCTTTTCCCAGCGTCCCGTTTCCTCATTTTTAACGTTTCGGGTGCTGACGGTATAAAACTGCGCCTTACATAAATCGTGAAGCAGAGCGCAAATTGCGAAGCTCTCGGCGCTGTCGTTCTCCTCGTCAAAATGCTTGTCCATCATTGTATTATAAACGCTTACGGAATGCATAACCAAGCCGTTCTCGCAGGCGCAGTGATAGCGCGTGCTCGCCGGAGCGGTAAAAAAGTCGGTTTTTTCAATCCATTCAAGAAGCCTGTCGCTTCCTTCGCGGCTGATATTCTCCTTAAAAATCTTTATGAATTCTTCCTTAGCAGTCATAATCACACCTCGCTACATAAGATTCTCGTCATATACGGCGCGTTCTCCGCCGACAAATCTCGGTCTTGTACGGGCGCAGATAACGTGAGCCCCGCCGATTTTATTATTCTCCATTTTTATCGGAACAGCTACACGCTTCAAGTGCATACCGATAAGCGTTCCGCCGATATCAATTCCGGCGTCGGCTTTTATTCCGTCTACAACTACAGCAGACTCGAACATTTTATACGCGGTGGAGGCGCTGCTTCCGCCCGCCTTAGGCTGAGGGATCGCGTTTACTATCTGCAAATTATGCTTTTCGGCATATTCGCGCTCAACGACAAGCGCGCGCTCCAAGTGCTCGCAGCACTGAGCGGCAAGAAAGATACCCCTCTCCTTAAGCAGCGGATAAAATACGCCGTAAATCGCCTCGGCACATTCAACGCTCGAGCCGGTCCCGATTATCGAACCGGTAATAACGCTCGTTGAACAGCCTAAAACGACAACATCTCCGCTTTTAAGCTTAGTTTTATCTAAAAGCTCGGTAAATACTTTTTTAGTCTGAGATTTTATTTCTTCATACATATAAATCACCTTTTTTATTATACAATGAAAATAATAAAATAAAAGTTGAATAAAGAAAATAAAAAAAGAAAAGGCTGTCCGAAAAAACGGACAGCCAAAAAGTTAATCAATTATCAGTCGGTTGTGTAAGGAAGAAGCGCAACCTGACGAGCACGCTTGATAGCGGTTGTGAGCTCTCTCTGGTGTCTTGCGCAGGTACCTGTTACACGGCGGGGTAAAATCTTACCGCGCTCGCTCATATAACGGCGTAAACGAGCGATATCCTTATAATCAATGTTCTCTACCTTATCTACGCAAAAAGCGCAAACTTTTCTGCGGCCTTTTCTGCCGCGGATCGGACGATCTGCCATGATTATCTCTCCTTTCAAATATTAGAAGCTATCTATCTTAGTTTAATAGATTTTATTAAAACGGTAAGTCATCATCGAAGGGCATTTCCTGGAAATCGGAATTCGAGCCGCTCTGATAACTCGGTGCAGGCTGAGGCTGAGCCTCCGCAACGGAAGCCGCAGGAGCAGCGCCGTAATTACCGAAGGACTGGTTGTAGGAATTGTTAATGCTGTTAGCGTCACGGCGCTCGCCGGTGAAGCTTACATTATCAGCTACAACCTCAACTACATAACGGTTGGAACCGTCCTTAGCCTGATAGGTACGGGACTGAAGCTGTCCCTCAACAGCGATAAGCGAGCCCTTGCCGAAATAACGGCATACAAACTCTGCGGTCTGACGCCAGCATACGATATCGATAAAGTCAGCCTTACGCTCCTCACCGCTCTTTACATAATTGCGGTCTACCGCAATACGAAAGCTCGTAACGCTTACGCCTGAAGCTGTTGTTTTAAGCTCGGGAGCCGCAACTAAGCGTCCCATTAAAATAACTCTGTTTAACATAAAAATTCATCCTTTCAATCGCGTTTAAACGCGTGCTAAAAATTATTCACCCTTTTTGATAATCATAGAACGGAGAACGCCGTCTGTGATTTTGAAAATACGGTCAAGCTCTGCGGGAAATTCAGCCTCAGACTCAAAATCCATAAGAACATAATAACCGTCGCTCTCTTTGTTGATAAGATAAGCGAGCTTACGCTTACCCCATTCATCAACATTCTGCAGAGTAGCGTGCTTCTCGATCAAAGCCTTAAACTTCTCGATGAGAGTCTGGATACCCTCGTCGCCGAGCTTTAATGAGAAAATCATTACTGTCTCGTAATTAGCCTTTACTGCCACGTTGAACACCTCCTTCTGGACATTAATGGCGGTACATTTAATTACCGCAAGGATATATTGATTATCCGTTAAGCATAGCCTATAAGCATAGCTTAACGGATAACATTATAATTATAGCATATTTTAAGCGTTTGTCAAGAAAATTATTTATTCTAAAAAGCGCTGTCCGCCGCATCGGATATTCCCGAAGCTTCCGCGGTTTTCGAAGCCTCGGCAGCCTTCGCGGCCTTATAGGCAACCTTAAGCTCCCTCGCTTCCTTTTCCGCCTCTAAACGGTCGAAGCTCGCGTCATCGACCATAATAATAGTCATCATCGGCGGAATGTTGATATCGTTTCCGTCGATACGCTTATATTCACAGATTCCCTTCTTGCTCTCGTACTCTAAAATTACCCACGAATGAGGAAGAGTCGTATGAGATTTAAGGGTAATGTGAGCAGTCTCGCGGCTGTTGTTGAACATAATCGCCATCATATCCCATTCGTCGTGGTTAATGTTGGGAACAGTATAGGCAATACTTCTTCCGTCGGTCTCAAAGTAGGTATTGCTTACCGTAACGGTAGTAGGCTCTCTAAGCGGAGTAAAGCTCTTTCGGATTTCGATAAGCGCCTTATAATAACGCACAAGCTCCCTGTAGGATTTTAAGCGGTTCCAGTCAATAGCGTTTACTGATAAGGGCGACTTATAACTGTTATGGTCGCCGTGCTTTGTACGCGCCATTTCCTCTCCTGCTAAAATAAACGGGATACCCTGTGAGGTAAATACGAGCGCCGCCGAAAGCTTATTCATCTCGAGCACGCTCTCGTCCTGAGTGTCGTAGTCCGATATATTCTGAGATTTAAGCAGCTTATCCCAGAGAGTAAGGTTATCGTGAGCCGAGTTATAGGTCACGCACTGAGTGGGCTTCTTAGCCCATTTAAGGAAGGTATCGGACGAGCAGGCGAGTATTCCGGAGATAACGTAGTAGATATTATGGTTATTACCCTGAATATAGCCGATCGAAGCGTCGTCGGTATTACCCTTGAGCGCGTTTCTGAAGCTGTCGTTGAACATCGCGATCCTCGAGCTGAGCTTATACGCGTTCTCCTTAACGCAGGCGTCCTCAAAGGAAATGCCGTTTTCACCCAGGTCGGCAGTCCACGGCTCGCCGTAAATAAGAATCCTCGGATCGATCTCGTCAAGCGCGAGACGCACGAGATTCATCGTCGTAGTATCGATACAGCCCATAAGGTCGAAACGAAAGCCGTCGATATGATACTCGTTAGCCCAGTATAAAACGGAGTTAACGATATAGCTTCTTCCCATTTCCTTCTCGCTTGCGAATACGTTTCCGCAGCCGGAGGAGTTTAAGAACCTGTCTCCGCTCTTTCTGTAATAATAATCGGGATATGTGCGGTTAAAGCAGGAGTCAAGCGAGCTGGTATGGTTATAAACCACGTCCATAATAACGCCGATACCGGCGTCGTGGAGCGCCTTTACCATAGACTTAAACTCTCTTATGCGCACATTTCCGTCAAAGGGATCAGTCGAATACGAGCCCTCGGGCACGTTATAGTTAGCAGGGTCATAACCCCAGTTGTATTCCTTTTTCTCCGGATGAGCCTCGTCAACCGAGTCAAAATCATATACGGGATTCAAGTGAACGTGAGTGATCCCGAGATTTACAAGATGATCGACGCAGGTCGAAATATCTCCCTCGCCGTTTAAGGTAGTTCCGCGCTCGGTAAAAGCGAGGTACTTTCCCCTATGCTCGGGCGTAACGCCGGATGACGCGTCACCCGAAAAGTCGCCGACGTGTACCTCCCAGATAATCGCGTCGGTGGAGTGTTTTACATAAATATGTTTATCGGAGTCCCAGCCCTCGGGGTTGGTGGATTCCATATCGCAAACCATTGAGCGCCTGCCGTTTACGCCGACCGCCTTTGAGTATACGTCCTGAGTTTCTCTCGTAACTCCCTTAACGGTCACGAGATATGTATAATAAAGATCTTTTAAATTTCCGAATACAGTCACAGACCAAACGCCTGTGGTTTTATCCAGGGTGAGCCCGTAGCTTTCGAGCTTCTGAGCTCCGGGTTCTTCATCCGAACCGGTCTTATAAAGCTGAACTCTAACGTCAGAAGCCTCAGGCGACCACACCTTAAAAACAGAACGATCAAAAGTGTAGGTACAGCCAAGATCCCGCCTTTTAAGATTCATCAATCATTCCCCCATAAAATCAAGAAAATAAAAAAGCAAATTTTATTTTAATAAATTAAGATAGATTTTTATATTCGTTTTGAAATTCTTTTACAATTTCAGGGTAGTTTACATACGCTACATTAAGGTCTACCCGGGCGTCTATTCCGTTTACGACGCCGTTGCTCGTATACTGCCACATCGAAAAGCTTTTCGAGAACTTTGTTGAGAAATGGGTATCGTCGATATAACTGGCGACCCAGAAATCCCATTTATTGCCGAGCGTTATCTTATCGATAAAATTATTATAAATCGAATTCGAGGTATATACCCCGGGATAATATCCGCCGCGTTTTATGTATTTACAGAATGTATTGATCATCCTCGTATTTTCGTCAGCACGCTTGTAATTAAGCAATTCCGAATATTCGAAATCAAGAAAAACAGGATAATTAAAGCTCTTTCCTTTTATATAAGAAAGAACGAGTTTCGCCTCGTTTTTCAGCTCCTGCGCCGTAAAGCCGTAGGTATAGTAATAACATCCCACGTCAAGCCCGGCTTTTACCGCGTTTTCATAATTTGTCTCAAAATTAACATCCTTACCGCCGCTGGATGTGCCGACGCGGATAATAACGAAGCTGTAGCCGTCCTGCTTTACCTTTTCGAAGTCGATACTTCCCTGGTATCTCGAAACATCGATACCCTTGGCGATTATCTTGCCCTCGGGCTTTGAGCAGGTTTTTATATCGTCAACGCCGGAAGTCCGCGTCATAGTCGGAACAGCTATTCCCGCCGTAGTAAGAAGCAAAGCAATTACGAGAACGATCGCGGAAAACATAAAGAGCTTTTTATGTTCCCTTATAAATTTTTTCATAATTCTTCCTCAATCATGACTATGCATATTGCCCAATCAGATACAGGCTATATTATAACTGTTTGTGTCGTTTTTTGCAATAGAAGTAATAATATTGTTAACTTTTGCATAAAATTAGCGTAATTTAGTTTACAAAAATATTAAAAAAACCTTGCCCTTTTACGGTAGTAGCCGTGGTTACGATTATAAAGACGGATTTATCGTATTTTTTTGAGATTTCGACCGCCTTAAAAACCTCTCCGGGACGCACCGCGCACACAAGCAGCTTGCGGTTATTTCCGCTGTAGGCACCGTAGGAATCGAGCACCGTCACTCCCCGCGATACCTTATTCAGAATCTCGGGCAGTATATCGCGGTGCTTATCGGTTATTATGAGCATAAGCTTGCCGTTTTCACGCGAAGCGCCGTAAAGAATACGGTCGATAAGCCTTGAGCTTACAAAAATAGCGATAACCGCGTAAAGCGCCGCCTCAATACTATTATATACAAATGCAGAGATCGTGACTATAAACGCGTCGGAAATCATAATAAGAGATCCTACGGAAAACTGAGGATAGTATTTATGAACGAGCGAGGCGGCGATATCCGTTCCCCCGGAGGAACCTCCCCGCGAAAAAATAAGAGCGATACCGCAGCCGTTTAATATTCCGCCGAATACGCATACCAATATCATATTACCCCTGTACGGCGGAATAAAACGTTCTAAAACGTCGATCAAAACCGATACGAGCGCAGCGGAAAAAACTGATTTTTTCAGATAATCTCTTCCGAGCTTTCTAAGCCCGAGAATAAATAAAGGCACATTCAATATAAGTATGAACGCGCCTATAGGAAGCGAAAAAAGATAATTAATAAGCGTAGCAAGTCCGGTAACGCCTCCGGGAGCGATGTTGTTCGGAGCGGTAAAAACCACAACCGAAAGCGAATACAAAAGAGCTCCCGCGGTAATTATCATATAATCAAATATTCTGTTTTTTATCATAAATACCACTCTATTCAAGGTTATGTAGCGGTATTTAAAGCCTCAATGCATTTAAAGAAAAGCTCCTTTATTCTTTCGTTCTCTCCGTTTAAGTAAAGATATCCGAAAAGCGCCTCGAGTCCCGTAGCGCTGTGATAATCAGCGGCGCAGGCATTCTTAGGAACGGTTTTAACGTTAGCGTTTCTGCCCCTTTTATACAGGGAAGCCTCCTCCTCGGTAAGAATATCGATTATATAAGCGGCGGATTTAGCCTGAGACTCGCAGTTAACGAGCTTGACCTTACGCTTGTTAAGCTCTCCGACAGGACGGTTAGCCTCAAAGATTATATAATCACGCGCAAGCAAATCATAAACCGTATCGCCCATAAATGCCAGCGTCTGAGGCGAAAGCTGCTTAGGCGAGTTATCACTCTCAATAAAAAAGCTCATATCTTACTCCACAAAATCAAATTCAACATCATAAATCGAAACGGTATCGCCCTCGCTGATACCCGCTTCTCTTAACGCGTCGAGAACGCCGTTTTTAGTAAGGACGTTCTGGAAATAGTTAAGGCTCTCATAGTCGTCAAAATTAATTGAGCGCATAACATTAAACAGCCACTTAGCCTCGACGGTATAAATACCGTCAACCTTATTGACGACGACGCTGTGGTCGGAAAAGTCCTCCGCCTTTACAACAGGAGCCGGTTCGGGCTCGTAGCGCTCGATCGGCGGCAACGTAGAAAGCATTTCCTGGATCTTCTTTAAAAGCGGATCGACGTCATAGCGGATAGCCGCCATAATCGGGAAAAAGTCGTAGCCCAAACCCTCAATATATTTTTTATAATCGGCTATCTGCTCATCGGTACACATATCGCATTTATTTCCCGCGACGATCATCGGACGCTTTGCAAGCTCGGGATTGAATTTTTCAAGCTCGCTGTTGATTATCTTAAAATCCTCGTAGGGATCGCGTCCGTCGCTTCCGCTTATATCTACAATATGAACGAGCATACGGCAACGCTCAACGTGGCGCAGGAATTGATGACCGAGGCCTGTTCCCTGCCACGCGCCCTCAATAAGCCCGGGTATATCCGCCATAACGAAGCTTGAGCCCTCGCCCATCGAAACAACTCCGAGCACGGGAGTAATGGTTGTAAAATGATAGTTCGCGATTTCGGGCTTCGCCTCGGAAACTACCGACACGAGCGTTGATTTTCCGACATTCGGGAACCCGACCAAGCCAACGTCCGCAAGCAGCTTCAATTCAAGCGTGACCTCCATCTCCTCGCCCGGGAGTCCGGGCTTAGCGAACCTCGGCACCTGACGGACTGCGTTCGCAAAATGGGGATTTCCCCATCCGCCCTTACCGCCTTTAGCGACGACAACGGGCTCGTCGGTGCTTATATCGGCAATAACGCGTCCGGTTTCGGCGTCCTTAACGAGAGTTCCGAGAGGCACTCTGATAACAAGATCCTCGGCATTTTTACCGCGCTGGCGGTTACCCTTACCGTTCTCGCCTTTTTTAGCCTTATATTTTCTTTTATAACGGAAATCAGCGAGAGTCGAGATATTCGTATCGGCCTGAAAAACGATATTTCCTCCGCGTCCGCCGTCGCCGCCGTCGGGACCTCCCGCGGCAACATATTTCTCACGGTGAAACGCTACGGCGCCGTCGCCGCCGTCACCTGCTTTTAAATAAATTTTCGCAACATCTACGAACATTTAACCACCTGCTTTATTAGCATTTACATTAAATCAGTTTTTATTATCAATATCGTTCGGGAACATCGAATCCCAGCCGGTCATTTTATAATCTTCCTTCAGGTCTTCTTTGATATTTCCCTTCGGAACCGAAATAACGGCAGCGATAATAAATAAGATTATCGCCGCAAAGGGCGCGAACATCGCTATATACATCGCGGTTCCTTTCACTACGAAAACAAGATAAGCGTATAAGATGAAATAAAGCCCGAATACGCTCAGCGAAACCACACGCTTGATAAAAAGGATAGTATCCTTATTCTTTATTACAGCGCCGAGAATTACCGACGCCGCAAACGCAAGAAGCAGCGGGTTGCCGATAAGTAAAATGATTTTTAAAAAGTTAAACATAGTAAAACCTCAAATTTTAAAAAACAATCATCGCTCGTTTCTGCGCGGCAGAACCCGAGCGGACAATATATCTTCGATAACAGCAAACTATGAAATGTTTTTACTTAATAAGAAACAAGCAGTTTCTTATAATGTAAAAAAGAGGGTGGAAACCCACCCCCTCAGATAGCATTATTACTGCTCAACAGGATAAACGCTCGCGCGCTTTCTGTCCTTGCCTACGCGCTCAAAACGAAGAACACCGTCAATCTTAGCGAAAAGAGTATCGTCCTTTCCGATGCCTACATTCTGGCCGGGGTGAATGTGAGTTCCTCTCTGCTTTACGAGAATGTTGCCGGCGAGAACCTTCTGACCGTCAGCGCGCTTAACGCCGAGACGCTTAGACTCGGAATCACGACCGTTCTTTGTAGAACCCATTCCTTTTTTATGAGCGAATAACTGTATGTTAATTTTAAGCATTACCTTACACCTCCGAAATTTTTAGTTTAATATCTTTTTGGTACTGCCCGCTTAATTGGAGCAGATGATGATAAAATCCGTCCAAAAGACGATTTAGATTATCAGATTTTTCAGCGGTTAATTTCATATAACCGTCGCTTACAGTAACATCAGCATTTATGTTAAAGAAATCAGTGATATTATTCGCCGTAAGATAAGCCGCTGAGCTCACCGAAGCGCATACAATATCCTTGCCCTCCTCAGCATAATCGGAATGACCTTTCATCTCGAAACCGAGATAATCACTTCCGTTTTTATAAAATGTTACCGAAATCATAATTAAGCCTCGATAGACTTAATCTGTACCTTTGTGTAAGGCTGTCTGTGGCCGAGAGTTCTCTTAGAAGAACCTTTCTTAGGCTTATAAGTAGAAACTCTAACCTTCTTACCCTTACCGTTCTTTAATACTTCCGCTGTAACCTTAGCGCCGTCAACTAAAGGTGTGCCGACTTTAATACCGTCGTCCGCTCCTAAAGCAACTACGTCGAATGTTACAGTGTCCTTTTCCTCAGCGTCAAGCTTCTCAACGAAAAGAATCTGATCGTTCTCTACCTTGTACTGCTTTCCGCCTGTCTGAATAACTGCGTACATATTAGTACCATCCTTTTTTTAGACTCGCTATTCGTAGGTGTTTTCTTAAGAAAATCTTAATACCCACAATATGCGGCTTATATACTATAACACAAACACTTTTGCCTGTCAAGAATTTTTTAAGACATACTTCTTACTCAATATCATTCTGAAGCTTAGCGGCTTTAAGCGTGTTTTTCATAAGAGTGGCAATCGTCATAGGACCTACTCCCCCGGGGACCGGAGTTATGTAGGAGCACTTATCCTTAACGTTTTCAAAATCAACGTCGCCGCAGAGCTTGCCGTCCTCGTCCCTGTCCATACCGACGTCTATTACAACCGCGCCGTCCTTGACCATATCTGCGGTAACGAACTTAGGCTTTCCTACAGCCGCAACAAGGATATCCGCCTGCGCGGTGATTTCTTTTAAGTTCTTTGTATGACTGTGGCATACGGTAACGGTGCCGTTTTCGTGAAGGAGCAGCATAGCCATCGGCTTTCCTACGATATTGCTTCTTCCGATTACTACGCAATTTTTACCGTCAACGCTGATATCGTAAGCGTGGAGCATTTCCATAATTCCCGCGGGAGTACAGGGCAGGAAATCGTAGTCGCCTATCATTATTCTTCCGACATTCTGCTTGTGGAACGCGTCAACATCCTTAAGCGGACTTATAGCCTCAATAACGGCGTTATCGTCAAGCCCCTTCGGAAGCGGAAGCTGACAGAGTATTCCGTTTATATCCTTACGGCTGTTAAGCTTTTCAACAAGCGCTAAAAGCTCCTCCTGAGTTGTCGAAGCAGGAAGCGCGAACTCCTCTGATTTAAAGCCGACATATTCGCACGCCTTCTTCTTATTATTAACGTAAACCCTCGAAGCGGGATCGTCGCCTACCAGTATTACGGCAAGCCCCGGGGTTATACCCTGAGCCTTAAGCGCCTCACACTCACTTTTTACCTTTTCCTTTACCGAAGCCGATACTTTTTTTCCGTCTATAATTATCATAAAAACTGTCCTTTCTTTTTCTGAATACAATAAGTAAAACAATTCCCGTAATAAATATCACAGCCGATAAAACCTGCGAAACTCTAAGCTGAGCGCCGAATAAACTCCACGGCAGATATAGGCTGTCGGTTCTTAAACCCTCAACGATCATCCTCTCAAAGCCGTACCATACGAGATACAGGAGAAAAACCTGTCCCGCGTATTTCTGATACCTTTTACTGAGAAAATGCAAAACAACAAACCCCAGCAAGCACCACAGGCTCTCGTATAAGAAGCAGGGATGAACGGGCTGCATACCCGTGTTCTCGCTGACCATTCCCCACGGCAAGTCTGTAACGGTGCCGAACGCCTCCTGATTGAAAAAATTGCCCCAGCGGCCTATTCCCTGTCCGATCAGAAAACCGAGCACCGCAACATCAAGTATCGGAAGGATTTTCACCTTTAAAATCTTAGCGGTAATACATCCGCCGAGAAAAGCTCCGATAATACCGCCGTAAATCGCGAGCCCTCCGTTGCTTATCATAATAATCTCGGAGGGATGCGCTATATAATAGTCGAGCTTAAAGAGAACGTAATAAGCTCTCGCTCCTATTACTCCGGTAACTATACCGACCAGCACGCAGTCAAAAAGCTTATTGCGGTCAACATTAAACCTCGGCGCCGAAAAATACGCGTAAATCATAGCGAGTATAAGCCCGCAGGCGATTATAATTCCGTACCAGTGGATTTTAAACGAGCCGGCAGAAAAGGCGATCGGACTAATATCAAAGTTGAGTCCGAGCCCCGGAAAAGAAACATTATACATATTTACTCCTTATCAGGCAGTATTACCGATAAAACGGTATTTTCGGTATCAAACATATTTTTAAGTCTAAAGTTTATATCCTCAACCGTACAATCGGCTACATCGTCGATAAAGCCGAATATATCGGTTTCGTTGAAATGAGCGTCAACAAGCGCGTTAGCGATAGCCTCAACATTGTTAAGCGAGGATACGAGGTCGCCGTAAACCTCTTTTTTCGCGATTTCAAAATCCTCGGCGTCCAAACCCTCGGTCTTTAATTTCTCAATAAATCCCTTTATTACCGAAGCGGCCTCCTCAGGCGAGCGCGACTCTCCCGAAAAGATGACCGAGTTATAGCCCTGACCGTCAAAATACTCGGCGTCAAAGCTCTGATTGATGAGCTTAGCCTCGTCGAGCTTATTATAAAGCTCAAACGACGGCGAGGTTAAGACAGTCATAATTATATCGATCTCAGCGCTTTCCTTCTGAGAAACCTTATGAGCCTTTTCCTTATATCCGAAGTTGAAAAGCGGTACGGATACGGGAAATTTCTGCTCGATATAATGCCCGCAGATCTCATAGGGCTCATCCTCAAAATAACTCTTTATATCGTGCTTTTCGCATTTTTTAAGCTTTTTATCAGCGGTTTTAAGCACATCCTCAACCGTTAAATCTCCGCTTACGCAAAGCACCATATTATTAAGATTATAATAGGTATAGTAGCAGTCGTAAAGAAGCTCGGGGGTGATTTCGGCGATAGACTCGACCGTACCAGCGATATCAAGCTGAACGGGATGGCTTTTATACATACTCTTTAAAAGGTTGAACATAACAACCCACTCGGCGGAATCGTCGTACATACGGATCTCCTGACCGATTATTCCCTGCTCCTTGGCTACGGTTTCCTCGGTAAAATACGGACGCTGAACGAAATCGAGAAGAATATCAAAGCTCTCGTCAAAATTCTCGGTACAGCTGAAAAGGTAGCAAGTCTTATTAAACGACGTATAAGCGTTTGCGTTAGCGCCTGTTTTAGCGTATTTTGCGAAAGCGTCCCCGTCCTCGCACTCGAACATCTTATGCTCGAGATAATGAGCTATACCATCCGGAACCTTTTTTACCTCTCCGCCGTCGAGCGAAAAGGCGTTGTTCACGCTTCCGAAATGCGCACCGAAGATCGCGTACTTTGAGTTATAATCCTTCTTCGGGTAAAGATAAATCGCAAGCCCGGAGTCGTGTTCTATTTTATAATACATATCGCCCGTACGGGCTGATTTTACTTCAATTACATTACTCATTTATTCACCTGCTTTAAGAACAAATACAGTATCAAGCACAAGCTTTTTCGCGGCGTTTATTATTTCTTCCTTCGTAACCGCCTGAATCTTTTTGCAGGCTTCCTCGGGTGTATCGACCGAAGCGTCCATAACCTGAGAGCTGTACCATGTA
>CAZERR010000050.1:0-13646 GCA_964514785.1 uncultured Ruminococcus sp. | reverse complement strand
CTTACCGATAAAACACTTTAGCTTTACTTATATAATAAAACAGCTGCCCGACAAATATCAAGCAACTGTTTAATAGATTATTCAACACATAGAACAATAACTCAACCAATCGTTTAGAAAATCGGCTTTTCTCTATCACACATACCAAAAGTCGGATACTGACATCCTTTTGCTATTTCGTCCGCATAACAAAACATCGGCAGTACGTTTGCCTCAAAGCGAATGATATAGGAGTTGATTTCACCGTCAGTTGAAGCGATTTTCATAGGATGTACGATTTTTTTATCACAAAGCGTCTTCATACAGCGCTCAACATCGCGCAAATCAAGCCCTGTCCCCTGACTGATCAGCGGCGCGGTCACTGGAATGTTTGAGACCTTATATAGATAAAAAAATATTTTCAGTATTTTTTTATCCGCGAAAAGCGCGAAAACCTGTCTGAGAGCTTCTTCGCTTTCAAAATACGAAAGCATACTGTCGTCATGCGGCCGCACCATAAGAAAAAAATATCGAAGATCGTTTGACATCCGTGCTAAAGCCATACCGTCATCGCGCAGAATTTTAGCAAAGAAATCATTACAGCGAGCACGATTATTGCCGGAATGATCGGCAAAGGGTTCGGGAAAACTTTCCGAAATATTCTCATCTCCCGTCAGTCCCACGACAAATGACCAGCAATAGTTAAACGCAAGTCGGAAAGCTTTTTCGCCCGGCATTTTGCTTAGCTTTTTTGAAAGCGTAATCCGGATATCCTGCTGCTCCTCTCTGCCGAAAAGCGCGTCAATGCTCACTCCCAGCGCGTCGGCAAGCTGCGGCAAAACCTCGGCGTCCGGAGTTCCTCCGCGCTCCCATTTTGAAACCGCCTGCGTAGTGACGCCGATCATATTCCCGAGCTTTTCCTGCGTATATTTCTTTTGCGCACGATACTTCCTGATTTGCTCTCCGATAACGCTCATTTTAAACCCTCCGTTGACTTTATGCTTCTATTGTAGCAAACACGGCAGCGTTTGTCTATACCGGCTTTTCAAATTTATTTTACCTCTCTTGATCCTTCGTGCAGGAAATCACCCACCTGATAAAGTTCTTTATGTCGTTGCCGCCGTTGCGTTCGGCGGTCTCGTGATTCCGCGCCCAAACAGTTTCGAAGTCAACGCTCTCTACCCCGTCGTAGGCATCAAGCGCGAGTGCGAGATTTATCTCGGTCGTTAAGGAGTTTGTGCTCTGCTCAATACCCGAACGGATGCGCCAGTGCTTCGCGACATTTGCCGTTTTATATCCCTCGCGGCTCTTCATCAAAAAGTAGAGAGGCGAATACATTTCAACTCTTTGCTCAACGGTATAACCGAGCGCGTCTTTTTTTGAAAAATCCGACCTGTAATCATCGGCGTATTTGCTTTTAAGCTCAGTCAGTACGTCACAGAGGATTTTATCGAAGTGCGTAAGCTCGTCGTCTTCGCACCAGAAGAGATTAATACTGCCGTCAGGCTGATCAAAGCCGGTGAACAGATCCTTCTTCGCCTGCTTGCAAGCCTTCGCGAAATCGGCAATACTCGTGATCGTAGCGGTATTCGTGCTCTTATCGTAGTTAATCCACTTTTTATCCTTATTCATATCATCTGTATATTCCCGGGCGGCTTTAGGATCGCGCAGGTCGGCAAGATAATTGTTGAGTGACTGTTCGATCACGCCCTTGACGTAATCGTAGTAACTTCCTGCCTGATAGATTCCCTCTTTAGACTCGGTCAAGGTCAGCTTATTGCCGTCTTTATCAACAAAGCCCGCGCTGTTTACATATTTTGCGAATGCTTCCGCGAGCTTATCGGACATTTCCCGATCCTTTTTGCTTCTTCCTGTACGCGTACAGCCCATCATCCATTCGTACTCGGCATTAGCGGTATCGACGCTGGTGACCGGACACCATGACATCGAACCGTAAACAGAGTCGGAAACGCCCTGTATCGCGCCGATTTTTTTAAGATACGGCTTATACATCTCGCTGTCACCCGACGCTCCGAGTATCACGGACTGCGCTCCGCCGCCGCTCATACCGAAGGTAAATATCTTCCCGGCGTCGCCTGCGTTCACATCATTACAATACCTCAAATAGCGTATAGCAGCCTTGAGGTCGGTAACGCCGGAGGGCGCTCCTTCATTAATACCGCGGCAACCGGAATAAACATAAACGAAGCCCTTGGCTGTGAACTCTGCAATTCTACCCATTTCGATCCCCATCTCAACAGTATCCTCGGTGACTGCCTCGGCAGAAGCATATAACGGAGTATTTACTACCATAGCGATCGGCGCGTCGGCTGCGGTATATCCGTTTACCTTAGCGCATTTATTGAGCTTACAGGTAAAGGTGCCGTCCGGGTTCTTTTTCGCGTTCATATAGGCGGCAGGTACAAAGTACGCGAGCTTTTCGTATTTTTCGTCTGCCGGTTTCTCACAGTAAGCGATACCGAGCTGATAATATAGATTTTTCTCCTTATTGTACCGCCACTTTTTCATATTCGTTTTCGGAAGCTTTGTGACCGGAGAAGCGACAGTCGTCTCGGGCACGGTGGTTTCATCCGTGTTATTCATTTGTTTTCCGCAGCCGGATAACGCAGCTGCGGCTATCGCCGTTATCATTAATGCTGACAAAATCAATTTTACTTTCATCATCAAAATCTCCAAACTAACCTATTCATATCCATTACATAATAATTTATAAAGCCCTGTTTCGTTATTGAACCTTTTTATAATAAAATGAATATGGCGTTACCAACAAAAGCAGTAACGCCGTAAACTTTTATCAAATTGCTTTAAGCGCGTTTTCAAGATCGCTTATAATATCCTCTACGTCTTCAATTCCTACGCTGAGTCTCATCATATCGGGAGCAACTCCGCCTGCTCTAAGCTCATCGTCGGTCATCTGGCGGTGGGTTGAGCTTGCGGGATGAAGAATACTGGTTCTGGCGTCGGCAACATGTGTAACGATCGCGCAGAGCTTAAGGTTCTTCATAAACTCCTCGGCAGCTTTTCTTCCGCCCTGAACTCCGAAGGAAAGAACTCCGCAAGAGCCGTTAGGAAGATACTTTTTACCGAGCTCGTAGTACTTATCGCCCTTTAATCCGCAGTACTGAACCCATGCGACCTTCTCGTGCGCGTTCAGGTACTCCGCAACCTTCTGAGCGTTAGCGCAGTGCTTAGGCATACGGACATGAAGCGTTTCCATTCCGAGATTTAAAAGGAAAGCGTTAAACGCCGAGGGCGAGCTTCCGAAATCTCTCATAAGCTGAGCTACGCACTTAGTGATATACGCGCCGCCGAGACCGAACTTTTCGGCATAAACGATACCGTGATAGCTCTCGTCGGGAGTAGTAAGTCCCGGGAATTTATCTGCGTGCTTAAACCAGTCGAACTTACCTGAGTCGATGATCGCGCCGCCTACCGAGGTAGCGTGACCGTCGAGGTATTTTGTCGTTGAATGAGTTACGATATCGGCGCCCCACTCAATCGGACGGCAGTTTACGGGAGTAGCAAAGGTGTTGTCGATAATAAACGGAATTCCGTTTTCGTGCGCTACCTTAGCATACATTTCTATATCGATTACCGCAAGCGCGGGATTGGCGATAGTTTCGCCGAAAATCGCCTTAGTATTCGGCTTGATTGCCGCGCGCAGCTCATCCTCGGTGCAGTCGGGCTCAACAAAGGTAAAGTCGATACCCATTCTTTTCATCGTTACCGAGAAAAGGTTAAAGGTTCCGCCGTAGATCGCGGCGCTCGAAACAACGTGGTCGCCTGCGGAAGCTATATTGAATACCGCAAAGAAGTTAGCCGCCTGTCCCGAAGAAAGCAGCATAGCTGCCGAGCCTCCCTCGAGGTCGCAAAGCTTCTTTGCAACATGATCGCAGGTAGGATTTGCAAGGCGGGTATAGAAGTAACCGCTCGCTTCGAGGTCAAAAAGCTTACCCATATCCTCGCTCGTATCATATTTAAAGGTTGTGCTCTGGATAATCGGGAGAACTCTCGGCTCTCCGGTAGTCGGCGTATAACCGCTCTGAACACATTTTGTACCGTTCTTAAAATCACTCATTTTTATTCCTCCGTTTATTTTACTTTTACTTTTATTTTAAACTTAACGCCGTTTACCTTAATCGTAACCGTAGCGCTGCCCTTTTTATAACCTTTTATATGAACGGTTTTTGCAGTCTTTTTCGAAACCGCTTTCGCAACGCTTTTATTTGTAGTCGAGTATACGTTATTAACCGACGGTGCCTTTCCGCTAAGCGTTACCTTGAGCTTTTTGCCTGCCTTTATGGGGTAAGTTTTCGATTTGTTGAATTTCGCGCCGTTGACCTTAATTGACGGACTCGATACAACGCTCACCTTGCAGGTAAGCATCTTACCGGTTGAAAGAATTGCAACAATATCAGCCGAACCCTTTTTAAGCGCCGTAACCTTACCGCCGTTTACTTTCGCGACGCTTTCGTTTGAGCTTGCCCAGCTGAGCACTGTTCCGTTGCTTACCGTAAGCTTGGTTTCACCGCCCGCCTTAAGCGATACACTTGTACGCGAGAGCGCGGGGCTTTTTATTTTTGAATAGTGCGAGGAATTATTAAGCTCTACGAAATAAGCGCTTATTGGGCTTTCCTCTTCCTCGGGATCTCCGATAATATCAGAGTAAGGATTGGTTTCCTCGCTGCTATTGGAAGCCGCATAAGCCTCCTCGTCATAGTCATATTCCACAATATCAATATTGAAGCCGACGAATCCGCCGTGAACAGTAGTACCGATAAGCCGCTGCGCGGATAAATCGGTGCGGTAGCAGTTGCCGTTCTCTATAATGCTGTCATTTGAAACATCGTATGTAAAGATATCGCCGTGATCCTCAACGAATGCGCCTAAGCAGAATACGCCGTTTTTATCAAGTCCGACGTTGCCGGAGTAGAGATTAAGAGTAAAGTCGTCGGTGTATTTGACCGAATCAAAGTCAGAGCTTTCGAGCTTAAGCGAAGATGTTGTCCACGTTTTTCCGTCGAACACAACCGCCTTCGGAAGCTCTCCGCTCTTAACAGCGCCCCAGAAGCCGACGAGCTTTCCGTCATATTCGATAAAGCTCGTATACGCTCTTCCCTCCGGAAGCTTCGAGGTTTTTTTGAATGTTTTCTTGGACTTATCGTAGCAGTAGACGCTGTCAACAAGCTCAACCTTCTGCTTAACAAATCCTCCGATGATATAGAACTTTCCGTTTAACACTCCGAGCGAAGCGCCCTCGGCACATTCGTCCGGAACCTCGCACAGCTTCTCGGCATTCATCTTATTCAAATCGTAGCAGCAGAAGTAGGTTTCGTAACCGAGAGTATATGCGTTACTTTTTGTTTTAATATCGTTTCTTAAAATAAAGTAGATTTTTTCATTACTGTATACCGCCGAGGTTATGGTAAAGCTATCGTTTTTTAACAACGGCTTTAAATCCATAATAAACATCTCGTCGAGATAAATATATTTTTTCTTAGGCGTGATCGTTTCGAGCATTCCAACCGCGCCCGTAAACGAGTCTATATAATACGCCTTATTACCTGCGGGTACGGCAATCAAAGCACTCGTATCGTACGGAGCGCCTTCGACACATTTCGCTTTTTCAAGCGCCTTTTTATTGGTAAGAAGCGCCTCGTAGGTATCGGATCCGTTCTTATTCTCTACCTTTAGACTGATTATGTGAGTATTGTATCCGTTATCACTTATAATAATACTGTCGGCATCCTTGGAGATAATACTTACCTCCTTGCCGTCGGCGTAAACCTTTGTGACCTCCTTGAAGAGACCTTCGATTCTAACGTTGCCGTCCTTATCGTAGGCTACGCTCGAAATCATCGGGGGAACCTTATCGGTTGTATCAAGCGTGAGAGCCTTGGCGTTTTTCGTTTTATCCTCGAGCTTCGGACTTGTCTTGCCCGAGCTCTTAACAATATTCGCAATTTCCTTTGCGTTTGCGTCAGGATAAGCCTGAGCCACCAGCACCGCCGCGCCGGTAACCATCGGAGTAGCCATAGATGTTCCTGACATAAAATCGTATTTGCCAAAATCTTCATCCTTTGCAGACTGAGAGCTTATAGCTAAATCGTCAATATAAAGCTCGCTCTTTGACGAAACTAAAAATACAAGCTTCCTGTCCTTTGATTTTTCATAACCATCTTCCTTGGTATCGACCTTTATTTCTATATGATACCAATTGTTTCCGCTGGAGGCACCGAGAATCCAGCCGTTGGTTTCACCGTCGATATCCTCGGCAGGGTCATAATCTGCGGGAACATCGAAAACATATATATCGCTGTTATCATCGCCGTTTGTTTCGAGGTTTATTCTGTAATTCTTACTGTCATCCTCGATTTTAAAAGGAATCTCAAACGCGTAGTATGAGGTTTTATTCGGCCTTTTTGCTTCAAACGAAATCTTCAGAGATTTTCCCGACTTACCGAAGTATTTTTCTCCCTGCTCAAAGGTTACGTTTTTATTCAGCTTTACGTCCGTGTTAAAATCCTCGATCAGCGTCGGATATCCGAAATCACCGCTCTCAAATCCGCCGTCAAAGCTCTGGTAATAGGCACAGAGCTTCGAGCGCTGTTCGTCGGTGTAGATTGCAGGATTGAAGCAGTCATACGAAACGGACGAGAGGATATTTGTTCCCGGAGCGGCAATATCAACGTATTTATCGCCGTAATCCGAGAAGGTAGCCAGGTCGCCGTTTTCATCGGAAGCCGCTACGGTTATACAGTAAGGACTGCTGCTGCACGCAGGCACGGAACAATATCCGTCGAAATAATCATCGGAGTCGGGGTCGTTCTGGTCGTTTAGGTTCTCGGATTCGTTACCTGCCGCAACACAGAAAACAATTCCCTTTTCTCCTAAAGCGTTAAAAATCTCATCGTAAGCCTTCATTGATTCCGCATCGCCGTATGAACCGAAGGAACAGTTTACCGCACAGACCTTAGTGCCGAGCTCTACCGCTCTCTGGATATACTCGAACGCCGCAAAGATAGATTCGTCATCGCCGGCACCGTTCGAATCAAACGCCTTAACCGCCATAATCTTAACATTCTTTTTATTGATTCCGCTTATACCCTCTTTATTGCCTGAGGAAGCGGCAATTATTCCCGCAACGTGAGAGCCGTGACCGTGATCATCCATCGGATTGCCGTCCGGATTACTTCCGGAAAAGTCGCAGCCGCAGTTTCCCAGCAGCTTATTTCCGTAAGGATTTTCCCACATTACTTTCTTTAATTCCTCGTGCTTATAATCAACGCCGGTATCGACAATCGCTACAACTTTTTCTTCCCCGGATGTCTCGGCTTTTTTCCACAGCGAATTGATTTTAATATCCTCTCCCTTGGTTCCGCCGTTCTGACCGGTATTTTCAAGGTGCCACTGGAAATCACTGTATGTATCGTTCGTAAGCGCGGAAATCTTCTTTTTTGTGTTTGCGAATGCGTACTTTATATTCGGGTTTTTATTAAGTTTATCGATCAAATCATCGGTTGAAAGAGTCGAGGATTTTACTACGGAATAGCGCATCTCACCTGAGCCTTTCTTAAATGAGAATGTATTCTTAAGCTTAATACCGCTTCCGTAAGCGGAGGACGCCTTGCTCTTTGAGGTATATTCGGCTCCCGCGCTCTTTTTAAGCGCAACTACAGCCTCTCCCTCTACGCGGTCTATTTTTGAAGAAACGCTCTGCTTATCGGGCATTTTCACCTGCGTTGCCGAAGCGCTCACAGCAGCTCCCGAAGCAGCTATCAGCGCCGCTAAAGAAACAGCCGCCAGTTTTTTTATAACAGCTTTCATTTATTTATCCTTTCCGCACGCGGTTATACTAAAGAACAATATACCGCGCGCTAAAATGAGATATCATAACGTTAAAATATATTTTACCATTTTTATCGGGCTTTTTCAATACCTCTCGCTTAAACGGGTGAAAATATCAGACAACCTCTTCGCTGCCTCCGTCAAGCGCCCTGAGTATTCCGATATAAATAAACATAAACGGCGTTACTATCGGGGTAGCTATGTTTACAGTGCTCTGAAAAAAATAACACAAAACCGGGATTATGAGCACAATCGCGAAGGAGCTGTTTTTCAGCCCCTTAATCGCCTTTACCACAGCCGAAACAACTAACATCATATACATAACCGCTCCTGAGATCCCGACAGTAATGAGATAGTTCAAAAGCTCGTTGTGGGCGCAGTTCGTACTCGAATCTCCGAACCTTGCGCTAAGCTCGGTAAAATACGGAGAAAACGCGTAATAAAATGTATCGGGGCCGCTTCCGAACAGCATATTTTTAAGGCTGAAGTTTTTAAAGATTTCGACAGTCTTGATCCAAAAATAACCGCGGTGAGTTCCCCAGCTATCGTCAAACCGGAAATATCTCATTACTCCGCTGAGCTCAGTCTGAGTATCGATTACGCTGAACTTAATAAACAGCCATACGATTATTACGAAAGATATTATAATGACCGCCGTCAGCGCGCAGGGCACTGCCCCCGGGAGTTTATCTTTATTATACCTTTTCTCAAAAAGCAGCATAAGAAGCGCTATAATTACCGAAACTACGATTAATACATAGCTTAAACCATCAAACACAAAGAACCGCTCGACCGCGCCTAAATCCTTATACTTCGCAACCGAAGCCAAAAGCCCTATCCCCTTAGCGCAAATGAGCATTACCGCTGACGCGGTAAAGAAACGCCTCAGCATAGGCGCTCTGAAAGAGCAGTAAACGAGAGCCGCCGCAAGAGCTGCCGCCAATCCCAAAAATCCGCTGTCGCTGTCGGCGCAGATCACAGCGGAAAATCCGAGAGCGCACACTGCTAAGCTTATAAGCCTTAAAAGCTTTTTCTTTGAAACTATATAAAGCATAAAGAACAGCGGCAAAGTTAAACAGCAGAAAGCCGACATAATATTCTTGTTACCGATAGTCGAGGTGAAATCCATAACCGTTTCACTCCCGATATTCACAAACATCCTAAGCGGATCGATATAAAAGAAATTCAATACGCAAAGAATATAAACGACCGCGCAGCCGCCTGCCGCGAAATAAAAAACATACTCTCTAAGGCTTAAAAACCTCGAAATTATAATATAAACGATAAACGCGGTTAAAATAAAAACGAGCCCCATATTCCTGCCGATTTCACCCGAAATACAGGAAAGCGGATAATCGGAAATGCATGTCGAGACAATATAAACGAGAACAAGCCCGATAAATGAAATATCGGTAATATTCAGCGGCTTTTTTTTCTCCGTCAGCGCACCCGGCTCGCCCCTTTTAAGCAAGCCGTACACAACAGTAAAAAGCGCAAATAGCGCAAGCACCGCGCTCAACGCCAGGTAAGTATAATACTTATCGTGACGGATACGGAAATAACCGCTTGTAAAGGCAAGCGGAAAGACCGTAAACATCAACACGAGGTAAATGTTTACAGCTTCATTCATAAATCTTCCGTTTATGCGCTTAACGGGTTTTTCCTCTGCCATAGTATCACCGACTCAATTGTAATACTAATAAACGATTGTGTCAAACTCTTGTTAAAACAATTTTCCCTCCGTCATAGCGCAAGCGAAGCTTATTGTCGATAAGCTTATATTCAAAGACGTAGCTGTCCTTATCGGATGAATCAAAAATAATTATCCTGCTCCTGTCGATAAAACAAATCCCCGACAACCTTACATCCGATTTTTTATTCTTTGAGAGAATTTTAAACTCGGCGTTATCGTCCTTGAACCTAAGCTGCGCATCATACCCGCTATTAAGCCGGGCGCTCCAATCGTTCAGCCTTATTTCATCGGCAGCGTTTTCAACGGTGCCGGCGCATGAGGTCATAATAAAAATCAGCGATAAAACCGCTAAAAGCTTGAATATTTTCATATTTTATAGTTATGAAATTGTTAAAGGTTTTATAACTGATTTACAGTTTTGTTATAATTCTTGAAACGCAATAAAGTATTATGTATAATTGCATTATAGAATATTTATCAAAGGTGTATTATGCAGCAAATAGTTGAAAACACAAAGAAAATTTTTAATCTTAACGGCGAAACCGCCTTTTCGGGGTGGTCAAGATCCGCTGTTTTTGAATATAACAGAGAAAATCATCCTGCTGAAAATAAAATAACGGAAAAGGATTCCTACTTTATCTCCGACGGCGAGATGGCTTTTTATCTTTCCCTCGAGGTCACAGGCTCGGATTTATCGGTTAAGCTGATTTTAGCGAACAGTAAGACCGGTGAGATCGTGAGCGACAGCGTCTCCAAGCGTATGCTGCTCGAACCCCTTAAGCTTCCCGCGGGCGATTCGGTGGGCGAGTTCACTTATACCGATAAAAAAATCGCCCTTACTATTACTAATACAATCGGCGGCAAATACCTTAAGTGCGATTTTATCGACTTCGGCAACATAAAGAACCTATTCGTAAAGCTCTTTATTAAAAACACCAAGGGCGAAAGTATGAATATGGTATCCGCCGACGGAAGCGATAAGCAAAACTTCTATTTCAAGCGCTTTGCCGAGAATTTCACCGCATCCGGTGTTGTGCGATTCGGCGGACTGGATTACGATATCAACGAGCAAAACAGCCTCGTTTACTATACGAAAACACGCTGTCTTTTAAACCGCAAAAAGAGATTTCAGGCTCTCTGCGGCTGTACGGATGTAAGTGGTCACAAGCTTTCGGTAAATCTCGCCTCCAAGGTTTCCGACAGGCGCAGCGGAAGCGAAAACGCCTACTTCGTAGATAACAAGCTCATTAAAATCGGCAGAACGAGAGTTGCCGGCGACGAAAGAAATCCTTATGGTAAATGGGATTTTGACTCCGCTGATGAAAACCTCAGCCTCGAATTTACTCCGATAGAGAAAGACGGCGAACCAATGTTATGCCGCTGCGGCAAGCTCACGATAGTTTTCGGCAGGCTCAACGGCTTTCTTGAGACAGACAGCTTCAGAATAAATCTGAAGAACAAGCTGTTCCATATGATATTTACTTCCCTTTAAATTCTATTCTACTCCTTAAATATAGACGGGGGACGACTCAAATATGAGCCGTCCCTCTTTTCGCGTTTACTTTTATTTAATTTTCGGTTTTAAGGAATCTCGCGAATATTCCCATAACGGACATAAACGCCGAGAACAGATAAAGCAACAGAGCGATCATCGAACCGAAGCATAGGTAACCCGGGCCGACAAAGTAAAGGATACAAATCACTCCGAGCGCGGAACAGATTATTCCAACAACATTTTTAAGGTTATATTTTCTGTCGAAAATCTGGAAGCCTAAAGCGACTATAGGTATTATCAGGAAAAGGATATAACACAGTCCGAGCGTTGATAAAATACCCTCGGTATTCGTATTACCGGTAGTCGCGCCGATATTTGATATCATATCGAGAACCGTGTACGTCGATTTACGGCTTACGTCAAGGATCCTTACGGAATATTCGGCTTTCTTCCCCGCAACAGCCTTATCGGAAAACTTCTCCGGAAGCGTTAGCTTAAAGCTGAAGCTTTCGCCCTTCTTATGCTTAATAAACTTTTCGTCAAAACCGGAAATATACGCATTTGAACCTATGGTATATTTAACGGATTTCTTCTCGCTGTTTTTAAAGGTCTTTCCGTCAACTTTACCCGTAAAATCAATCGTTACGACGTCGCCCTTCTGGATGCTCATACTATTAGCGGTATCCTTATAATAAGCTTCCTCCCACACATACGGCTGAGCGGTTAAGAAAATCTGAACAAGGAAAACTATAATCATAAGCACCCTTATCCGCTTTGTGGTCTTATTTTCTACCTTTAACATATATTTCTCCTAAAGAATTATTTTGCAAACTGAATTACAACTCGTTTATTATATCACATAATTACAGCTTGCACAATATCCTTTAATATGATAATATATTAAAAGTTTTAAACTAAATAAAAGGAAGGCAATTATGGACTGGATTAAAGACTCTGTAATGTATAATATCTATCCTCTCGGATTTACCGGCGCTCCGCGCGAGAATGATTTCAACCTCGAGTACCGCCTCGATAAAATCTACGACTGGATAGATAATTTTAAAAAACTGAACGTAAATACGATCGTATTCAACCCCGTATTCGAAAGCACAAGACACGGCTACGATACTATTGATTATTATAAGATCGACAGCCGTCTCGGCGATAACAATTCTTTTAAAAAGATTTGCAAAACACTTCACGATAACGGGATAAGAATTATACTCGACGGCGTTTTCAACCACGTCGGACGCGATTTCTTCGCGTTTAAGGATGTTCAGAAAAACCGCGAGCACTCTGAGTACTGTTCCTGGTTTATGAACCTTAATTTCGGCGGAAACAATCATTATAACGACGGTTTCTGCTATGAGGGCTGGGCGGGACATATCGACCTCGTTAAGCTAAACCTCGATAACAGTCAGGTAGTTGAGCACCTTATCGGCGCGGCTCAATTCTGGATCAGGGAATTCAGGATAGACGGACTGCGTCTTGACGCCGCGGACTGTATCAACCTCGAATTCTTTAAAAAGCTCAGGAACGCCTGCTATGAATTAAAACCGGATTTCTGGCTTTACGGCGAGATTATCGGCGGCGATTACAACCGCTGGGCAAACGAGAATGCGCTCCATTCCGTAACAAACTATGAGTGCTATAAGGGCATCTACAGTTCTCATAATGACCACAACTATTTTGAAATCGCCCACTCGCTCAACAGGCAGTTCGGCGACGGCGGTATTTACCGCAATATTTATACCTTCATCTTCGTCGATAATCACGACGTCAACCGTATCGCCAGTATGCTGAAGGAAAAAGCTCACCTTAAAAACGTATACACAGTACTATATACAATGCCCGGAGTGCCGTGTATATATTACGGCAGCGAATGGGCAATAGAGGGAACCCGTACTAAGTTCAGCGATTATGAGCTTCGTCCCTGCCTCGATATCGGCAGCATACCCAATCCCGATATGGATGTATATAACCACCTTTGCAAGCTCGGAAAAATCAGGAGAGCACTCCCCGCTCTTAAGTTCGGAAACTACCGCAATATTAATATCAAAAACGAACAGCTTGTTTATATGCGGGAATGTGAGGGACAGAAGGTTTATATCGCGCTGAACCTCGCCTCAAATGAGTTCACAATCGATTTCAACGTTGACGGCGGCCCGGTGCTGACCGATGTGCTCACGGGCGAGAGCTTTGAGGCTGACGGCTACGCAAGGATTCCGCTTATGCCCTGCTCTTCAAGAATACTCGTTCTTAACGACGGAAGCTTTAAGGCGGAGTTTGATGACGAGAAAACAATTCCTGTTGAGAATAATACGAATGATGATACAACAGAAAACGATAAAGCGGATGAATCAAATCTCATTCCGATCACCGCAACTCCCGGCAGATACCGCCACTTCAAGGGCAATGAATACGAGGTTATCGCAATAGCGAAGGACAGTGAAACCCTCGAGGAGGTAGTAATCTATCAGGCGCTTTACGGCGACAGGGAGATCTGGGTTAGGAACAGGAAAAACTTCGAGGAAATAATCGAACGTGACGGAAAGAGAATCAGAAGATTTGAGAAGATAGATTAATAAAAACAGACCGGGACAGATTATT
>CAZERR010000049.1:0-13733 GCA_964514785.1 uncultured Ruminococcus sp. | reverse complement strand
TTGCGCGCGGCGACCTTATCTATCAGGGCTCGGCGTTCCAGCTTATGCCGGGCGCTATTCAGATCTTCTACGGCGATGAGACTAACCGAGGAACGGTTCCCGGAATGTCCTTCGACGGCCACGGCGGTTCGGGACATTCGCTCAGAAGCGATATGAACTGGAGCAGTATAGATCAGGCTACTTTAAAGCACTGGCAGAAGGTCGGAAAGTTCAGACGTAAGCATATTGCAGTCGGTGCAGGCGACCACCAGCAGATTTCCGCATATTCCGCCGATACGGGCTATACCTTCTCGCGAAGCTACGACAGGGGAGATTTAGCCGACAGCATTATAGCCGTGATCGGTGCGCCTAAGAATAAAAAGATCAAGGTTAACGTTTCTTCGATATGGGGCAATAAAACCAAGGTAACGAACTTCTACGACGGCACGACCGCTACCGTATCCGACGGAGTGGCTGAGTTTGACTCGGGAGATAACGGTACGATCCTTATTGAAGGACCTCAGTCCTCTATTCGCGTTAAGCTTATAGGCAACTACTCCTTCTACGACAGCGAGACCGTTACTGTTAAGCTTAAGGGAGCTGATTCCGCTACCGTTAAGGTTGAGGGCGGAAAGGAATTTAAGGTAACTAACGGCTCGACTTTTAAGATAGGCGACGGCATCGAGGTAGGAACGGTCTTCTCTGTTGAGGTTACTGCAACAGCAGGCGGAGAAACGCTCGAAACCTCGTTTAAGTTCAAGAAAAAGGATCCTAACGCAGTAACGCGCGTATACTTCGACAGCTCTCAGAATAACTGGAGCGACGTTAAGGCTTATATTTACGATGAAAGCGGCAGTGAGGTCAAGGCGAACGCCGCGTGGCCGGGCAAGGCTATGAGCTATGACTCAGGCTTGAAGCTGTATGTGATCGAGGTTGACGACGGGCTGGAAAACGGCAACGTTATCTTCGTCGGCTCCGGCGGACGTTATCCCGAGGGCGAGGGTGCCGCGGGACTCCCGATAGGCGAAACCAATATGGTTCTGCTCTCGGGTAATAAATGGGAGGCGTATACAGGTCAGACTCCGACCTCTCCGCCGCCGCCCGACCCGAATTCCTTTACGACAGTTTACTTCGATAATTCGAGCTCCAATTTTGCTACTCCTTATATTTATTACTGGAACGCCGCTACCGATAAGGGAGAGGTTGCGTGGCCGGGAAAGGCTATGCAGAAGTATAAGGATAACGTATGGAAGCTTTCGATCCCGAAGGAATACGACAGCTGTATATTCAGCAACAACGGCGGCAATCAGACGGGTAATATCTCTATTCCCGGCACAAATCAGATTTATAACGGAAGCTCGTGGAGCGTATACGCCGACGCTGAGGTGGTTACTACCGCGGCGCCGACCTCCGGCGGTTCAGGCGGCAATCCGGATTCGGGCGTCGATATACCCCCGGGCGACGGCATACTCCTGGGCGATACAAATATGGACGGAAAAATCAATATCCGCGATGTATCCCGGATCCAGAAGCACCTTGCGCTGCTGCTCACTATGAGCGCCGATGAAATCAAGGCTGCCGACTGCGACGAAAACGGCAGCGTATCAATCAAGGACGCTACCGCGATTCAGGAATATATCGTTAAGTGTTACTCGCGCTCTGCAAAAACAGGAAAGAAGATTTCCCTTTCCCCGGCGGCGACTCAGGCACTCGTAACTCCTGTGTCTACTGACGCTCCGGCTCAGCCCGCTACCGAAAAGCCTGCGGGCAAGGTCGTGTATTTTGAGAACGACGCCAACTGGAGTAATGTAAATATTTACTTCTGGCTCGACGGCTCACAGTCGGGTCCCAATCAGTGGCCCGGAGTACCGATGACTCAGCTCGACGACGGACGCTGGACGTATACCGTGCCCGAGGAGTATAATATGGTTATCTTTAATAACGGTTCCGCTCAGACGAGAGATATCGTACTTGAGCCCGGAAAAACATATAACTTCTCGTCATACCCGAAGTAAAGAAAAAAGCCCTCGAAAGAGGGCTTTTTCAGTTAAGAGTTAATTGTATGGTCGTTTTTAGGGATCGCTGAAAACGACTCTTGCTTGCTTTAAGATTAGTCGGTAAATTCGAAATCGTCCTTGTGTGCGTCCTTAAAGAGCTCATAAACCGCCTGAACGGTGTCCTCGTCGTCAACTCCGATATAGTTCTCGGATTCGTCGTCAACGGACTCGATTTTAAGTATAATAACGCCCTCGGCGTCCTCGTTGTTTTCGATAAGCACAACATACTCCTCGCCGTCGTAGGCGATAGTATCAAGATACTCAAACTCGGTGATTACGCCGTCCTCGTCGGTAAGTTCAATGATTATAGCCTCATCGTCCTGAATGTTATCGTTTATAAAATCTGCCATTTTTGTATCCTCCTTTTTTGATATAGTGTCAGTTTACACTAATTCTAAAAAAATTGCAAGTGCCGCGCAAGAAAGCGTGCGCACTTTAGCGCGTGCGGTTTCTTCAGCTGTCGCCTGCGCACGCAGGGTGCAACTAAGAGGGCGATAAAAAGCCGCCCTTTCGGACGGCTTTTAAAAGTTATGCGGTTTCATTCGCTTTCTTTTTTGTGAGCATTGTAAGGATTTGGAAAATAATACAGAGCACAATTCCCGCAACTGAAGCGATAATGATTATCGGGAAGTTTACTTTTGATACAAGCGAGAAATCGAGCTCGCCTGATTTTGCGTTCTGGAGCGGTATGAAGAATGTGACCGCGTCAATAACGATAGCCGCAATAATCGAAAGCACGCTTAACGAAGCAAACACGAATGTTGAGCCCGAGAGCGTTGATTTTTCTGCTCTTGTGATCATATCGCCGTTGAAGTCAAGCGTCTTACAGAGCCAGAACGCCATAGCGATATTGATGATCGCTTCGGGGATCATATATGTCGCGTTGTAGCTTAAGGAATAAACAATCGCCGCGCCTGTCGGGATCGAAATACCTGCCCATACGGTACAGCCCGAAATAACGTGGAAAAAATAGCGGATAGCGCATACGAGAGTAGCGCCCGCAACTGCCGACATACCGCTGTCCTTAACTTGGTTTCTGAAAACTCCCGCGAGACCGATGAATGAGAAAGCAAGTACATAGTCGAGCATAATAATCGCGATCGCCGCAACTGCCGAGGTGGCATAGGAGAGATTGTTCATTCCGAGCAGAAGCTGAATCAAGCTGTTTACAAAGCCTGCGAACATACCCCATTTTGTGCCGTAGCGGAATGCGACTATCATAATCGGAACCATACTGAAGGCGGTTATGCTTCCGCCGTACGGCAGCTCAAAGATTTTTACCATGCTTAATACCGTTGAAAGCGCGATCAACAGTGCGGTTTCGGTAAGCATAATTACTCTTTTTTTGTTCATAAGATTACTCCTTTAAAAAATTTAAACGCCGTATGAATAATCACACGGCGTAAAGTTACTGTTTAACATCTTCCTACGTCGGCATTATCCGAATCAGGTCTCTAGGGTATAATCTCAGCCTAAAACTGCGTTTTAAGCACCCCTGTGTTTTATTCTAAATACAGTTTACTGCTTTTGTCGGTATTTGTCAAGTGTCGGCGTTATTTTAAGATTTTAAGAGAAATATCAAACGCTGTGACGGAATGGGTTATCGCGCCCATTGAGATTATATCGACTCCCGTTTCGGCAACGGCGCGCAGAGTGTCCGCCGTAATGCCGCCCGACGCTTCGAGCTTCGCTTTGCCTGAGGTGATCTCAACCGCCTTTTTCATATCCTCACAGCTCATATTGTCGAGCATAATTATATCAACGTCAACTAAAAGCGCCTCTTTAAGTTCGTCGATGTTTCTTACCTCAAGCTCGATCTTTACCGTGTGGCCGAGCTTTTCCCTTAAAGCGTTAACGGCGCTTGTGATACCGCCGCCTGCGTCAACGTGGTTGTCCTTGAGCATAGCGCAGTCGGAGAGATTGTAGCGGTGATTCTTACCGCCGCCTACCGTTACGGCGTACTTTTCGATCGGGCGAAGTCCCGGGAGGGTTTTTCTTGTGTCGGCGATCGAGGCGCCCGTGCCTTCAATGATCCTGACCGCTTTATTCGTAGCCGTAGCGACTCCGCTCATATGCTGGAGCAGGTTGAGAGCGGTGCGCTCGCCCTTTAAGAGAGTCCTCGTTTTACCGCTTATCTTAGCTATTATATCTCCCTTTTTAAGAACGTCGCCGTCCTTTTTAAATACCTCGGCCTTAAAATCGGGCTGAAGTATCTCGAAAACTCTTAAAGCAACCTCGAGTCCGGCTAAAACGCCGTCCGCCTTTGCGATAAACTGCGCGGTGTTTTCCTGAGTTTCCGGGATTAGATAATCTGTAGCCGCGTCAACGTAGTTTATGTCCTCTAAAAGCGAGTTTTCAATAAGCCTGTCTATATAAATCTTATTTAAAATCATAGGTTGATACCCTCTCTTAATTCATCAAGTATTATTCCCGCGACCATTGCGATCGAACGCGCCTCAACGAAGTCGCTCGTTATCTCGTAGCCGCCTGTTATAAGGTCGTTGAGAATTTTATCTACGCGGTAGTAGCTCTCGTTATATTTTTCGGGTTTCGGCAGGACGAAGTAGGTGTCCTGCATAATTTTGCGTATCTCGGTACGGATACCCGAAGGGAGCTTTTTGCCCGAGGTTTCGGGGAGAGTCGGAGCTTTGCCTAAGGGCTTGCGTCCGAACTTAGCGATTTTCTCCGTCATATTTTGTGCGGCGCTTCTCGAGTATACCAAAGCCTCTAAGAGCGAGTTGCTCGCAAGACGGTTTGCGCCGTGAACGCCGGTGTGGGTACATTCGCCTGCGGCGTAGAGTCCTTCGACTGTAGTCTGAGCCGTACCGCTGACCTGAATACCGCCCATAAGGTAATGCTGGCACGGAAATACCGGGATTTTATCCTTAGTCATATCCACGCCCTCCTCAAGACATCTTGAGTAAATCATAGGGAACCTTTGTTTAATAAACCCGGGATCCTTGTGGGTTATGTCGAGGAAGAACTTCTCGCTGTTTGTGGCGATAGACTCGCGTATGACCGCGTTTGATACAACGTCTCTCGGAGCAAGCTCGCCCCGTTCGTCGTATTTAAAGGCAAAACGCTCTCCCTTGCAGTTAAGGTAAACCGCGCCCTCGCCGCGTACCGCTTCCGAGATAAGAAAACGCTCTCTCGCGTTTTCCGCGGCAAAAGCCGTCGGGTGGAACTGGATCCGCGAAAGGTGCTGGATCTTTGCCCCGAGCATATGA
The DNA here is from genome assembly GCA_964514785.1 of uncultured Ruminococcus sp. GTDB lineage: Bacteria > Bacillota > Clostridia > Oscillospirales > Acutalibacteraceae > Ruminococcoides. Next base: position 8,470 of record CAZERR010000049.1, on the reverse strand, counting down.
GCAAGAGCTATTCCGTCGCCTGTTGCTATTGCAGAGTTGGTGGTGTACTGGTAAATGCGCCCGATACCTCCGGTCGCGAGGAGAATAAACCTCGAACCTACCTGAGTTATTTCTCCGTCCCGAAGAATCTCAGTCCAAAAGCCGTTCTCGACCTTGTTGATCTCAAAAACGAGAGTGTTCTCGGCTAAGGTGATGTTAGGCTTTTTCCTGACCGTTCTGATAAGCGTGTCAACGATCTCCTTGCCTGTCGAGTCCTTGTGGTGGACGATACGGTTGCGCGAATGTCCTGCCTCGAGGGTTTTCGAGAGCTCGCCCGATTTCTCGGTGTCGAAATCTACTCCGATCTCCTTTAGGCGCAAAACATCCCCGGGACCCTGCTCAACGAGCTTTTCCACTGCGGAGAGGTTGTTTTTAAACTTGCCGGCTATAAGGGTGTCGGCAATATGAAGCTTATAATTGTCGTGGTTTTTATCGAGTACGGCGGCTACTCCGCCCTGAGCGAGCGATGAGTTGGAGAGCTCAAGCTCGCGCTTCGATACAACGAGAACGCTGATATCGTCCCCGAACTGTAAGGCGGCATATAAGCCCGCAACACCGGAGCCGACGATAAGTACGTCGTATTCATTATTAATATTCATAAAGTAACCTCAGTGAAATACTTGTTTACAAATACTTTAAACTATATTATACTACCTGTAAGGATTTTATTCAACAGTTTTTTGCATTTAAAGGCTGAGCGTTTATCGCTTAATACCGCCTGAAAATATTTGAGGTAGATTTATGTCGTTAATAGAAACTAAAGAAAAAGCCGACAGAGCGCTGCTCGTGTCGGTCGATACGGGGAAATTTGACGCTCAGTCGAGTCTTGACGAGCTGTGGGATTTAGCCGAAAGCGCAGGCGCCGAGCCGGTTTTAACCGTGCTTCAAAAGCTGGACAGGGTAGAGACCGCTACTTACGTCGGTTCCGGAAAGCTTATAGAGATTAAGGAAATCTGCTCGTCATATGAAATCGACCTTATAATCTGTGACAGCGAGCTTACTCCTACTCAGATCAAAACTCTTGAACGCGAGTGCGACGTTCGCACGATCGACCGCACGACACTCATTCTCGATATCTTCGCTCAGCGCGCAAAATCGCGCGAGGGTAAGCTTCAGGTTGAGCTCGCTCAGCTTAAATATCTGCTCCCGAGACTTACGGGTAAGGGAATTGAGATGTCACGTTTAGGAGGAGGAATCGGTACGAGAGGTCCCGGCGAGACTAAGCTTGAGACCGACCGCCGTCATATCCACCGCCGTATGGAAACCCTTAAGGCTCAGCTTAAAGAGGTCGAGAGTCACCGCCAAAGGCTCAGAGACAGGCGCGAGAAGGACGGAGTTATCACCGTAGCGATCGTCGGCTATACGAACGCGGGTAAAAGCACGCTTATGAATTATCTTACCGATGCCGGCGTGCTTGCTCAGGATAAGCTGTTCGCAACGCTCGACCCGACCTCGCGCGCATTAAAACTCCCGGGCGGAGTTACTGTTATGCTTATCGATACCGTAGGTCTCGTAAGAAGGCTTCCGCACGGGCTTGTCGAGGCGTTCAAGTCCACTCTTGAGGAAGCGGCGTTTTCGGATATTATCCTCAACGTCTGCGACGCGAGCAGTGATGAAGCCGCGGTACATATGAAGGTTACTGTCGATTTGCTCTCGGAGCTCGGCTGCGGAGATACCCCGATTATAAACGTCTTTAATAAATGCGATAAATTAAGTCCGCTCGAGATAGGAGCGGACGACGATAAAACCGTTCATATAAGCGCTAAGAAGGGCGAGGGAGTAGAGGCGCTTTTAAGCGCGATAGAGAACAACCTGCCCGTAAGAATAAAGCGCGTTAAATTAATGCTTCCGTTTTCTATGGCAGGTATTCCGAATGAGATCCGTGAAAAAGCCGATTTGATAAGCGAAAACTATACCGCCGAGGGTATTGAGATCGAGGCGGTTATAGATGAAGAAATGTACAGGAAGCTCAGAAATTATGTAGTAGAATAACTAAGTGAAAACCCCGCGTTAAGCGGGGTTTTCTTTATTAATAGCATTAAAATGCGTGATTGGCTTTTGCTGCCCGAATATTACTTGATTGTAAGCTTAAAGGTGGTTCCAGATTCGCCCGGCCAGTACTGCATATTGCCGGATACTTCAATACTTACGTTGATGCTGCATGTTCTCTTGATGTAATTATTGCTCTTCTTTAAGGTGATTGCGCCTGTGTTTTCGTCACAGCTTATGAGTCCCTTTAAGGACTTATCCTTTTCTTCATCATAAGAAACCGATATCTTAACGCTCCCCTGAGCGTTTTCAACCTTGATGGGGTTGATAACAACATCGCCCTGCATTAAGTCGCTGAGCAGTACGGTTGTATCCTCTGCGGTTATTTTCGCGGGATTATCCTTCATATTGTGGTAATCGTAAACTGTACCTGTTTCGATGTCGATGAATTTATACTTAAATGATTTGCACATTTCCTGCGCGTCGGAGTTGCAGACGCCGTAAAATACAGCGTTCTCGCTGACACCGTAAAATGCGCCGTAGTCTAAATCCTTAACGGACGCAGGAATTGTAACAGTCTCGAGCTTCTCGCACTCATAGAATGCGTCCTCGCCTATTTTTGTAACCGAGTCGGGGATAACGATTTGTGTAAGCTCCTTGCAGTAGCTGCACATAAGATCGGGGATAGTCTTAATGCCGTTCGGAAGTTCAATTGATGTGAGAGCCTTACAGTCGCTGAAGGCTAATCTTCCGATTTTCTTAACGCTTGAGGGGGGAATTACTTTAGTGAGCTTCTCACAGCTGTCGAAGGCGGACGCGCCGATAGTTTCAACCTTGTTTCCGAAGGTAATGTTTTCGAGATTTGCGTTTCCTCTGAAAGCTTCATAATAAACAGCTGTAACGGAATCGGGAATTTTGTATTCTGCTCCCGCCTTATTCACGGGATATTTGATGAGAGTTGTCTTTTTCTTGTTGAACAACACGCCGTCTTTTGCGGAGAAATGCTTGTTGTTTTCGTTTACCGTAATCTTTTCGAGATTGTAGCAGGCGTTAATACCGTTATCAGAGAGATATCTGAGGCTTGCGGGGAAATATATGCCTGTAATTTTATCGCAATCCTCAATAGCCAGCTCGGCGATAGTCTTAGTACCTTTCTTTATCTTGAAATTGCCCTCGACCTCTTTCTTAACGCGGACTAAGTGCTTGCCGACATAAAGCGCGCCGTTTGTATAATTCTTTTTGTTCTTATAATAAGCGGTGCCCTTGAATACTTCAAGACCGATTGATTTAACAGAATCGGGGAGGGTGATTTTTTTAAGGTTTTTGCAGTTTGCAAAAGCCCAGCTTTTGATAGTTCTTACGCTTTTAGGGAGCTTAATGCTCTTAAGGCTTTTGCAGTTGTAAAAAACGGAATATCCGATTGTTTTAAGCTTATTTGATAATTTGATTTTCTTAAGCTTTTTGCAGTTTTCAAATGCATCGATGCCGATTCCCTTTACCGTGTTCGCAATTTTTACGCTCTTAAGACTCGTGAGATTCTTAAATGCATCGTAGCCGATATAGGTGATGCCTTTTTTTACCTCAACGGACTTGATGTCGTCGCTGTAATCGTACCACGGCGTCCAATCATAATCGTTATCCTCTTCGTCAACAGAAAAGTTGCTCATTTTGCCCTTGCCGCTGATTGTGAGCTTGCCGGTCTTTGCGTTTAAGCTCCACTTGAACTTGCCGTACTTGCCGCCGTAATTCTTCGCGGCGTTCGCGGGGAGCGTGAACAGGCTGAAGAGGATTACTGCCGAAATAATAATTGCCGATGTCTTTTTGATAATACTCATTTTGATTTCTCCTTTAAGCTGTTGTTTTTTTACCTTTCGATATAGTAGTGTCAAAAAGTCTGAAAAAAGTTTCAGTTTTTTCAAATTTTTTTATTTCTGCTTTATTCTGCTTTACGGCGGTCAAAAAGCCTTACTATATTATAGGAAACGAGCCCGATCAAAAGTCCCGTGACAAGTCCCGAGATTACGAGCACAGGCATATAGTAAATGATAACCGTGCTCTGTAAAACCGCGGCGGCGCAGATAAGCTGTCCGAGATTATGAAGCGTTCCGCCGATCGCGCTCACTCCGATGACCGAGAGCTTCAGGCGCTTGCATATTATCATCCCGATAAAGCTCAGCGCGGCGCCCGATAGGCTGTACAAAAGCGAAACTATATTCCCGAACAGCAGCCCGATTATTATTACCCTTAAAAGCGAGATCCCTGCCGCTTCAATAGCGCCGAGCTTATACAGCGCGACGACGATGACGATATTCGCTATGCCGAGCTTGACCCCGGGAATTCCGAGGTTAAGGGGCAGTATCGCCTCTATGTAGCTGAATATAAGCGCCAGCGCGGTGAAAACGGAGGTCAGGGCTATTTTTTTTGATAGACTTATAGTTTTCATATTATTGATCCGAATGATAAATAGGTTTTAATGACTGCCGTCTCTTAATGCGCTACGGCGTCGGGAGCGTCGTTGCCGTCGATTATTTCAACAACAAGCTTATGCGGCAGACAGATTATCGAACCGCTTTTTTTTGCGCCCTGCTTAACGCAGAGCTTGTCGCGGCAGTCGGCGTCCGTAACGCTGACGCTGCCGTCTTTTATTTTTACGGTGTTGAAGCCGTTTTCTGTTTTAACCTTAATTGTTTTATTTTCGCTTAGGGGATAGGTGCCGTAAATCTTTGAGCCTGCCGAAATTTTTACCGACGCGCCGCCTTTCGGTGAAAGCGCGAAAAATACGAACCCGATAGCCGAGATGATAAGCACAATTCCTATCGCGATAAAATCACGTTTGTTCATTTTAATCGCCATAGCCTTTCCGCCCACAAACAGCCGTTTGAAACTTTATAACCTTACCGTGGGCGGATAAGGCGTAAAGCGGCGATTCAGTCATCGCTCGTTGCCGCTTCACGGCAAACTGAGCGGACAACATAAATCTGATAGTGTGATTTATCACACTATTACCTCGTATTGCAATTCCGAATTAAAGCTATTTGCTATTGATTCGGATATTTTTAACTCGTTTTTATCGGTATATATAATGAAATCGAAGTCCTTATGCTTGCGCCAGTAAGCGACCGCCTTTTTTTCGCCCGTAACGAAAAGCGCGGTCGAGAGCGCGTCCGCCTGAGCGCCGTTTTCGGAAATAATCGTTACCGATTTGAGTCCGCTTTCTGCCGGATAACCGTTTTCGGGGTTTAAAATATGGTGGTAGATCTTTCCGTTTTTCTTAAAATACCGCTCGTAACCGCCCGAGGTGACGATCGCCTTGTCCTTTAGCTTAAGCTGTCCGAGGCAGCCGGTTTTGTCGGGGCTTTCCACCGCAACGGTCCACAGCGAGCCGTCGGGCTTAGTTCCGAGAGTCTGAACGTTGCCCCCGAGGTTTATGATCGCGCTGTCGATACCGTCCTTTTTAAGCGCGTCAATGACCTTTTGCGAGGCGAAGCCCTTCGCGATACCGCCGAGGTCGATTTTTGTTCCCTTTATATTAAAGGAAACGAAATTTGAGTTGATTTCGATTTTATCGGGGCGCGCGGATTTGAGAGCTTTTTTTATTTCATTTTCTTCGGGGACGCGGTGCTTCTTATCGGAAAATCCCCACAGCCCGGATACCGAAAGCATTGCCGGGTTGAACGCGCCTTCTGTGAGCTTGTTGTATTTAAGCGCGCTTTTCAGAGTTGAAAGCGCGTCGGGCGAGAGCTTGATTTTTCTGTTTTTGTTGAGCTTGAATACTTCGCTGTTTTTATCGTGAGCGGAGAGCGTTTTGTCGAGCTTTTCGATGAGTTCCTTTGATTTTTTGACCTCAGCCTCGGCGTTTCTGCCGTTGACCGTAATGCTCATATATGTATCCATAGCGAAAAAACTGTCGGTAAAGCTTGAAGCCGTACAGCCCGACAGCGCGAGTATTACTATAATAACAGGTAATAAAAGTCGTTTCATATAAACAGCCTTTCGGTGGGTTTTACTGACCTTTATACCATTATACACTAAGAATAGGAAAATTCAAACCATAATTTTACAGCTTTTGACATTGAAAACGATCTCGGTTTATGGTATAATTTAATTTAAATTGCGAAAATAATTCGGAAATTAAGGTTGTGAAAAAATGAAGTTTAAGAAAAGCATATCAGTTTTGATTGCTGTAATTACGGTGCTCACGGCGTTTTTTGTAAGTCCTGCCGGCGCGCTTGAGGAGGGCGAAACAGCCGCTTCGACCGCGTGTACGGAGACCGCCTTTGAGCAGGAAAGCTCCTCTGAGGAAAGCAGCTCCGTTGAGGAAAGCGCTTCTGAGGAAAGTACGGCTGAGGCTGTAACCGAGCCGGAGCCGGTTAATCCGACCGAGCCCGCATCTGAGCCTGTTGAGAGCGCTATGCTCAAGGTCAGGGGCAAGACCGTACATTATAATAACAAGTGCGCCCTCAGGTATATAAACGCCTACCGCGAAAGCAGCGGCAGGGACAAGTATAAAAACGATAAGGCTCTTACCGAGACCGCGTACAAGAGAGCGGCTATGCTGGCGGTTGACTACAGCCGCAAGCAGCCCGTCAAAAAACCGCTTGAGATGTCCTCTAAGGCAGTTTACGCTAAGGGCGATTATACGGCGCTCGTAAAGAAATACAAGAGCTCAAAGTTCAGAAAAGATAAAAAAGTAAACGTTTGCGGTATCGCGAATTTGAAGGTCGGCGGAGAAACGCTTTGGGCGCTTATTCTCGATACCAAGGAGAAAACAGATATAGAGAAGGTTACCGAGTATTCAAAAAAGACGGTTTCCTATTCCTCCTCGGATGAGTACAAGCTTTCGCTCTTAAAGGGCAGGGCACAGCTCGGTGATTTTAAGACAAAGACCGTTCGCTATAAGAAGAATAAAAAGTACTCCGGTCAGCTTAATCTTACTAACTATCAGGATGATATAAACAGTTACTTTAAGGTTAATAACACAGATAAGCATACTCCCGTAGAGTACAGCACAAAGGACTCGGATGTAGCCTCGGTATCGAGCTACGGAAATGTTAAGGCGCTCGATTACTCTGCTTATAAAGAAAAGAGCCGCTATACTCCTAAGAAGGGCGACTTTATCCTTTTTCACTGGTATCCAAACGACGGTTATCTCGCCAGCCACGTCGGAGTTGTATATAAGGTCACCCGAAACAATATCGTAACCATCGAGGGCAACACGGGAAACAACGACTACAGAAAGTCGATAGTTTCAAAGCGCGTATATAAAAATTATAAGAAGAATTATCAGATCATCGGATTTGTCGATATCTCAAAATACATAGGCCGCGACGAGGCTGAGGAGCTTGCGGAGCTTGCAAAGAAGCAGCTCGGTAAGAGAGGCTCTAAGTTCTATTATCACACTAAGGCGTGGAAGGACGTTATGGGTTCCTATGAGCCGGCTCACTGGTGCGCGATTTTCTGCGGCTGGCTTTTAGAGCAGATGGATTACGATCCCGTTGAGGACGGACGATGGAGCCCGAGCTGCACGATGTGGATCAGGCAGTGTCATGCAAGGGCTACGGCTAAGATAAAAGCTAAAATCAAGGGTTCAAAGAAAACTTATTCTTATAAGGTAACATTTAAGGTGTAATTATGAATAAGAAAAGCAGGATGTTTGTGCGGATAGTTGCGATCATATGCGCCGCGCTTATGGCGGGGTCGATATTACTGGTCGCGTTATACGCAGGTAAATAAAAAGACGTCGCAGACGCGTCGGAATAAAGCTTACGGTTACGGTCGGGAGGACGGCTTGGCGATATGTCAACGCCGATTTCCCGACCGTTTGTTATTTAGCAGGGAATTAAAAAAGAGTATAATATAATCTATAATATTTGTAATATTTATTGCCTTGATAAATAGGTGACTCCTGCCAAATAAAAAAGATTTATATTGTCTGCTCAGTTTTCTGCTGCGCAGAAACGAGCGATGACTAAAGAAATTCGCGCAAAGCGCGCTTTTCGTTTTAGTTGTGCAAACTGCACAAAACCCTCGTTTAAATTTCTTGCAATTTCTACATAGGGAAATGACAACTTTTTTACTTATTTTTCTTGAAATCGGCGCATTTATATAGTATAATAGTCAAGCGTTACCGCGTAATAGGGGTATTTTGCGCCTTTTTCGCGGTACAGACTGCGAATGATATGCGTTGAAGCGGGAGGTTGCGGCTCTTTGAAGCCGGTTTTTCCGTGGAGTATGTCCGATTTTAAACCGGGCGAAAGTTATAGTATGTGAGTATGGCGTAAAAGAGTTGCTGCGCCTTTAGGCTCATATTGTGTCTTGAAGTACCGGTTGGCTGAAAAGTTAATCGGTTTTAAAAACGCAGGGACGGGGAACACCCGGCACTGTGGCAACTTCAAGGAACGCCCGCCAAATTTTTTAAGGAGGCGACGATAATGGCAGTCAA
>CAZERR010000048.1:4849-13927 GCA_964514785.1 uncultured Ruminococcus sp. | reverse complement strand
TTAACAAGGGAGAGTATTATCCTGTAGTGCCGCAGTTGACTGCTCTTTGCGGCAACGAGCTGAATGCCGTCATCATTCAGGCAGTATGCTCCTTGATATATGGAGCTGCTTTCGGAGGAGCGTCTGCTATTTGGGAAGTGGAAAGCTGGAGCCTTTTGAAGCAAACGGTTATTCACTGCCTTGTCATCTCCGTATCAATGTTGCCGATTGCTTACTGTATGTACTGGATGCCGCATAGCTTTTGGGGTATAGCGGGCTATATCGCTATTTTCTTCTTTATCTATTTCTTCATCTGGTTCAGTCAGTACTTTGCTATGAAGAAAAAAATACAGGCGATTAATGATAAAGTCAAATCTGATTCTGTAAGCAGCTGATAAGTATTTCAGCCGCCAAGTGGGATAGTCTCCTGCTTGGCGGCTGTATTTGATAGGACATCACTAAAACTTCTATAATTATATGAATTAGAGACATAAAATAATAAGAATCTTAACTGACTCCTATAAAAAACAATCAGTATTGCCTGCTCAGCTGCGCCCTGAGTGCGTACGAGCAATGGCTGAAGAAACCGCACGCGCTAAAATGCGCGCGCTTTCTTTTATGACTTTTTCTTATTAATAAAGACAAACAGTACCAGGTATATTGCTATACCGATTACTAAAGGGAAAATAATATCGGTAGCTTTAAACACATATCCGCTTTTAGTTATAAAAACGCAGTAAATATACTCAAACAGATTCCATAATCCTACGAATACAGCAGCAAAGAGTACGCCGTATAAAACCTTTTTTGCAATATCCATATTTTCTCCTTTCGTTAAAACGACAAATAATTTATTAGAGTCAGCGCAATAAAAAACGCCGTTGTAAGCCCGAGTATCGTTGCCTGTCTTATTTTTTGCTTTGTCAGAAGTCCGACAAATTCACGAACCGCCGAATTCGGCCAGAAATACCATTTTGTTTTTGCTCCTATCCCGACAGCCCTCATTCCGGCGCAGCCTGCAAAAAAGCCGCTGCGAAAAATGTGATAATTGTTTGTTGAAAAAGCGATTTCGGCGTTCGCGTTTTCCTTTCTGATCAGCTCGTATGAAAAGCGCATATTTTCAAGCGTATTAGTTGAACGGTTTTCTTCGATGATTTGTATTTCGGGTATCCCGCGCTCTGTTAAATAGTTTTTCATTGACGTGCTTTCCGAAACGACTTCGTTCGCTCCCTGTCCTCCGGAGGTTACAAAAATAAGCTCTTTTCCTGTTCGTTCCTTTTGCTCACGATAGAGCTTCAGCGCTCTGTCTATTCTGCTTTGAAGCAGAGGAGTGGGCGTACCGTCATTTCTCAGGGCACAGCCGAGAATAATAATATAATCAATATCTTTCTTCGGTTGATACCTCGCGGTAATGAAATAAGCGATTGCGGTGCCGATAAGCATACATTCAAAATACAGGTATGCAGCTGTCAGAAGATTTGTTATCAGGTCGTGAATCATAACTTCCGTCTGACTTCCCGAAGTCGAAAAGCTTATCCAGAATAGGAATATCCACCCTCCGACAAGCAGGAAAGACAGGATGAACCCAAGCAGGTTGACCAGGCTTTTTCCCTCGTGTATGATCAGCGAAATGTTTGAAATGCATAGCGCAACGGAAAAAATCAGAATAATCGGAGCTAAAGTGAAGGTGTAATCCATCGCTGAATTCAAAAGCACTCCGATAACCATATATAGAGAGGCTGATTCGGGGAATTGTATCATATAAATCGAGACGTTGGTCAGCGTCGGCACAACAGACAGGATAAACAAAGCAAATCCAATACAAAAGATTGTGTTATAGGAATAAGGATCATACCGTACCTGCTCAAAAAACGTCCATAATAACATCAACGCCGTGCAAAGGATATAAACTGTCGTTACTATACATATTGCTGCCGCGTTACTGTCCGCCCCGGTTGCAAACAGAATACCGACTGCTGCCGCAGCAATGGCTGTCAGTATTACGAGGGGAACCAAGGTGGGTTTTGATTCTTTTGAATAAAATTCAAGCAGTTTTCTTTTTTTCATACATTAGCCTCATTTGTTCGCAGAATAAAGCAAGGATCGATATGTTTTAAGTATATCATACATGCTAATCGTTGTCTATTGAAAAGTTTTTATTTGTTTTTCTATTTGAACAGCGAGTCGTTATACTTGAACAGTTCGTTAATCAGCGGCTTAAGAATTTTTATATCTTTCTTATCGCTTGTGTCGATATTTAAGCTGCTGTCGTCACTGTAGGTGATGTGAAGCTGTAAATCTTCGGTGAAGTCGGTATTGTTTTCCTCCTTTATATCGCGTCCGGTACCGTAGAGTACCGAGGATATGTCAAACGGTCTTAGGTCATATTTATTAATGATTTTGGTAGTTTTATCGTAGTAATCCTCGGGGAAAAGCGCGTATTTTTCGGTTGTGGTCTTTTTCTCCTTATAACTGTATACGTCCTTAAGGAGAAGATTTTGTTCGCCGTTTATCGCTTTTTCCTTAGGCGCCTTTATCGGGCTGTAAAGAGTATAGATTTCATCTTCCTTCAGGCTTACCGTTATATGCTTGACCTCGCCTTTTTTATCGGGCGGCATCAAAGAGTCGTTCCCTTTTTCAGAGAACCAGTTCGCGAACGTAAGATAAACCTGTTTAGCCCATTCGGCTCGGGGGTTATTGTTTATAGTGAAATATAAGCTTTCGCCCGAGGTGTAATTTACCGTGAGGCTGCATTCCTGATATTCCGGCGGCAGTCCCGCGGTTACCCTATATACGCCGTTTTGCTTAACCAGTTTTTGCTCGTCTATTATTTCTTGAAGCGATACGAGAAGATTTTTATCGGCTTTTTCGCTCAGTTTCAGGGTGCGTTCCGTGGCGGTCAAAACGCCGTTTTCATCCTTTTTAACTTCAAAAATATAATTGCTGTTTTCCTTACCCTCGGACCATTCCCCGGAAAGGAGAAACGAGGCGTGAAATCTCGTGATATCTTTCGATTTTATTTCCTTAGGAGCGTTGTAGTCGGTTTTATCTGTTGTGCCTCCGGAGACGGGAGGATCCTTTTTGCACCCTGTAAATCCGAACAACGATAAAGCGCAGATGAGCATTATAACAATTCCTTTCAATAGCCTGTTATTCATATATACCTCCTGTTGCAAGGTGATATCGTCAAAATGATTATATCACTAAAAATGTTCTGTTGCAATTTAAAAACAAAATCTGTATAATAAATTTAGTAAAATTATTAGGAGGCTGTTATGGAGCTTATTAAAGGTATCGAAAACAGAAGAAGTATAAGAAAATATAAATCCGATAAGGTAAGCAGGGATATTATAGAAAAAATACTCGATGCCGCGCGTTATGCGCCGAGCTGGAAGAATTCTCAGACCTCGCGTTATTATGTGGTCGTTGACGAGAAGGTCAAGGCTGATATAGCCGAAAACGGCACGCTCAATTTTTCTAAGAATAAGAACAATATCACCAGCGCACCTGCGCTTGTCGTTCTCACTACGGTTGACGGAATTTCGGGCTATAATCCCGACGGAAGCGCTACTACGACTAAGGGTGAGCACTGGCAGTCCTTTGACGCCGGCATAGCCTGCGAGGTGTTCTGCTTAGCGGCGTATGAGTACGGCTTAGGTACTCTTATTATGGGAATATTTGATGAGGATAAGATAGCTGAGATCATTAAAATTCCGGAGAATGAAAAAATCTCCGCGCTCATTGCGCTCGGTTATCCCGATGAAGATCCTAAAGCGCCCCCGAGAAAGGGAATAGAGGAAATATCAAAATTTATATGATTAATGCTAAGGCTTTAAGCTTTGACCGGACAGACAGCGTTTTCGGCGCTGCCTGTCCGTTTTGCTTTATGAGAAACAGCTTGTTTTTCACTGCTTCAAAAAATGATCAGCGGCTGAAGAAAACTGCGTTGTAACTGTTAATTCTATTTTCCAATCAAAACGTACGTTTTTATTACAGTTGTGTTGTATTTCTTTACTTTCCACAACATATTGTGTTATAGTACATAAGTAAAAATGTGTAATTATGCTTACAAGATTTAGGAGGTAATTTTATGGAAAGATATAAACAGGAATTTATAGAATTTATGGTTGACTGTCAGGTGCTTAAATTCGGCGATTTTGTTACTAAAAGCGGTCGTAAAACTCCTTTCTTTGTAAATACAGGATTTTACCGTACAGGCTCTCAGCTTAAAAGGCTCGGCGAATATTATGCCGAAGCGATAAAGGGTAAGTTCGGGCTTGATTTTGACGTTCTTTTCGGTCCTGCGTATAAGGGGATCCCGCTTTCTGTGACTGCTTCTATCGCGATAGCTGATAAGTTCTCAAAGGATGTAAAATACTGCTCTAACCGTAAAGAGGTCAAGGATCACGGCGATACGGGTATACTCCTCGGCAGCCCGATTTCCGACGGCGATAAGGTAATTATTATCGAGGATGTTACGACAGCAGGTACTTCAATAAACGAAACTTTGCCGATAATCAAGGCTCAGGGCAACGTTGAGCCTGTAGGTCTTGTAGTATCCGTTGACCGAATGGAGAGAGGTCAGGGAGAGAAATCCGCTCTCGCCGAGATCGAGGAAAAATACGGATTAAAAACTACTGCTATTGTCACAATGGCGGAGGTAGTTGAACACCTTTATAACAGGGAATATAAGGGAAAAGTTGTAATCGACGACGCACTTAAGTCAGCTATCGACGATTATTACGATAAATACGGTGTAAAATAATATTTAAACGGAGGACGCGTTGTGGCTGAGAAAAATGTTCATAAGGGTCACCGCCAAAGATTGCGAGATTTATATTTAAATGAGGGTATTGACAGCTTTAACAGCCATCAGGTGCTGGAGCTGCTGCTCTTTTACGCCCTTCCTCAGCGAGATACAAATCCTCTTGCTCATAAGCTGATCGACGAATTAGGTTCGATCTCGGGTGTTTTTGACGCTCCGGTATCAAGCCTGAGAGCGCTCGGCCTTACCGATAACACCATATCGCTTATAAAGCTGATTCCCGATTTGTCGAGGCTTTATAACGATGATAAACGTGATTATACTTCAAAAAGAGTCGATACAGGAAGGCTTTGCGAGTATTTTCGCCCTAAGTTTATCGGAAGAAACGAGGAATACCTCTATGTCCTCCTTATGGATAAAAAGTTTAAAGAGCTTTACTGCGGAGTAGTTTCAAAGGGCTCGATCAATACGACGGACGTTCCGATACTAAAAATACTGGAGCTTTCGGTCACTTACAACGCCTATTACGTCGCGATCGCTCATAACCATCCCTCGGGACTTGCGCTGCCCTCGTTGGAGGATATAAAAACAACTAAAAAGCTGTTTGACGCGCTTAAGGTTATCGGAAGACATCTTATAGACCATATTATCGTCAGCGAAGAGGACGAGATATCTCTTGCGCAGAGCGAGCACTACGGACGAGGTATCTTTATAGGAGATTCGGAGTAGCTAAATGGAGTTTAAGATTCATTCATCATATAAGCCGACAGGCGACCAGCCCGAGGCGATCGACGAAATTGTAAAGAGTATAAAAGCTGGCAACAGGGAACAGACGCTTCTCGGAGTCACCGGCTCGGGAAAAACCTTTACTATGGCGAATATCATAGAAAAGGTCCAGAAGCCTACACTTATTTTAGCTCATAATAAAACGCTTGCCGCTCAGCTCTGTTCGGAATTCCAGTCGTTCTTTCCCGAGAACTCGGTCGAGTATTTTGTATCATATTACGACTATTATCAGCCCGAGGCTTACGTTCCGACAACTGATACCTATATCGAAAAGGACAGCTCTATCAATGATGAGATCGATAAGCTTCGCCACAGCGCCACTCTTGCGCTTTCGGAACGAAGGGACGTTATAATAGTAGCTTCGGTATCCTGTATCTACAGCCTCGGCGATCCTATTGATTACCGGAATATGGTTATTTCTCTGCGCCCGGGAATGGAAAAAGGCAGAAACGAGCTTATCAAAAAGCTTGTTGAACTCCAGTATGAGAGAAACGACGAGGGCTTTACCCGTAATAAATTCCGAGTCAGGGGAGATACTTTGGAAATTTTTCCGGCTTCCTCAAGCGACAGGGTGATAAGAGTTGAGTTCTTCGGCGACGAAATCGACCGTATAAGCGAAATCAATCCGCTTACCGGCGAACTGCTCGGAACACTGCGCCATGCCGCGATTTATCCTGCGTCTCATTATATAGTTTCCCGGGAAAAAATGCTCGACGCTGTGGCTGAGATCCGCCGCGAGCTCGCCGAGAGAATTGAGTATTTTCAGTCAAAGGGTAAGCTGCTCGAGGCTCAGCGAATTGAACAGAGAACTAATTATGATATAGATATGCTGCTTGAAACCGGCTTTTGCAGCGGAATCGAGAACTATTCGAGAATAATGTCCGGACGTAAGCCCGGTTCCTCGCCATACACCTTGTTAAACTATTTTCCGGATGATTTTCTGCTTTTTGTGGACGAATCTCACGTTACGCTGCCGCAGGTACGGGGTATGTACGCCGGAGACCGCGCCCGAAAGAAAAGCCTTATAGACTTCGGCTTTAGGCTTCCTTCCGCTTACGATAACCGTCCGCTTAACTTCGACGAGTTTTATTCTAAAATAAATCAGGTCTGCTTTGTATCGGCTACTCCGGGCGACTTTGAAAAGGAAAACAGCGCCGTGATCGCCGAGCAGATCATAAGACCGACGGGACTGTTAGATCCCGAAATCAGCGTAAGACCGACGGAAGGTCAGCTTGACGACCTTATTTCGGAAATTAATATAAGAGTGCCTAAAAAACAGCGTACCCTCATCACTACGCTGACGAAAAAAATGGCGGAGGATCTGACCGCTTACCTCTCCGAAATGGGCGTTAAGGTTAAGTATATGCATCACGATATCGATACCGTTGAGCGTATGGAGATTATAAGAGACCTGCGCCTCGGCGAGTTTGACGTACTCGTCGGTATCAATCTTTTGAGAGAGGGACTCGATATTCCCGAGGTGTCCTTAGTCGCTATCCTCGACGCAGATAAGGAAGGCTTTTTAAGAAGCGAGCGAAGCCTTATCCAGACTATAGGCCGTGCAGCGAGAAACAGCGAGGGTACCGTAATTATGTATGCCGACAGCGTTACGCCCTCAATGAAAAACGCTATAACCGAAACTGTGAGAAGGCGTGAGATCCAGCAAAAATATAACGAGGAGCATAATATCACTCCTAAAACAATCGTTAAAAAGGTAAGCGATATAATAGAGATATCAACTCATAATGACGATGAGTTCAAGAATATCAAGCAGATGTCCCGCGCTCAGAGAGAACAGCTTATAAAGAACCTCCAGCGCGAGATGAGAGCCGCGGCAAAGCTGCTTGAGTTTGAGCACGCGGCGTATTTAAGAGATAAAATCAAGAAACTACGAGGTGAAAAGTAGTGACAAAAAGGAAGGCTAATGATTATAACGACGACAGTATATCCTCATTAAGCGGCGCCGACCGTGTCCGTAAAAGACCTGCGGTTATTTTCGGCTCCGACGGTATCGAGGGCTGTCAGCATTCTGTGTTTGAAATTCTTTCCAATTCTATTGATGAGGCGAGAGAGGGCTACGGCCGTAAAATTCAGGTAACAAGATATTCCGACGGCTCCTACGAAGTAGAGGACCACGGTCGCGGTATCCCTGTCGGCTATAATAAAAACGAGGACAGAATGAACTGGGAGCTTCTTTTCTGTGAGATGTATGCCGGAGGTAAGTATAATAATAACGACGGTGAAAACTATGAATTCTCCCTCGGATTAAACGGTCTCGGTCTGTGCTCGACTCAGTACGCTTCCGAGTATATGGACGTTGAGATTAAGCGCGACGGATATAAATATTCGCTCCATTTCGAGCACGGCGAGAATATCGGCGGTCTTAAAAAAGAAGAATACACCCGCCGTGATACGGGTACAAGGATTCACTGGAAGCCCGATATCGATGTTTTTACCGATATTGACGTAAGCGCCGAGTATTTTCTTGATATTATGAAGCGCCAGGCTATCGTTAACGCAGGCGTTGAGTTCGTTTTCCGTAACCAGAACGGCAGGAGCTTTGATACTACGACCTTCAATTATGTCAACGGTATCGAGGATCACGTTAAGGAGATCGTCGGCGAGGAGGGCTTAACCGGAGTTCAGTACTGGGAGACCGAAAAAAAGGTCAGAGACAGAGCCGATAAGCCTGAGTATAAGTGTAAAATCTGCGTTTCCTGCGCTTTTTCAAATAAGATCGCATTAACCGAGTATTATCATAACTCAAGCTGGCTCGAGTACGGCGGAGCGCCTGAAAAGGCTGTTAAAAACGCTTTTGTTTATATGATCGACTCTTACTTGAAAAAGAATAACAAGTATAATAAAACCGAGTCGAAAATCAATTTTGCCGATGTTCAGGACTGTCTTGTGCTTTGTATATCTTCGTTTTCAAGCGTGACCTCCTACGAAAACCAGACTAAGAAGGCGATTACCAATAAGGGTATCCAGGAGGCTATGACCGAGTTCTTACGCCATAGCTTAGAGGTTTATTTTATAGAAAATCCGCTTGAGGCGGAAAAAATCGCGAATCAGGTCCTCATAAACAAGAGAAGCCGTGAGGACGCCGAAAAGACAAGACTCAATATAAAGAAAAAGCTTACCGGAAATATTGATATTACTAACAGGATCAATAAATTCGTTGACTGCCGCAGCAAGGACGTCAACGAACGCGAGGTCTTTATTGTTGAGGGTGACTCGGCTCTCGGAGCCTGTAAGCAGGCGAGAGATCCCGATTTCCAGGCGATCATACCGCTCAGGGGTAAAATACTCAACTGCCTTAAGGCTGATTATGATAAGATCTTCAAGAGCGATATAATTACCGATTTGCTTAAGGTTTTAGGCTGCGGAGTTGAGGTTAAGGCTAAAGCAAATAAAAACCTTTCAAACTTTGACTTAAACAACCTGCGCTGGAATAAGGTCATTATCTGTACCGATGCCGATGTCGACGGCTTCCATATCAGAACGCTCGTGCTTACGATGCTCTACAGGCTTACGCCTACGCTTATTAA
>CAZERR010000048.1:0-4749 GCA_964514785.1 uncultured Ruminococcus sp. | reverse complement strand
GACCAGCTCGACGTAAGTTAGGGTTAACGAACGTCCGTAAAAAATTTAACAGTGCAAGCGCCGTTAACTGTGCGGCGCTGACCTGAATCGGAAGGTGATTATTTGGCACGGAAAAAGAAACCTGCTAAAAAAGTTAATACAGCCGCGGTTAACGGCGTTATCGAAGGTGCGGGCGAGGTTGCCGAGCAGCATATCGTATCCTCTATTCAGGAGAACTTTATGCCTTACGCGATGAGCCTTATTCTCTCACGCGCTATTCCCGAGATCGACGGCTTTAAGCCCTCGCACAGAAAGCTGCTTTATACGATGTACAATATGGGGCTTTTAAAGGGCGCCCGTACAAAATCCGCGAATATTGTCGGCGCAACAATGAAGCTAAACCCTCACGGCGACGCTGCTATTTATGATACAATGGTGCGTATGTCGAGAGGCTACGAGGCGCTTTTACATCCGTATATCGACTCTAAGGGTAACTTCGGTAAGTTCTACAGCCGCGATATGGCGTGGGCTGCTTCGAGATATACCGAGGCTAAGCTCGACAGGCTGTGCGCCGAGCTTTTTAAAGATATTGATAAGGATACCGTAGACTTTGTCGATAATTACGACAATACTATGAAGGAGCCGACGCTGCTTCCGGCGACGTTCCCGTCGGTGCTTATAAACTCAAATACAGGTATCGCCGTAGGTATGGCGTCTAATATCTGCTCGTTCAATCTGCGCGAGGTGTGCGAGACTACCGCGGCACTGATACGCGACCCCGACCACGACGTTATGAGCACAATGCCCGCTCCCGATTTTCCCGGAGGAGAGTATATCGTATATGACGAAGAGGTTATGAAGCGCGTTTATGAGACGGGACGCGGAAGTATAAAGCTGCGCTCAAAATACAACTATGATAAAAAGGCTAATTGTATAGATATCCTCAGTATTCCTTATTCAACGAACTGCGAGTCTATCATCGATAAGGTTATCGACCTCGTTAAGAACGGAAAGCTGAAGGAAATCTCCGATATCCGCGATGAAACCGGACTTGACGGTCTTAAAATCACGATTGATTTAAAGCGCGGAGCCGACCCCGACAAGCTTATGAGAAGGCTGTATAAGCTGACTCCGCTTGAGGACAGTTACGCGTGCAACTTTAATGTGCTTATCGGCGGAACTCCTATGGTGCTCGGTGTTAAGGATCTGCTCGAGGAATGGATAGCGTTCAGGATTGAGTGCGTAAGAAGAAGAACCTACTTCGACCTCAATAAGAAGAAGGATAAGCTTCATCTTTTAAAGGGACTTGAAAAAATTCTGCTCGATATAGATAAGGCGATAAAAATCGTTCGCGAGACCGACGAGGAATCCGAGGTTGTACCTAACCTTATGATCGGCTTCGGTATCGATGAAATTCAAGCCGAGTATGTGGCGGAGATCAAGCTGCGCCACTTGAACCGTGAGTACATCCTAAAGAGGACCAGGGATATTGAGGAGCTTATCAAGTCAATCGAGGAGCTCGAGGCGATACTCAAAAGCAAGGCACGAGTCAAGACGATTATCGTTAAAGAGCTTAAAGAGGTTGCCGATAAATACGGCGAGGAAAGAAAATCCGAGATCATCTACAATGATGAAACCGATGATGACGATGAGATAGAGGAGATCCCCGATTATCCCGTACATCTTTTCTTTACGAAGGAAGGCTATTTCAAGAAGATTACTCCTAAATCCCTGCGTATGAGCTCCGAGCATAAGCTGAAAGAGGGCGACGAAATTGCCGAGAGTATCGAGTTCTCAAACAACTGCGACCTTTTGTTCTTTACGAATATGTGCCAGTGCTATAAGGCTAAGGCGTATGAGTTTGAGGATACAAAAGCGAGTGTGCTCGGAGAATATATCCCGGCGAAGCTCGGAATGGATGAGGGAGAGCTGGCTGTTAAAATGGTAGCAACCAAGGACTATAAGGGCTTCTTGCTATTCTGCTTCGAGAATGGTAAGATCGCTAAGGTTCCGCTTGAGAGCTACGCTACGAAAACCAACCGCAAGAAGCTTACTAAGGCGTACTGCGATAAGTTCCCTCTTTCCGATATAGCGTTCTCTAAGGAGGATAAGGAGTTCGTGATAACCGCGTCTTCGGGAAGAATGCTGCTTCTTCATACCGGAGTTTTAAGCCTTAAAACCTCGAGAGCAACTCAGGGTGTAGCTGTAATGCGCCTTAAAAAAGGCCACAGGCTGTTTAAGATAGAGGAGTATACCGAGGGACGTTTCAGCAAGCCCTCGCGTTACAGAACCAAAAATCTGCCTGCGCTCGGCGCGCTTCCGTCGCCCGATGATAACAGCGTACAGCTAAGTATCGTGTAGATTTTCCTTTATATCATCCGAAAGAAAAAATATCTAAAAATTCGTTAAAAAAGTCTTGCAAAATAATATTTCTTATGTTATTATTATAAGGCTAACGAAAAAATGACTTAAATTATCTTAATCGAAAGGATTGTTATAAATGGGAATCTGGGAAATTATCTTAGGCGCAGTGCTTATTATTATGTCAATTGCGATTATTATCGTTATCATTCTTCAGGAAGGTAACCAGCAGGGCGTCGGCGTTGTAACCGGCGGTGCAGATACATTCTTCTCAAAGAACAAAGCTCGTTCAATTGACGCATTTTTATCACGCTGGACTAAAGTATTTGCGAGTATTTTCGTATTAGCCGTAATCGGACTTAATGTTCTCGCTTATTTCAGCTGATAGTTCTAAAAGCTTAATTAAACGCATAATTATAGACCGTAGGACAACCTACGGTCTATTTTTTATGTTAGAAGTGATATAATGAAAATAATATATATTCCCGTTGCGCTGACAGCGGCTTTTATCGTATTCTCAGTGATCCATAAAATATCGCGTCAACGAAAGCCTCTTAAACGCGCGTTTTTATCGGTGCTGTCGGGGATAGGAGCGCTGGTTTTGGTAGACGTGCTGAGCGTGTTTACGCTCGTGTACATACCCGTAAGCGTACTGAGCATAATAATCTCAGGGGTTCTCGGTATCCCGGGGGTAACGGCTATGCTGTGTTATAACCTTATACTCAGCGGTTGATCTCGCTCAGACATTCCTTTACGATTTCCTTATTGCGGGTAATAGTTCCCATAATGACCTTGTAAAGCAGTTCGGGGTTTTTGTGGAAATTCTTCTTTATTATTTTTGCCTGCTGTTTATCGGGAGCGTAAATATCTATCGCCAGAAGGTCTACGTCTCCTCCGGAGATGCGGCAGTTAACGTTGTAGCCGCGGTCAACTTTAGTGATGGTTACAACGTTTTCTTTTTCGATACGCTTCTGCTCAAGCAGCTCAAGGGCGCAGGTGTATGCCTTTTCCTTAACTGTGACCGGCAGGGTGTTCTCGAGCTGATTCGCGACCATAACACCGTTTTCGGTAAGGTCGTAGAGAGTTGTGCTGCCGTCGATAAGCTTTAAGTTGTTATGAGAAATCAAATCGTCAAAGCAGGCGCTCGTCTCAAAATAATTAGCGAGACCTTTCTTTTGGATAGCCTCAACGACCGTTGATTTATCGAGCGGCTTATGGATTGAACTGAACAAATAGCAGATTAAGGTTCTTATTTCATTTTTTGAACGCACTCCGCCGTAGTTGATTCCTTCATCAAAAGTATCAAATGCCATATTCTCACCTTCCTTTAGATTTATTCTATCATATTTTACTAAAAATGTATAGTATTTTTTATTGACTTGTTTATGTGAAAATGATAATATATATTTCGGAAGGAAGTGTGGAAAAATGGAGAATTATATGCTTTTTGTATGGATAATTTTTGCGGTTTTTATGCTGATTTGCGAAGCGCTGACAACTCAGCTCGTGTCCATATGGTTCGTGCTCGGCTCAGCCGCGGCTGCCGTGACCTGTATATTTACCGATAATATTCTTATCCAGTCAATCGTTTTTATTCTCGTATCGCTCGTGGCTCTTATCGCAACGAGGCCGTTCGTTAAAAAGTTCAACGCTAAAAAGAAGGAGCCTACCAACTCCGACCGACTTATCGGACGTCTCGGTATAGTTACCGTGGATATCGTAAACCTTAAGGGCGAGGGTCAGGTTAATGTTGACGGTAAAATCTGGAGCGCGAAAAGCGCGGACGACCGCGAGATCAAATCCGGCGCAAACGTAAGAGTTAACTCTATCGAGGGCGTTAAACTTGTAGTAGAGGTTATTTAAGGAGGAAATTATGGAAATCAATGTATCTGAATTATCGTTACCCGTTTTTATATTGCCCGTTGCTATTATTTTAATAGTCCTGTTTATTATAATAAGATGTATTAAAATCGTTCCACAGGCTCATGCGTTCGTAATCGAGCGTCTCGGAGCATATAACACGACATGGGGCACTGGACTTCACCTGAAGATTCCCTTTATCGACCGCATTTCGAGAAAGGTTTCCCTTAAAGAGCAGGTTGTGGATTTTCCGCCTCAGCCCGTTATCACGAGGGATAACGTTACTATGCAGATTGATACCGTGGTTTATTTTGAGATCACCGATCCTAAGCTCTATTCCTACGGAGTTGAAAACCCCTTGGCGGCTATCGAGAACCTTACTGCTACAACTCTGCGTAATATCATCGGCGATCTTGAGCTTGATTCAACGCTCACCTCGCGCGATACCATCAACGATAAAATCCGTATAATCCTTGACGAGGCTACCGATGCGTGGGGAATCAAGGTTATCCGCGTTGAGCTTAAAAATATCCTTCCTCCGCGTGAGAT
>CAZERR010000047.1:0-14236 GCA_964514785.1 uncultured Ruminococcus sp. | reverse complement strand
CCAACACGGTCACGGAGATAATAGAGCTTAGCTCTTCTGACTTTACCGCGGCGAACGATCTCTACTTTTCTAACGTTAGGAGAATGTAAAGGGAATACTCTCTCTACTCCAACGCCGTAAGCAACACGTCTAACGGTAAATGTTTCGGCAACTCCGGATCCTCTCTTGGCTATAACAGTGCCCTCAAACATCTGGATTCTCTCTCTCTGTCCCTCACGGATATTTACCGAAACCTTAACGGTATCACCGATTCCGAACACAGGAGCGTCTGCTTTTACTGAATCAGCAGCAATTGTCTTTAATGCGTCCATATTGAACCTCCTAAAAATTTCAGACGTTCGTACGATCAAATCGCAGAGGACCATCCGCTTCAAATTGCGGCTTTCGCCGTTTATTGAACCCCATTACAAAGTAACGGTATCCAAATGCCATAATATAATATCACAATCATCCGATAAATGCAAGCATTTTTTAATAAAAAAGAATAATCATTTGCTTATATTTTCAAGTTTTTTAAGAAATAACTTGAAGTAATCAGGCAATTCACTCGTAAACTCCATATATTCACCGGACGTAGGATGAATAAATCCGATCTTACGCGCATGCAGACATTGACCGGTAAAATTAACCTTTTCGTTTTTTATTCCGTACACATCATCGCCGGAAACAGGATGACCGATATATGCCATATGAACTCTGATCTGATGAGTCCTGCCGGTTTCAAGAATGCATTTTATATGGGTGTAGCCCTTATATCTCGCTAAAACCTCGTAATGCGTAACAGCATTTTTTGAGTTTTTTTCGGTTACAGTCATCTTTTTTCTGTCGATATGATGGCGGCCTATAGGTGCATCAACAGTACCCTTATCATCTTTTATATTTCCGACAACAACAGCCTCGTACTCACGGGTAAAGCTATGTTCTTTAATCTGCTTCGCTAAATAATTATGAGACTTATCATTCTTAGCCACTATCAAAAGGCCGCTTGTGTTTTTATCAATACGGTGAACGATACCCGGTCTTATGACCCCGTTTATTCCTGATAAATTGTCCTTACAATGATAAAGAAGTGCATTTACAAGCGTACCGCTATAGTTACCGGCAGCAGGATGAACAACCATACCCTTCGGCTTATTTACAACAGCTAAATCATCGTCTTCATAAACAATATCAAGCGGAATATTCTCAGCCTCCGCCTTATACTCCACAGGTTCCGGAATATTTATTTCAACCTTATCCCCCGCTCTGAGCTTGTAGTTTTTTGAAACGGTCTTACCGTTAACTAAGACGTTTGATTTTTCAATAAGAGAAGCTATAGACGAACGGGTCAAATCATCAATACTATCCGCAAGATACTTATCGATTCTAATTCTTGAAGAATCATTATCAATTACAAACCTACGATTTTCCATCATTCAAGCCCTTATCTTTTTTAACGTAATCAGAAAAGAACAAAAGATATACAACAAGTATAACAGCTCCTGCCGTAACGCAATAATCAGCAAAGTTACATACGGGCGGAAAGAAGCTTATACTTAAATAATCTACGACATAACCGTAAAAAATCCTGTCAATAAGATTTCCTATTCCTCCTCCGATTATTAGAAATAAAGCAGTATTAAGCAGCTTGCTCTCAGGTTTTTTCCAAAAAAGAAAAATAATTATTAATACGACAACAATAAGGGTAAAAACAATAAAAATCCATCTTGCATTAGAAAGCATCCCGAAAGCCGCTCCCTTATTTTCAACATACGAAAGTGAAAACAAGCCGGG
The DNA here is from genome assembly GCA_964514785.1 of uncultured Ruminococcus sp. GTDB lineage: Bacteria > Bacillota > Clostridia > Oscillospirales > Acutalibacteraceae > Ruminococcoides. The sequence continues at coordinate 12,463 of CAZERR010000047.1, read as the reverse complement.
TATAATCGTTACCGAAGCAACAGGCTTAAGATTATTGATAATAAGTATTTTTAAAATATAGTCTATCAAAACCACAAGAGCTGATAAACCTAAAACTATAAAAGGCATAATCTTCTCCGAAAAAGTCGGCGCAGATAAACTACACCGACTTTAAAAATTTATTCAAAAAACTTACAGCATTTATCGCAAAGAGTAGGATGAGTGCTGTTAAGACCGACAGTTCGGCTGATGCTCCAGCATCTCTCACACTTCTCGCCTTCGGCTTTTTCAACGCTGACCTCAAGCTCGCCTATACCGTCCTTGATCTCTACCTCGGAAACGATAAGCGCAGGCTTAATTTCATCTGAAATTCTCTTAAGGAATTCAAGATACTCTCCGCCGGCTGTCAGTGTAACCTTGGCTTCAAGCGAACCCTTAATAGTCTTGTCCTTAACAAGAACCTCGATTTCCTTTTTAACGTTATCTCTTAACTCGGAAATCATACTCCAATCGTTCATAAAGTCGTCGCTTACATCGATATCAACTGTAACAGGCATATCGTTAAACAGGATATTCTCCGTATTATCCGAGCTTCTGTGAGGCATAAAGCTCCAGATTTCGTCGGAAGTATAAGCTAAGATCGGAGCTAACATTCTTGTCATAGCGTCAAGAATCAAGAAAATAGCTGTCTGAGCGGATCTTCTCTCAAGGCTGTCGGGCTTTTCTGTATAAAGTCTGTCCTTTAATACGTCGAGATAGAAGTTTGACATATCAACAACACAGAATTTATGAACGCTGTGATAAACCTGATGGAACTCAAATTTATCATACGCGGTATTAACCTTCTCAATAAGAGCGTTAAGAGTTTTAACAGCCCATTTATCTATCGGAAGCATATCGTTAACCGAAGTCATATCCTTATCAGGGTCAAAATCACTGATATTACCGAGGATATATCTTGCTGTATTTCTGATTTTTCTATATGACTCGGAAGTCTGCTTAAGAATCTCCCGTGAGATATTCACGTCAGTCTGGTAGTCACAGGAAGCGACCCATAATCTGAGCACATCGGCTCCGTACTGATTGATAACCTCCTGAGGACTGATACCGTTTCCGAGAGACTTACTCATCTTACGTCTCTCCATATCCAGAATCATACCGTGAGTAAGTACAGTCTTATACGGAGCAACTCCGTCAGTAGCTACCGAAGTCAACAGAGAGGACTGGAACCAGCCTCTGTACTGGTCGTTACCCTCAAGATACAAATCGGCAGGATAGCTGAGATATCCGCGGCGTTTAACAACTGCGGTATGTGATGAACCGCTGTCGAACCAAACGTCCATAATATCCTTTTCTTTTTCAAACTCCTTGCAACCGCACTCGGGGCACTTGGTTCCCTCAGGAAGGATTTCCTTAGCGTCCTTCTCAAACCACGCGTTAGAACCTTCCTCTCCGAACAATTCGGCAACCGCAAGCATAGCCTCCTTATTAACATAAGGTTTATTACAGTCAGCGCAATAGAAAATAGGAATAGGAACGCCCCATTTTCTCTGACGGGAAATACACCAGTCCTTGCGGTCTCTTACCATAGAGGTAATTCTTTCCTTGCCCCACGCCGGAATCCATTCAACGGTATTGATAGCGTCGATAGCGGCGTCCTTAAAGTCGTCAACCGAACAGAACCACTGATCGGTAGCTCTGAAGAGGATCGGAGATTTACATCTCCAGCAGTGCGGATACTGGTGAATGATCTTCTTAAGCGAGAATAAAGCGCCTGTTTCATCGAGATGAATGGCAATTTTCTTATTAGCTTCATCAGTGGTAAGGCCGGCAAATTGACCTGCTTCCTCGGTAAGAACTCCGTCCGCGTCGACAGGACAGATAACAGGAATATCGGGATAATTACGGCATACGTTATAGTCGTCAACACCATGACCGGGTGCAGTATGAACGCAACCGGTACCGCTCTCAAGAGTAACGTGGTCGCCGACAATCACAATAGATTCCCTGTCAAGGAAGGGGTGCGCTGTCTTCATATATTCAAGCTCGCTGCCCTTAATTGAGGAAACGATCTCATAATCCGAGATTTCGGCTGCTTCCATAGTATCCTTGACTAAATCTGTAGCTAAAACATAATACTCGTCATTATGCTTTACAATTGAATACTCAAATCTTGGGCCTACGCAGATAGCAACGTTTGCAGGCAGGGTCCAGGTTGTTGTTGTCCAGATTACGAAGCTTACCTTACGAGGATCAATTCCCATAGCCTCAAACTTACCTAAATCATCACATACCTTAAATTTAACGTAGATAGAATGACACGGATCCTCAGCATATTCGATTTCAGCCTCGGCAAGCGCGGTTTTACACTCAGGGCACCAATAAACAGGTTTTAATCCTTTATAAATATAGCCCTTTGTAGCCATTTCAGCAAAAACCTTAATCTGCTCGGCTTCAAATTCATGCTTCAAGGTAACGTAAGGGTTATCCCACTCACCAATTGCTCCGAGACGCTTAAACTGTTCGCGCTGATCGTTGATATACCCTGTAACAAATTCCTCGCAAAGCTTACGAAGCTCAAGAACAGAAATATCTGCAGAGCTTCCGATTCCGGCTTTCTGTCTGGCCTTAAGCTCGGTAGGAAGACCGTGAGTATCCCAACCGGGAACGAAAGGTGACTTGAATCCTGCCATATTTTTATAACGCACAATAAAATCCTTTAAAATCTTATTGAGCGCATGGCCGAGATGTATATCACCGTTGGCATACGGAGGACCGTCATGTAAGACATAAAGCGGTTTGCCCTCATTATGTTCCATTAATTTTTCATAAACATTGTTATCTTCCCATTTTTTCAAGGTAACAGGCTCACTCTTTGGTAAGCCTGCACGCATTGGAAATTCGGTTTTAGGAAGATTTAATGTCTTATTATAATCCTGAGACATTTTATCTACTCTCCAAATAATTAATTATCATCTACATCAAAATTATCGCTGAACTTTAAATCCTCAAAGCGGTCATCGCTTACCTTGCTTACAAATTCAACATCCTGATCCTCAGCAGACTCAGTCTCAAACGCAGACTCAAAAGCTGCTGATTCATCGGGTTCCTCAACGATTTCCTGAACATCCTCAACTTCATCCTCGATAGGAGCTGTGGGATATTTCTTATCAAGCTCTTCCTGCTTCCTTAAAACAACAGCGTCAGTCGGAAGATCGGTAATAGTCTTAAGGTGCTTGTTATAGAGCTCTTCAAGCTCTTTTCTGAGCTCAGCGGAATCACTCTTAAGCTTAAGATAAACTTCCTTCTGCTTAGTGGAAACGGCGTTAGACTCCTTAAGAGTAGTCTGAGCCTTAGTTTCGGCGTCGGAAATAATCTGAGCAGCCTTAGCCTGAGCTTCTTTAATCGAAGCGTCGGCAACTCTCTGGGATGAAAGAAGCGCGTTGCGTACAGTTTCCTCATCAGCTCTGTACTGCTCAACTCTTGTCGCTAAAATATCCATCTTTCTGATTAAGTCGGATTTTTCCTTCTTCATCTGCTCAAAAGTCACGATAACCTCGTCGATAAAAGCATCAACATCTTCTCCGCGATAGCCTCTTCCCCTTCTGAATGAAATATCCTTAATCTCATCAATAGTTAACATAATCTACACTCCTATCTATAATGTTCAATATTTATTTTTAATCTACCCTTTTTTGTTGTACCCAACTGTTTTTTAATAACATACTTTCCGAAACCGCGTATCGTCAAAATATCCTCCGGCTTCAGAATACAGCTGACATTCTTTACTTCCTCGTAGTTTATAAACGCTTTACCCGAAAGTATAAAGTCAGCGGTTTTTTCTCTCGAAAGCTTGGTAATAGCAGCAATAACAACATCGAGCCGCATCGAACTGACTATAAGCGATACAGACTCAATATCATCACTGAAATCAATTCTACAATCTTTATCGTCAACCGTCTTAACGCCTGTCCGTCCGATTTTTGAAATCTGCGACTCGATATAATTCTTAATATCATCCTTAACAAAACATAAGGTTAAGCCTTCGTTTACAACGATATCCCCGATACAGCTTCTTTCGATACCCAGATTCATAAGAGCGCCTAAAAAGTCGCGGTGCGTAAGCTTATCCGTCTTACGATACTTAAAGAATATCTTTCCGATAGGAAAATCTTCCTTTGAAACCTCGGACCCGGAAAAACACAAAAACTGTCTTTTTGCTCCTTCATACCCTCCAAAAAAAGAAATCTCAGAGCTGTAGTAAGGAAATGCCTTAGAAATTATGTATTGTTCGCGTTCATTTAAAAAGCCGAGAAAAACAGGCTTTTTACGAGTGAATGATAAATCAGCTAAATCTTCAACGCGTTTTAACAGTTCCTTAGCGTCACTATCAGAAGTAAACGCCACTGCTCTCTAATTCGTCAAGAAGGTCGTCTCCTGTAAGGTCAACATTATTAGGAATAATAAAGAATGTACTCGAAGCGACTCTCTTGATTTTACCGCGGTTAGCATAAGCAACGCCGCTTAAGAAGTCGATAATTCTTCTTGACATGTCCTTATTAGTCTCTTCAAGGTTAAGTACAACAGTATGAGTCTTAATAAGCTCGTCAGCTATTGTTCTTGTCTCCTCGCCGAATCTCTCAGGCTTAAAAAGAGCTACCTGAAGCTTAGCTGTCGCGCTGATATTAACCACCTTGTTTCTGCTACGGGATTCAGCGTAGGAAGGAACTTCATCATAATCATCCTCTTCGGTATCGGTATACGCATATTCATCGTAACCGTTATCATACTCTTCCTCGGGAGCATCCCACATACGTTTAAACTTATCTACAAAACCAGCCATTTCTTTAAATCCTCCTAGTTTATTTATGCTTGTTTATGCTTGATAATCACGAGCGCCGAAAAGGGACGAACCTACTCGAACCATATTTGCGCCGGATAAAATTGCCTCATAATAATCGGCAGACATTCCCATTGAAAGAATATCCATAGATATATTATCTATGTTTTTGCCCGATATGTCAATAAATATATTGTTCATTTTATCGAAAAATTTACATATTTTTTGTGAAGTATCACAAATCGGCGGTATACACATCAAACCTTTTACCGAAATACCGGGAAAATCTTTAATTTCGTCGAGTAATTCGATCAAAGCTCCTGATTCTATTCCGCTTTTGCTTTCCTCGTGACCGATATTGACCTCAATTAAAATATCAGAAGTTATACCGCGCTTTTCAGACTGCTTGGAAATCTCTTTAGCAAGCTTTACTGAGTCTACCGATTGAATCAAATCCACCTTATCAACAATTTGCCTTACCTTATTTGACTGTAAATGCCCGATAAATTGTAAGGAAGCATTGTTTAAATCGTACTTATCATACTTGGAAAGCAATTCCTGAACCCTGTTTTCGCCTATATATTTCAGTCCGAGAGATATAGCGTAGTTGATCGCCTCGGCGTCAACTGTTTTAGTAGCGGCGAGAAAAGTAATATCCTCTCTCTTTCTTCCGGATTTTAAAGCTGCCTCAAAAATCCTTTCCTCAATTGTTTTATAGTTGTATTCAATATCAGTGAATAACCTTTCCATCATATAGATTATCTCCTTTCACAACAACCTGATCATAGAGCTGGAGCGTTTCACCGCTGAACAAAACTCCTTCCTCCGGCATCGGATCGCAGAGCACATAATCGCTTGCGGAATAAAGAATTACAATCTCCTTAAATATAAGCTCCGAACCGTGAAGAACGTATACGCCCTGAACCTTTTTCTTTTTAGATATCTTTTTACCGCTTTTATCTTTAACGGTTTTCTTAACGTAATCCTCGTGGATAGCCCTTTTTGATACCTTAAGCCCCGTATAGGAAACGGTAGTGATATCGGTATTCTCATTTCTGGCATTAGCGATATACTTATTCATATAATTGCACGACAGAATCATAACACCATTTTGCTTACGACTTTTTTGATTGATAGAATAAATCGTGCTCGGAATTTTTCCGGACATAATCGACGGCATAGATACATAAACCGAGGTGCCGCTGTTTTGAATTTTAGAAAGCATTACGGCATCATCCGCGGATACCTTACACGCAATATACCAATTCGGGTTTGTAACAACCTTTCCTACAGCATTTTTAGGAATCTTTTTCTTTTTGATATTATCAAACTTCTTAGGCGTTAATTCCTTAAGATTTTTAAGCTTAACGGATTTTTCATAACCGTCGCAGGATGATATAAAGTAACCTGCCTTTGAAGAAGAAAGAGTTCCTATTCTTGAAGAACAGTTATTCCTGATTTTATTTCTTTCTTTTCTGAGTTCGTTAATCTTACTGTTAAAGGTTCTTACGTTTCCTGTAGTTATCTGACGTCCGCAAATCGAGAATAACAAATCCTCGCACGCGTTGCCGGCATCTAATAGCTTACCGTTATTAACATTTTCTGAAATAGAAAAGATATTGTTACTAATTTGCGCATTTAAAGTATCAAGACCGACACTGTCCTTATAATAGGATTTAGAAAGCGTTTTTAAGGATTTGATCTGTTTATTGATATTTGCAATACGCTTACGGGAAACGGCATCGTTCTCATTGCGGTAAATATCTGCGATAGTCTGCCCGCTGTTAACGTCATCTCCGTCTTCAACGTTATAGGACAATACGCCATTCTCATAATTCTTAACGTAAGATTCTTCTCTGATTATAAAGGTTTTCGCTTGAATAATATTGGAAACCGTCTGAGATACCGCTTCCTCGGTCTGAACAGCGTTAACAAAGTTAGTGCTTAAAATCAGATAAACAATATAAGCGACAATACAAACAGACAGAAGTCCAATTATAATTCTTTTAAATAATAATTTATCCATTTAAAATCCTCGATTTTTCAAAATATCCCTTACCAAATCTAATTGTTCTTTCTTTGTTTTATATTCATCAATATTTATCCAGATAATACTCTCGTTACGTCTGAACCATGTCATCTGACGCTTAGCATAGTGACGGGTTTCCGTCTTGATCTTGTCTATACATTCCTCGAGAGAAGCCTCGCCGTTAAAATACGGCAATAACTGTTTATATCCGATAGCTTTTGAGGAAGTATCACTTAGCTGAGAGTCCAAAACTAACTTTGCTTCATCAACAAGACCGTTTTTGACCATCATATCAACGCGCTTGTTGATTCTATCGTAAATATAGTTTCTGTCCTTAGCGGTAAGTCCAATTATAACATAATCATACTGTGGCTCATCGCTTCTGCTGTTTTCGTTCTGCTCGGTAATAGTCTTCCCCGTCGTTTTATAAAACTCGATAGCGCGTACAATTCGCTTTACGTTCTTTTCTTCGTAAAGTCGCATATATGAATACGGGTCAAACTCGAGAAGCATTTTTAAAAGGTAATCAACACCCTTTTTCTCGGCAAGCTCGGTAAGCTCGGCGCGAAGACCCGAATCGGAGCTATTCTCCATAAATGAAATCCCGTTTATAAGGGAATCAATATACAGCCCTGTACCGCCGCAAACAATCGGAAGCTTTCCCCTACCTGATATATCCTCGATAACCTTCTGAGCATCCTCGACAAACCTGCCGACAGAATATACTTCATCGGTATCAAGAAAATCAATCAGGTGATGCTTAACTCCCTGCATTTCATCATCCGAGGGCTTAGCGGTAGCGATATTCATTCCGCGATATATCTGCATACTGTCGGCGGAAATAATCTCGCCGTCATACGCTTTAGCGATTTCGATTGAAAGCCCTGTTTTTCCTGAAGCCGTAGGTCCGACTATAACCAATAATTTTGTTTTCATAAGCTATACTATTCTTCCGAACTGTTTTTCAAGCTCGTACTTACTCATAACAATACACACGGGGCGTCCGTGCGGACAATAACGAAGCGTAGGATCTTCGTCAATTTTATTAGCGATATCCATAAGTTCTTCTTTAGTGCTGATATTACCGCCTTTTACGGCAGCTCTGCAAGCAACGTTATGGTAGATCCAGTCCATTTTTTCACTTCGGATATCTTTTTTATTTTTAGCGATATATCCCGCCATCTCTATCACCGAGGATTCAATATCGTCAAGCTCAAGATACTGGGGAGCAGCTCTCACAATAAGCGTTCCGTTTCCGAAATCCTCAACGTCAAATGCACATTCCTTAAACATATCGAGATTGGAGATAGCCGCCTCATAATCGTTTTTATTGAGAGTTACCGTAGCAGGCTGGAGTAAGAGCTGTGAAAACCCTGCTCCGCGCTCTTTTTTCAGCTTTTCATATATCATACGCTCGTGAGCAGCGTGCTTGTCGATAACTACAATTTCCTTGTCGTTTTTTTCAACAAAGATATATGTTCTGAACGCTTCGCCGATAAACGTAAGCTTATTTTTAGGTTCTTCGTAGAGAGGTTTGATTTCCTGAACCTCAGGCTCTTTAACGGTCTCCTTTTTTTGAGGCTTTATCAGCTCTTCGTCCGGAATATCCGCACTTATTGGTTTACTTTCAAGAATGATCTCGGTATCAATTGGTTCTTTCTTGCTCTCAACCGCTTTTTCAATAACCTTTTCGATCTTTTCTTCGCGTTTAACTGCCTGTTTCGAATAGATATCCAAGGGTGAACCAACGTCTGAAACACTTGCTTTTATGTTATCGGAAGGCTGAACTGTTTTTATAACCTGTTCAAGCTGTGAGATCGGGTCTGATTTAACCTCTTTATTTTCTTTATTGAAAACGGCAGGAGTAGCAATAAACGGAGTCTGCTTTTTTATATCAAAGAAAGCATCGTCCCGTTTAACATTATTAAAGGTGATGTTCTTACGCTCATCGTTATTTTGAAGCGAGGTCTTTACAGCATGATAAACAGCGTCGAATATCGGACGTTCATTGATAAACCTAACCTCAATTTTCGAGGGATGAACGTTAACGTCAATAGCCTCAAAAGGAACCGTTATGTGTAATACGCACGCCGGAAACTTACCGACCATTACGCTGCCCTTGCACGCTTCTTCGATCGCCGCCATAGCGGTCATCGACTTTACATAACGTCCGTTTATAAAGAAGTTCTGCATTCCGCGGTTTGGACGCGCGTTAACGGGCTTTGAGATATATCCCTGAACCTTAATACCGCCAAGCTCATAATCAACAGGTATAAGACCGTTTGTAAAATCTCTACCGTATACTGAATAAACAGCGGATTTCAGCTTACCGTCGCCGGAAGTATTAAGCACGCGCTTTCCGTCACGGATAAATGTAAAAGCAATCTCCGGATGAGATAAAGCTACTTTATCGACAACATTTGCAACGGCGTTGCCCTCGGCTCTGTCCTTTTTTAAGAACTTCATTCTCGCAGGGATGTTATAAAATAAATCCCTTACAATAATCGTTGTGCCGACGGGGCATCCTGCATCCTCAAAGGAAACCTCCTCACCACCATCGATCTCGTACGAAGAGCCTATATCCTCATTAACGTTTCTTGTTAAAAGCTGAAGCCTTGAAACCGAGGAAATTGAAGAAAGCGCTTCACCTCTGAAGCCTAAGGTAGAAATACTGTCGAGGTCATTTTCAAGCCTAATCTTGCTTGTAGCGTGCGGCAGAAAAGCGAGCTTAATATCATCTCTCATAATTCCGCAGCCGTCATCGGTTACTCTCATAAATGTGATGCCGCCGTTTTGGATTTCCACGGTAATGTTTTTAGCACCGGCGTCTATTGAGTTTTCAATAAGCTCTTTAATTGCGGAAGCTGGTCTTTCAACAACCTCGCCTGCAGCAATAAGCTCGGCAACGTGTTTATCCAATACGTTAATGACACCCATTTATTTTCACCACCTAAATCATATTTTTTAATTCATATAGAAGATTCATAGCCTCGATCGGAGTGAGAGTATTTAAATCGATACTGTTGAGCTTTTCGGTCAAAGCTGAATCTATACTCGGAAGCAAGCTCAGCTGTTCTATATCCTGAGCGGATTTTTTTTGCTTGCTTTTAACTATTTCCGAGTTATTCCCACTCTCTAAATCAGCAAGGATCTCTTTAGCTCGGTTCGTAATATAATCAGGGATACCGGCAAGCTTAGCAACCTCTATTCCGTAGCTGTCGTCGGCTCCTCCGGGAACGATTCTTCTTAAAAAGGTAATATCATCGCCCTTTTTCTTAACGGCAATATTAAAATTATTTACGCCCTCAATGCTCTCCTCAAGCACGGTTAGTTCGTGGTAATGAGTGGCGAAAAGCGCTTTTGCGCCGAGCTTCTTTTTATCAGCGACATATTCAAGCACTGCTCTCGCGATACTCATACCGTCAAAGGTAGAGGTGCCCCTGCCGATTTCATCGAGGATGAGAAGCGATTTTGAGGTAGCATTTGTTACAATATTTGCAACCTCACTCATTTCAACCATAAAGGTCGATTGTCCGGACGCCAGATCATCGGATGCTCCTACACGGGTAAATATACTGTCGACAATCCCGATTTCAGCCGAGGATGCCGGAACAAAGCTTCCGATTTGTGCCATAAGCACAATTAACGCTACCTGACGCATATAGGTAGATTTACCAGCCATGTTCGGTCCGGTTATTATCGCGACCCGGTTAGCAGAGCAATTCAGGAATACATCGTTTGGTACGAACGGAGCCCCCTTTAACAACAGTTCAACAACGGGATGACGGCTGTCCTTAAGAATAATATTATCCTTAAGATTCACGTCGGGACGAACGTATCTGTTATCGGAAGCGACATTTGCAAGCGAAACGAGAACGTCCAGCACAGCGATTGCTCCGGCGGTTTTCTGAATACGCTCAAGTTGAGAAGCGACTTTTTTTCTGATATCATCAAAAAGCTTGTACTCTAGCGCGTAAGCCTTATCCTTAGCGCCGAGTATTCTTCCCTCAATGCCCTTTAATTCCTGAGTAATATATCTTTCACAGTTAGTTAATGTCTGTTTTCTTATGTATGTATCGGGTACCATATCCTTATATGAATTGGTAACCTCGATATAATATCCAAACACACGGTTATAACCGACCCGAAGCTTTGGAATCTTCGTAAGCTCCCGTTGCTCCTCTTCGATCCTGGAGAGAATTCCGGTCGAATTATTCATATCCTCACTTACTCGGTCAAGCTCCTCGTTATACCCGGGCTTAATAATTCCGCCCTCTTTAACGGAAAACGGAGGTTCCTCAACTATAGCGTCATCAATCAGCTTATAAATATCCTCGAGCGTATCAAGATCATTATAAATCTGTTTGAGCTTACTTGACCTGCAGCTTTTAATAAACTCCTTGATCTGAGGCATTCGTTCGATAGCTGACGCAAGCGAACGAAGCTCCCTGCCCTTGGCTGATCCGTAGACTATATTAGTCATAAGTCTTTCAATATCGAAAATTCCTACAAGCGCAGCGGTTAAATCAAGACGTAAAACAGTTTCGTTTACAAGCTCCTCAACGGCACTCTGGCGGTTTATTATCTTAGTTACATTTAAAAGCGGCTTCTCAATCCAGCTTCTAAGCAGACGCTTACCCATAGAGGTCTTAGTTTTATCAAGCACCCATAAAAGCGAGCCGCGTTTTTCCTTAGCAAGCATGGTTTGAGTGAGCTCAAGATTTCTCTGAGTATTAAAATCAAGCTTCATAAACTGATTTTCAGAGAAAAGATTGATATGGTTGATTCTTTCGAGTCCGTTTTTTTGAGTGTTTTTGAGATATGTTATAAGCGCTCCCAAAGCGCAAATAATCAGTTTATTATCTTTAACAAGCTCATAATCAGAAGAAAACTGAGTTTTGACCGTATCCTCGCAAATCATATACGCAAAGCTTTCATCAGGCAGCATTTCTACTGAGGCAGAAAGCTTGTCCTTTATAAAAGGAGAAAGCTCGCTATACTCTACAACATCTCCGCCGATTAAAATTTCGCGCGGATTATAGCCTGAAAGCTGGCTTTTGATTTTTTCAATGAAATCCTTGCCGGTAAATCCGGTAGCGTATAATTCTCCTGTGGAAATATCGCAGAAGCACATAGCTATATTTTTCTTCTCGGCATAAATACAGCAGATATAGTTGTTTCGGCTCTCATCAAGCATACTGCTTTCGATAACCGTTCCGGGAGTTACTACTCGTACGATATCTCTTTGAACTATTGATTTAGCCTTAGACGGATCCTCCATCTGTTCGCAGATAGCAACCTTATAACCCTTTTGAACCAGCCTGGCGATATAACTCTCGCAGCTGTGATAAGGAACACCGCACATAGGCGCTCTTTCCTTAAGACCGCAGTCTCTCCCGGTTAGAGTGAGTTCAAGCTCCTTAGACGCAAGCTTAGCGTCATCAAAAAACATTTCATAAAAATCGCCCAGCCTAAAAAACAGGATAGAGTCTTTATTTTCATCTTTGATTTTTAAATACTGCTGCATCATCGGCGACAGTTTTTCCACTTTTACTCACTCCTTTCATAATTATTTAAATTAACTCAGCCGCAGCCACCGCAGGTTGAGCAGCTTC
>CAZERR010000046.1:11844-14778 GCA_964514785.1 uncultured Ruminococcus sp. | reverse complement strand
TTAAGTCCCATTTCCTCAGCGTCCTTCGGAGTAAGGTGAATATGTCTTTTAGCTACGATAACACCGCAGTCGATCTCAACCTCGCCCTTAGGGCCAACAAGCTTACATCCCGGAGAGTTATCAACGTCGCCCGACTCGCGTACGGGAGGAACGATACCGAGCTTGCGCGCGTCGGTATAGGAAACCTCGATCTGAGTACGCGGACGCTCCGGTCCGAGGATAGACATATTGAGCTCGCCCTTAGGACCTACTACGGTAACCTTCTCGAAGCAGGCGAACTGGCCGGGCTGAGATAAATCCTTCTTATTGGTAAGCTGAGCGTCTTTTCCGTAAAGAATCTCAAAGTCAGCGCGCGAAACGTGAAGATGACGCGCGGAAGTTTCTACTAAGATTTTCATTTAACTAACCACCTGTTTAAAAATTTTTCCGTAAAAACGGTATATAGTTATTTTAACTCATTATAGATCAAATTTCAAGAGGTATAATACAATTAGTAACTCGTAATGCGCAATACGAAATTATCGGAGGAAACAATGTATACAACTTTCAGTGAATTAAAAGAAAACTGCGAAAAATGCCGAAAATGCGGTCTGTGCGAAACACGGACAAATGTTGTTGTCGGGGTGGGAAACGAAAACGCCGACATTATGTTCATCGGCGAGGGTCCCGGCGAAAACGAGGATCTTCAGGGTGAGCCGTTCGTAGGCCGCGCCGGAAAGCTGCTTGATAAAATGCTCAACGCCGTCGGTTTAGACCGCAGAAAAAATATCTACATAGCGAACATCGTAAAATGCCGTCCTCCTCAGAACCGCGACCCTAAGCCCGAGGAGCAAGAGCTGTGCATTGACTGGCTTCGAAATCAGGTAAAGCTCATCAACCCGAAAATCATCGTATGCTTAGGCAGGATATCGGCGCAGAAGCTCATCAAGCCCGACTTAAAAATCACGAAGGAGCACGGATTATTTTTCCAAAAAGGAAAATTTCTGATGATGCCGATGTTTCATCCGGCTGCGATTTTACGCAACCCGAACCAAAAGCCCGAGGCGTTCAACGATTTCCTAAAGCTCCGAGATAAGATAGAAGAGCTTAACGCGGAAAGCGCGCCGGAATTGACACTGTGAGAAACAGGCAATTTCTTAAAAGCAAACAGAAAGTCCACCCGAGACGGGTGGACTTTTTAATTACAGTTTTATTTAAAGCTTATCGATTATCTTCGCGATATACATCTGGATCATCGTTGCGTCGCGAACCGTAACGCTGCCGTCGCCGTTAGCGTCGGCGGCGTATTTATTTCTAAAGAGGCGCAGGGCGTATTTTCCAACCCTGTACTTTTGGATAGCGGTAACATCAAGGATGTTGACGTCGCCGTCCATATTCGAGTCGCCTTTAGCGTATTCCTTTATCCGATAACACGGTATATCATGAGATAACGCGTAGCTCTCGGCGTACGAATTTTCATTACAGAAAACCGCCAGTTTATCGCAGTCCTTAAAGGCGTTATCGGCGATAGACGTAACGCTGTCGGGAATTTCAACAGCCGTAAGCGAACCGCAGCCGCCGAAGGCAAACTCCCCTATCGTTTTGACCGAGCCGGGTATCGTAACGCCGTCGAGCGACGGGCACTTATAAAACGACTGACCGGGGATCTCGGCAATATTATTCGGAAGCGTCAGTCTCTCAACCGAGCTGCAGCCCTGAAAGGCTCCGAACCCGAGGCTCGTAATGCCGTCGGGCAGCTCAAGCCTTTTGATGCCGCTGCAGCCGTAAAACGCGCTCACGCCGATAGATTTAAGGTTAACCGCGTTCTCAAACGACAGAGAAGTTATATCGCCGTCATCATAAAACGCGTAATCGTCGATCGCGATAACATTCGCGCCAAGCAGCTTATCGGGAATACTGACCTCAGCCGAGCGGTTGTCGTAGCTATGGATAACAGCCTCGCCGTCCGAGTTAAGGTCAAACGCGAATCCGTCAAGAGTGATATAAGAGGCTGCGCTTACCGTTACCGCAGAAGCAATAAGCAAACAAAGCAGCATCGCGCACAGTTTAATACTGAATTTCATAAACGCACCTCCCCTACCACTGGATATCGGGATCTGTAGGATCATCAGGGGGCAAATTCGGATCGGGCTCGTTAATATGAGAAGAATTATGCTCCCAGCTTGTTACAAGCATATCCCTCATATCCACTTTTAAATAATGGAACTCGGGAGAGATATATTCTTTTTTCATAAATCTCTCCCTCCTTCCGTGGATCGATTCGTTTTAAGGTGCTGTAAAGAATAAGTCTTTTCCTGCCGGTTCTCTAAGGCAGGTATATACAGAATTACTCAGGCTTACAGCGTTGTTGTTATTCTTATCGATTAAGTACGCGGTTACCTTAATAAGGTAGTTCGCGTTAGTATATTTACCGTTTACGCATTTATTCTTCAGTCCGAGGGCTGCCTGGATACGGTTTTTATTCGTAAGCTCGCTCGTGTCGATATCGTCAACCACGATCGTACGCGCGCTTGTACCGTTGTTCTTATAGTCGTACGAGGTCGACTGAGCGACTATCGCAGCCTTAAGGTTAGTTTCATCCGACTTCGCGCCGTAATCCTTATCGGGATTAAAGGTCACATTATCGGGAACCGTAGTGCAGAACTCGTACACAAGGCCTACCCTGTAATCAGAGTTATTGTAAATGCGTTCGTTATCTCCGGCGAAGGCTACCTCAAAGTCGGTATAAAGCAAGTCGGTAGCTCCGGTTGAATAGTCGATAACACCGTCCTCGTCAGTCCAGCGGTTACGGGAATAGTCGATATGCTCGAGCGTAAGCGCGCGGCACCATTCGCCGGGCATTTTGCTATACTGGTCAAAATAGCCTGCAAGCTTATAAGTCATACCGTCCTGAACGGTGAGGTTATCAGTCTGATTCCAGATATTAGACCAGTT
>CAZERR010000046.1:0-11744 GCA_964514785.1 uncultured Ruminococcus sp. | reverse complement strand
CAGTAGTAGAACTTCTTAGTAGTACACTTAGCGATAACCTTACCGCCGTCGGATTTCCTTATAGCCCAGTAGCTGAAGTTCTTTCCGCCGTAGCTGTCAAGAGCCTCAAGCGCCGTCTTATTTCCGCTTGCGTCGGTGAGATAGAGGTTTGCGCCCTTATCCACCAGTACGTCCACACGCTCGCTTGCAGGCGTAAGCTTATACTTAACGTGAACCTTCTCGACTGCCTGATCGGCAACAAGCGTGGTTTCCATATGGTCGCTCTTATAGAATTCCTTCTTAGCGCCGGAGTCACCCTTTACCGAGGTGCTCACAATATTTCTGTCAGACCAGCTTAGGGTCTCGCCGTGGTTGCCCTCGTAAGGAGCATTCTCGAGAATAAAGCTGTCGGTCAGCTTAAAGTAATTATCATCGGTTACCTTACCGTTAGATGCCTTAAGGTCGTCTCCGGTCAGGCTTCCCTTAACGACGTAATCCTGCTCGCCGTGGTTTCGGGTTGTATAGTGATACTTCGTAATATACGGAAGCGATACAAGCTCGCGCGGCTTAAATACCGCGATAACGTGCTTATTGCTGCGGCGGTCGAGCTGTTTCTCGATAGCGGAAGGATCCCACTCGCCGCTGTTATTCCAGTTCTTCTTACGAACCATCTGCGGTACTTGCTGTCCGTTTATTTCAATTGTATTATCGAAGTCTTCCTCCCACCACTCGAGGAACTCATACTTATAGACCTTTTCGTCTATAGCTTCCGCCTGAACCGAATAGCCCATAGTCCTGTGCCACGGGATAGGCGAATTGGAAACGTAATTGTTAGGCAGCGTGAAATGAAGTCTCGCTCCGGTCACGCTTCCGTCGTTATCGATAGGAGCGGCTCTTACGATTTCGCCTGCCTCTCTATCTTCTGCGCTCTGAGCTTCGTCGCCGCCGACCGGAAGGTCTTGGTTAACATAACGGATCTCGAAATTCGCCTGAACGAACTCCTGCTCCACTACGGCGTAGTAAACCGTATTATGATCGGGGAGCTCCTCGTCCTGAAGTCCTAAATCGGTCTTAGTCAGGGTAGCGTTCGTAGTAAGCGGAGTACCGGTACCGTTCGGGTTGTTGTACCAGCCCTTAAAGGTATACTTATGCAGGTGAACGTATTTTTCATCGATAGGATCACTTTCAGTCGCATTCGGCTTATAAACCTCGTTGAAGTTATAGAATGTTACATCGTTGATATCGCTGTACTGCTCTACCGTCTGAAGCGTACCTGAGAGCGCGCCGTAAAGCGGAACTCCGTGCTGATCGTAGTCAACGTCGGCATAAGGCAGGTTCTCGTTAGCGCAAACAAGCTTAAACTGAAGCTCGCGCTCGATATCCTTTCTATAGAATATCTTTATCGTATTAGCTTCCGGATCGCCGAGGTCGGTAGGAGCGATCTCATGAGTGATCACCTTATCCTCGATCCTCGTATACGGCGTCGCGGGAGTAGTTCCCGTATAGGAGTAGTTCTTATCGGGGGAAATCGTGATTTCCTTACCTACTCTTTCAGCCTGAGCTCCGTTAAAGGTCGCGAGAAGTCCGGTCCACATACTCGCGGGCCTCTCGGTGCCGTTATTAAACATTATCTTATCATAACCCGCGGGAACAGTCGCAACGTAATACGTCTTTTTGTTCTCGGTCACGGTATCGGTAAGCTTAACTCCCGGCCACTCGGCGTTTGTATTCGAAGTATTAGACGAGCTCCACGCATACAGGTAAACGTCGCTCCAGTCCTGAGTATTAGAGAACAGCAGAGTCGTTTCGCCGGTCAGGAGATTCTTTCCGGTAGTCACTCCGTTTACGGGGGAGCTCAGCTTTTCAACATCCCACTTACCGTTAGCGTTTCTCTCGCTTACCGCGTAGCCTATAATATCTTCGCTGAGAGTGATATCATTAGTACATCCGCCTAAAGCGTCGGCGTATTTTTGAGCCTGCTTATAGTCGTAATACTCATACTTATAGGAGTAGGTTTTTCTATTGAAGTAAACCTGAATAACGGTTCTGCTTCCGTAGGCTATCTCAACAGTCGTATTCTCACCTAAATCATAGGTATGCGTTCCGCCGTTTATCCGCGTATACTTCGTCATACCCGTATTAAGGGTAAATCCGCTGTTTATAAGAGTTGTGGGGAAGATTCGTTCGTAAATACTCTGGATAGCAACGGTAGTGGCGCCTTCCTGATTGATCGGAACCGCGAGGTTCTCCGTCTGATAGAGCGAATACGCGTTGCTGTCGGTATCCTGAGTATAATAATCGACCTGATAAACATACTCGGTAGTATTTCTGTTATACAGGAAGGTTATTACGTTAGTAGAGAGTTCTTCCTCTTTCTGCTCGTCTTCCGTAGCCGCGGTAGACGCGGCGGGTATCAGCGTCTGAGTCGCGGTTTCGGGGATATAACCCGCGATAAACGGCGCGTCCGCGCTTATCTGAGCGAGGGTAGTATACTTTTCCTCTAACAGCGACTGGTCAACTCCGGATATAGGAACTCGGGTCTCTGCGTCGAGGAACTGCATTCTATAATATACGCCTCGTTTTTTAATGTATTCAAATGTAAAGGTATTAGGCTTATAGGGATCGCCCTGATCATTCGCCCTAATAACTATCGAGTGAGATTTAACAGTCGGCCACCAGTTGAGGGCGTTCTCGCCGTTGTCCCACGCGTGATCCTCGTTAAATTCGCCGCCGCCCTTCGCGTTAAAGGTACGGGTTTTCCAAACGAAGGCTCTTCCTATAGTAGAATCGGCAACCTTAGCTTCGGGATGATCCTTTTCTACATAGTCTATCTTAAACTTACCTACGTCCTTAGTTACCCACTCGGCAAAGAGCTTAAGGGTTCCACGCTCCTCGGTAGGAACGTAGCCGGTCACTCCGTCTTCGTGCTGGATCTCAACCGTCCTTTCCTCTTCTCCGTCGCTTATTATAAACGAATCGTACTGAGAGCTGATCTCAACGGTGTACTTATCTCCGTTTAGCGTTTCTTGCTTATCGGTAAGCTTTACGCCCGGCCATTCGGCGAGCTTCTTGCTCGTATCGGTAGAGCTCCACGCGTAGATATATACGTCACGCCACCTTTTCGCGTTAGTGAAGGTGAATATGTTATTGCCCTCCCCTGCTTCGGGCAGGGTGCCGTTGGTCTGAGCTTCAACTCGCCATCTGTCCTGAGTTGATTCGCTGTTAAGCGCGGTAACCGGAACGTCCTCGGGAGAGAAGCGCACAGGTACGTTATCTCTCAGGTAGTACCATCCGGCGAAGGATGCTCCCTCGGCAGGCGCGATAAGCCTCGGTCTCGGGTTTACATCGCCTTCATTGTAATCCGCGGGGATATGGATATTATCGATATACGAGCTGTATTCGACCGCGATCTCGGTAGTGACTTCATTGTCGCCCTTAATAAGGTCGATGCTGTTTATATCCTCGTAGTAATCGTTATAGGTAGGATAGAAGCTTACGCCGATTTTCTTAGGCTCCCAGTTAGCGTAGAGCGTTACGTCATCGTCCCTCATCCTGTCCTTAGTGAAGTCTACGGGCTCAAGATGGAACGGGTCGTAGTACCATCCCTCAAAGTTATAACGGCTCGCTCTTTCGGGGTGGGGATATTCCGGGGTGTACTGGAATTTCATAAGGTTTAAGGGCGCGTTATAGTACGCGTTGAAAAGCCTACCGCCCTCGAGCTTATTATCGTTACGGTACTGTAGCATATAGTGATTACGCTTATAGAAGGTGTAAATATCGGCGTGATGATGATTGTCAAAGGTAGTACCGTTGGCGTCGGTATACTCAAACCAGTGCGACTGCGGATTATGAGTTCCGTTACCTTCGTACATTTCCACAAGGTCGCCGCCGACTCCGTTTTTCGGATCAGGTACAGGCTCGAAGCCCTTCAGCGCAACTGTGGTCTGGTTTATTCTTATAGACTCATTATTTGAAGCAATTGTTGTCCTACTAGAATTCCAGTATCTGGTTCCCCAGTCGTAGGTTTCTTTCTTATTATCGGGAAGAAGGCCGTAAATCGTTCCGTTATTCTCGACGACTTCAATATACCGTCCGTTGTAGTGACCGGCGCGGTAGTCGTTTCCGCCGTAGCTTCCGGCGTTATAATCGCCGCCGTTAATAAGAATATCGGTGGAACCCTTCTGATTTACAAGGAACTGCTCGTAAGGGAGGATCTCTACCATATTTTTATAGGTAAAGTTTTGCACATTCCAGTTATCCTTAGATTTATCTGGTAAAACCCTCGCCCATGACGCTAAGAAATGCAGTTCATTCTCGGGGCGGTCTGTTCCTGAGCTGGTGCCCGGGAAGCAAAGCTCCTCGTTAAATCTTTCGTAGTAGCCCTTAACGGTATAGTTCGGTTGGGCAGTTTTAGAATTCATTATTTGATAAGTTGTTCCTTTTTCAGACGCCCAGCTCGTGAATATATAGTCCTTATCTTTTTGAGTATTATCCAGAGGATCGAAAGCGTCGTTGAACCAGGTATTATTCAGTCTCGCCTTATAGCGCGTCTCCATCTCGTAATACCAGTAAGTCCAATCTTTCGTAGGATCTTTACCTTCCGGGAGATATGATTTCGGATTGCTCCCTTCAGCACATCCTGCGGCTATAGCCGCAGCGCGCACGGACTTAAACTGAGGGATCATTTTACTGCCGTTTACAGTCGGGGTATTTGCATTCTCCCAAATAGAACCATCCTGACCCAGTCTTCCGTACAAATCAGTTTTACTCTTATCATTTCTCGAAAAACCACCTGTTGACTTGGTGAGATGAACTTTTGTAATTTTGCCTTGAGCATTCTGCTGTGTTCTCGCGAAGAAGAACTGTAATTTATAGGTCACACGGTCGATATAAACGTTGATACGAGTAGTACCGTCGCCGGCTATTTCGAGATAATCTCGGTTAATGTCGCCGTGAGTTTCATAATTACCGGTAAACTGGAGAGCGGTTATTCCGGTATTAGGCGTATAGAACTTCCGCTTACTTTCTTCAAACTCAGCACGCTGAGCGAGACTCATCGTAGGGAAGTCGATTATATTACCGCTGGAATCAAGATAGTTTCCGTTTTCGTCGGTACGGTATTCACCACTCTCTAATTTCTGCGGCGGATTCAGGTTATAGCCGAAGAAGTTGTTAATACTTACCTCAGTTTTTCCGTCCTCTCTGTATACCTTATCGGTCAGCTTTACATGAGAGCCCGAGGTAACGCCCGTTACGTCCTTAGCGGCAACAACCTGATAGTGCTGAGCGATAATATGCTGAGCTTCGGACTTTGTATTTGATTTATCTTGAATATAATCGGGAGTAACGCGCTTAGAATCCGGCTTCTGAACCCAGTAAACTATTGAATAGCTCGTAGTAGACGGAGCCCACATCGCCTTATAGAATACATCGTGATTAGCGACCTCACCCTCGGTGAAATTCTTGATGAGGTAGGTGTCCTCTGTTTCTGCGTTATATCCGTCGGGAAGCGCAGTACCGTCCGGCTTAACGTAGTTCCAGTCGTCCTCTTCTTCCGAATCCTTATCGGTACGCATCCAACCCCTGAAGGTATAACCCATACGCTTAGGCTCGGAAATATGGAAAACAGTCTGGTACTTGGCGTAAACAGGCTCAACGCCGTAGCCGCCCGAACCGAGGTTAAAGTTTACCTTATAGAAGTTTCTGTCGTAATAAACCCTGAATACTGTCGAACCATCGGCAGCGATAGCGTCGGGCTCGTGGAAAAGGTTAGTGAAGCCCTCGAAGCCGGGCAGGGTTTCTGTTTCGAGCTCGGTGGGGTTGGTGCCCGTGTAGCCGTAGCGGTCGGTATAAATAGAATCGAGGTCGTAAACCCTCGTATAGAGGTCGTCGTAGATATTCTGCTTATAGTACATTACGCGGAAATGCGAAAGACCTGCTACATAGAATACATCTACAGATACGTTGCTGTTAATACTATCGGTGCTGTACGCGAAAGTCTCATACAGCGAACCGCCCGAAGGAAGCGACATCGGGGTATAACCCTCGATCTCCGGGTTTCTCACGGTAAGATTGACCGGATCGCCCGCGGGATACGCCGCTACATACGGGTCGTGCGCAGGGCTTTTGCCTGCCGCCGGATCGGGGATAGAGGAAGCGAAATAACCCGTCTTGCTGCTGTCGTAGGTGATCTCCTCGGTTTTATTTCTGTTTCCGTCGCTGAAAATAAACTTATCGTACTTTGAGCTTATTTCGGCGATGAACCATTCTTCGTCCTGATCGTTGTCCTGCTTTTCGGTAAGCTCAACGCCCGGGTAGGAACGGTTTTTCCCGCCTGCGCTGTTATACGCATAGACGTATACCTTATTCCAGTTCTGCTTATTTGAGAAAAGGACAGTGTTGATAGTTTCGGGGACAGTTTCTGTTTCCGATTCGGTTTCCGTTGCGGTTTCATCCTCCGTTTCGGTCTCCGTTTCCGTCTCGGTTTCGGTTTCCGTTTCTGTTTCGGTAACTGTTTCGGTTTCGGACTCGGTTTCCGTCGCGGATTCGGGTGAAGAATCAGACCATGAATCTACAGCCCAGATATTCTCACCGTCGGCGAAATAATAGTTGATACGAACCGTATAGAAGCTGTCCGCTGATGAAACGAAGGCGGTCAGACAGGTCGCCGCAACGAACACGAAAATCATAATGAATAACATAATAAGTTTCTTTACGGTTGCTTTCATAAATCTCATCTCCTTTTCTCGTAGTAATCCTGACTAAACACTGTTAAAAAATACACAGTAAAATAGAAAATTTATACATAAAATAAGGTTGTATATCCAAAATATAGTTACTCTTATACATTTTATCTATTTTGTACTTTATTGTAGCACATTTCAAGCCAATTGTCACTCGATTTTCAAGGGTTTCACAAAACTTCGTATAATTAGTATAGTTAGAAGTTTTTTCACCACTCCTCTTTGTGCATTTTTACCCTGATTATATTATTTCTTTAACATCTTGCACATAATTATTTTTAAAAAAGGGGTGTTTGGTAGCATTTTGTGCATTTTTCTATAATTCGTTTTTAGAAAAAGCTCGAAAAGCCACGAATTTTAGGCAATTTGGTTTATTTTTTTTTGCAGTGAATAAATATACGGAATTTGTGTATATCATTGCATATTTCGACCGTTTTTACGCATAAAACGGATGATAAAAGGACTGTCTCAACATAGGTTGAAAAAGTCCTTAAACTAATATATATTATTGTTATTTATATATTATGTTATTTTTCCTCTTTTGCGCTTTTGATTATATCGTACTGAACGGCGCGTGACAGCTCCATCATCTTTGAGAACAACGCCCGTACAGCCTCACTGTATTCGCCGCCGTTCTCACAGACTTTATCCAGGATCTCTTTCTCGCGCTTTTCGTCTAAGACGGGAATATTATTCTCCAGTTTATAGAAGCCTACTTCCCGTGAGCAAGCCATCCGCCGCTTAAACAGCCCGATCAGTTTTTCGTCGATTTCGTTTATTTCGGCGCGTATTTTCTTTATATCTCTCATAATCGTCATAGCCTTTCCGCCCGTGCTTTCACACGGGCGGATATTATAGTTATTATTTAGAATTAGTGTGAACTTTTACACTATTATTCCTGACCGGGAACCTTCGGAAGCTTTGCAACGCTTGCGGCGATATCCTCGTCGGTCGGGATATAGTCGGACATTTCGCCGTCGTTGAACTTCTGATATGCTACGAGGTCGAAGTAACCGGTACCTGTAAGACCGAATACGATCGTCTTTTCCTCGCCTGTCTCCTTACACTTGAGAGCCTCGTCGATAGCTACGCGGATCGCGTGTGAGCTTTCGGGAGCAGGAAGGATACCTTCGATCCTCGCGAACTGCTCGGCAGCCTCGAATACGCTGGTCTGCTCTACGGAGGTCGCCTCCATAAGTCCGTCATGATAAAGCTGAGATAAGGTCGAGCTCATTCCGTGGAATCTTAAGCCGCCTGCGTGGTTAGCAGAGGGAATAAAGCTTGAGCCAAGAGTATACATCTTAGCGAGAGGACAGATCATACCTGTGTCGCAGAAGTCGTACGCATAGGTTCCGCGGGTGAAGCTCGGGCAGGACGCCGGCTCTACCGCGATGATCCTGTAGTCAGCCTCGCCCCTGAGCTTTTCGCCCATAAACGGTGCGATAAGTCCGCCGAGGTTTGATCCGCCGCCGGCGCAGCCGATGATAACGT
The DNA here is from genome assembly GCA_964514785.1 of uncultured Ruminococcus sp. GTDB lineage: Bacteria > Bacillota > Clostridia > Oscillospirales > Acutalibacteraceae > Ruminococcoides. The sequence goes on along the minus strand of CAZERR010000046.1, from coordinate 3,531 downwards.
CGGGCTTTACGCCGTATTTATCGAGAGCCGCCTTGGTCTCAAGACCGATAATGCTCTGATGGAGAAGAACCTGATTGAGTACGCTTCCGAGTACATAACGGTAGCCGTCGTTAGAAACCGCGACCTCAACCGCCTCGGAGATAGCGCAGCCGAGTGAGCCGGTGGTGCCCGGATGCTCAGCTAAGATCTTTCTTCCTACGTTAGTTGTCTCGGAGGGAGAAGGAGTAACCTGAGCGCCGTAGGTTCTCATAACCTCGCGTCTGAAGGGCTTCTGCTCGTAGCTTACCTTAACCATAAATACCTTGAGGTCAAGTCCGAAATACGCGCAAGCCATCGAGAGAGCTGTGCCCCACTGACCTGCTCCTGTTTCTGTAGTTACGCCCTTTAAGCCCTGCTTCTTAGCGTAATAAGCCTGAGCAATAGCGGAATTGAGCTTATGGGAGCCGGAGGTGTTATTGCCCTCGAACTTGTAGTAAATCTTAGCAGGTGTACCGAGCGCCTTTTCGAGACAGTAAGCTCTAACAAGCGGAGAAGGACGGTACATCTTATAGAAATCGCGGATCTCCTCGGGAATATCGATATAAGGGGTTTTCTCGTCGAGCTCCTGCTGTACGAGCTCCTTACAGAAGATACCGCTCATCTCCTCGGCTGTGAGGGGCTTGCCTGTGCCGGGATTAAGAAGCGGAGCGGGTTTGTTCTTCATATCCGCTCTGAGATTATACCACTGCTTCGGGATTTCGTTTTCGGATAGATAGATTTTGTACGGGATTTTGTTTTCAGTGTTTGACATAGTAGTCGCTCCTTTAAAAAAAATTTGGGTATGTCGGGGAAGATTTGCGGATATTCGTTTCAAATAAAACAAAAAACCTGTCCCAACATTAAAATGCCGGGACAGGTATTAACCTGCGGTGCCACCCTGCTTGACGTAATTTACGTCCTCTCAACGCGTACCCATATACGCTGACTTTTGATTACGGAAAGTCCAGTTCCGTCTCACATACTCTGCAAATGCATTTCAGTTCGCCCTCGGAAGTCCATTCATCCCTGCGTTCTCTGCCGCGCTTCCACCGTCCGCAGCTCTCTAAAAGAGAAAAAACAGAGCCTACTCACTCTTCCTCATCGGTTTAATGGCATTATATAACTAATCATTTGAAATGTCAATAGTTTTTTTAAAAAAATTTTAGTGTATTAACACGCAAAAGCAAGTAATAAAAGCTAAAGCGCCGTCAATATACTTGATTATGACTTTATTAAACTTTATCGGACTTATGCTCGGGACGGGCTTATTTATCGCAGGAATGAACCTTTTGACCTCGGGCTTGAAGCGCTCGGAAAGCGGCAGGCTTAAAGCCGTCATTAAAAAATCCGCCTCGAATGTTTTTACGGGAGTGGTTTCGGGGGCGGTTCTGACCGCCGCGGTGCAATCGTCCTCGGCAGTAACGGTTATGCTCACCGGGCTTGCGGACGCGGAGATAATCTCGCTTGAGGAGAGCTTTGCGGTCATCGCCGGCGCGAACATCGGCACCACCGCTACCGCGTGGATACTCTCTCTGGGGCAGGCTCTGCCGTTTTGCGCCGAGGCGCTCTCCCCTCTCGGGCTTGTTTTCGGCGCGCTGCTATTATTAGGGGAGAAAAAGAATACCGGCAGGGCGGTTTTCGGTTTTTCTGTTATACTGCTCGCTATGGCGCTTATGAAGAACTCCGCCGCCGGACTTGCGCGCAGCGAGAACTTTTTGAATATGCTGAATTCCTGCAATTCCCCCGTGCCGTGCGTACTCACGGGCGCGCTTTTTACGGCGGTCATCCAATCCTCGTCCGCTTCGACCGGAATATTGCAGGCGCTGTCGCTGTCGGCGGATATACCGCTTAAAGCTGCCGTCCCGATAATCTCGGGGCAGAATATCGGCACCTGCGCAACGGCGGTACTGAGCGCTGTAGGGATCGGTAAAAACGCTAAGCGCGCCGCGCTGCTTCATATTATGTTCAACATATTCGGGACGGTGATATTTCTTTCGCTGTTCTTCGGGATCGATATGATTTTTAAGCCCGGGTTTATAATCAAGGCGGTTACTCCTGCGGATATCGCCTGCGTCCATACCGTATTCAATGTTGTTTCCGCTGCCGCGCTTCTGCCGCTGAAAAAATTTTTTATAAGACTTGCCGAAAAAGCAGTTCCGTGATAGACAAAACCGCGGTGATGTAGTATATTATTTACATACTTATTAAGGACGGTGGAATTATGTCAGCTCACTCAAAAAAAGCAGAGAAACTTTTTTACGACGGCTTCAACTGCGCTCAGGCGGTACTGCTCGCGTTCTCGGACGTTACCCGGCTCGACGATGATACGGCGGCGAGGCTTTCGTCCTCCTTCGGCGGAGGAATAGGCAGGATGAGGGAGGTATGCGGAGCGGTAAGCGGCGCGTGTATGGTGCTGGGGCTCGTAAATGGGTATTCCTCACCATCAGATACAACGGCAAAAAAAGAGCATTATCATCTTATTCAGGAATTTGCTAAGCGTTTCAGGGAAGAAAACGGCTCGATAATCTGCCGCGAGCTTTTATCGGGCGTGAACGTAAAAAAAGGCGGCGCTCCGGAAGAGCGGAGCGAGGCATATTACAAAAAGCGTCCCTGCCCCGAGCTGGTCAGGATCTCGGCTGAAATACTCGACGAAATGCTAACAGAACGGTAATTATACATAATGCATACTTTTTAAATAGATTTAGTGATTTCATTTCACTTTTCGCCTATATATTTGCAATTTGCACTTGACGTTTTTCGTTATCTCGACTATAATCATTATAAGGAATATAGTATCTTATAGGGTGCTATAAGCGGATAGCTCCCGCTTTTTGCGGATCTTATCGGCTCCATTAAATCTAAGGAGGAAATGCTTATGTATTACACAGCAGAAGTATCGAATATGTGTCCCGTAGCCAAGGGCGCGTATCACGGTCCCGCTCCCATTCCCGAGGAGGGTAAGTGGGTTCAGGCTAAAGAAATCAAGGATATTTCCGGTTTTACGCACGGCATCGGCTGGTGTGCTCCTCAGCAGGGCGCATGCAAGCTCACGCTCAACGTAAAGGAAGGAATTATCGAGGAAGCATTAGTCGAGACTATCGGATGTTCGGGTATGACTCATTCGGCGGCTATGGCTTCTGAGATCCTTATCGGTAAAACTCTCCTCGAGGCTCTTAATACCGACCTCGTATGCGACGCTATAAACACAGCTATGAGAGAGTTATTCTTACAGATTGTTTACGGAAGAACTCAGTCCGCGTTCTCCGAGGGCGGACTTTTGGTAGGCGCTTCTCTCGAGGATCTCGGTAAGGGACTTCGTTCTCAGGTAGGAACAATGTTCGCTACTAAAGAAAAAGGCCCCCGTTATCTTGAGATGACAGAAGGCTATTGCACACAGGTAGCTATGAACGCCGATAACGAGATTATCGGTTATGAGTTCTTAAGCTTCGGAAAGATGATGGACTTTATCAAGGGCGGAATGGACGCTAACGAGGCTCTTGAAAAGGCTAAAGG
>CAZERR010000045.1:0-15155 GCA_964514785.1 uncultured Ruminococcus sp. | reverse complement strand
TTTTTATTAGGTAGGGAAAGCTAATAATTATAAAACATAAGGCAGTGGACAAAATCCACTGCCGTTTTTTTGCATTTAAAGAAATCACTTACTAAGTTTCATCAGAGCTTCCTCGATAAGCTCATCGTCAATTTGTGAAAAGTTGAGCTTAATCTGTTTTTCCGTTGAAGTCCTCATCGGCTTGATAGATAACGATTCGCATTTCTCAAGCATATTATCATTAAAATGAATCTCATAATACATCGCTGTTTCATTAAAGATATAGGAAAATGAACAGTTTTCTGCTGTTTTTCTCATTTTCTCACTTTTATTTAGATAATATCTCCTCGATTTTCTTAAATACTTTTCCAGCTTTCCTTCACTGATATATTTTGCAAGAGCAAGCTGCTCGATTTTTGAAGTGGTCTGATTATAAAACTCCTTTACATCATTATACTTCTTGATAAGACTGTCGGGGAGTACAAAATACGTTATCCTTACCGAAGGAAGAAGTATTTTTGAAAAAGAGCCTATATAAACAACCTGCTCCGGGGAAAGGCTTTGCATACAGGTTTTAGGGTGGGTTTTATATCTCATCTCACCGTTATAATCATCTTCAATTATAAGACAGTCGTTTTCCTTAGCCCAATTCAGTATTTCAATTTTTCTTTTTATCGGGACTGTTCCTCCGTTTATACTGATAAAATTCGGATTTATCATAAGAATGTCGGGTTTTAAATTGTTTAGTGATTCAACTGTAATTCCAAGCTCGTCGCTGTCGGTATATTTTATACGATAATTAAAATCAGAAAATACCTGCTCTGCCTGAGGAAAGGAATTCATTTCTATAGCAACTGTTTTATTCAGCCCGAGTATACCGCATAATATAAAAATTAAAGTCTGAGAACCTGAGCCTACTACAATATTTTCCGGACCGGCGTTTACTCCTCTTGTTGTGAATGCATACTTTGAAAGCGCCTGTCTCAGTTCTTCTTCACCCTGATTTTCACTGTAAGTATTTAAAAGATATTCTCTGTTAAGAATATCTTTTACATATTTTCTCCATTCTTTAATATTGGTGCAATTTTTATCTATACCTTTTCCTGAAAAATCATACTTGTAGTGCTTAACTGTTTTTTTAGTACCGTCTGTTTTATTAGTACTTTTATCAATTAATATACCTTTTTCGACATAATAACCTTTTTTCGGTATATTTATGATATAACCGTCGGCTCTTAAAAGTCCGTAGGCATTTTCAACAGTAGATTTTGATATGTTTAAATCGGAGCAAAGTTTCCTTACAGAAGGGATTTTTTCATTTTCCTTAATACTGCCGTTTTCGATTGCTTTTTTCAGCTGTGCGTATATCTGAAAGTAAATCGGGATTTTTATTTTTTTATCTATGCTTATAAAGTCGCTGATCATATTGATCGCCTTAGCCTTTCCGCCCACAAATAGCTAAATAGTTTATTTACAACCTTACCGTGGGCAGATAAGGCGTAAAGGGGCATTTAGTCATTGCCCGTTGTCCCGTAGGACAAACTGAGAAATATGATAGTGTGATTTTTTATACTATCACCCTGTCTATAATATCATACTTTTATCTATAATAAAAGGTTGATATTTTATCATTTTTTAAGTATAATAGAAAATTAGAAATACATCTAAGGGAGTATGCAGGATGAATACAACAGAAAGATTTTTTAACAATATAAAGGGAAAGAAAGTATGCTTCGTCGGAATCGGTACAAGCAACCTTCCGCTTATTGAATTATTCTCAGAAAAAGGCGCTGTAGTTTCCGCCTGCGACCGTCAGAGCTACGAGGCGCTCGGAGAAAACGCGAAAAGAGCGGAAAAAGCCGGGGCAAAGCTTATTCTCGGCGATGATTATCTCAATAATATTGAAACCGATATTCTGTTTAGAAGTCCGGGTACTCCTTTTTATCGTCCGGAGCTTGAAGCGCTTAAAAAGAAGGGCGTAATCGTCACCTCGGAAATGGAGGTGTTCTTCGATTTGTGTCCCTGTAAAATAATTGCCGTAACCGGCTCAGACGGTAAAACTACAACAACAACGGTTATTTCCGAGCTGTTAAAGGCTCAGGGAAAGAACGTCCATCTCGGAGGAAACATCGGCACTCCTCTTCTTCCCGAAATCGAAAGCATCAATGCTGAAGATTACGCCGTTGTAGAGCTGTCAAGCTTTCAGCTTATCTCTATGCGCAAAAGCCCCGAAATCGCGGTCGTTACAAATCTTGCTCCCAATCACCTTGATATTCATAAGGATATGAACGAGTATGTTGAATCAAAAAAGAATATTATCCTTCATCAGAACGCGTTCTCAAAAGCAGTATTGAATCTCGATAATGATATTTCGAACAGCTTTGAGACAGATGTACGCGGAAGACTCGTTAAATTCTCGCGAAAAGCTTCAGTTGATAACGGAGCTTATCTTGACGGTGATAAAATCGTTTATAATGATTACGGTAAAGTCACCGAGATAATGAATTATAAGGATATTAAAATCCCGGGTATGCATAATGTCGAGAACTACCTTGCGGCAATTTCCGCAGTATGGGGAATAGTAAGCGTTGAGAACATCGTAAAGGTCGCCGAAAGCTTCGGCGGAGTCGAACACCGCGCTGAGTTTGTAAGAGAGCTTGACGGTGTAAAGTATTACAACGATTCTATCGCATCGAGCCCAACAAGAACCGCTATAGGTACACTCTCGCTTTATGATAAAAAGATTATTATTATAGCCGGCGGATACGATAAGCATATACCTTATGAGCCGCTCGGACCGGTTATCTGTGACAAAGTCAAGGTTCTTATACTTATGGGTGATACTGCTCCTAAGATTGAAGAAGCAGTGAAAAACAGCCCTCAGTACAAGGAGAATAACCCCGTAATAATTAACGTAACAAATATGCTGGAAGCGGTTAAAGCTGCAAGAGATAACGCTGCTAAAGGCGATATAGTATCGCTTTCACCCGCAAGCGCGAGCTTCGGCTTATACAAGAACTTTATGGAGCGCGGAAACCACTTTAAAGAAATAGTAAACAGTTTATAATATGAAGAATTTGATTTTTGATTTATGTAAGCGCGGCGGTATTTCAGGCGATGAAAACAGCGTCGCGTCTTACTGTGAAAAATACTTAAAACAATATACTGAAAACGTAAGAACTGATTTTAACAACAATGTTATAGCCGTTTTCGGAGATAATGACGCTGACTACACGTTTCTTTTGGACGCTCATACTGACCGTATTGGTTTTATTGTAAGTGAATTCAGCGAAAACGGGTTTATAAGAGTTGATACCGTCGGCGGAATTGATCTTCGTACAGTTCTTGACGCGGCGGTCACCGTATACGGCAAGAAAACTCTAAACGGCGTAGTTTGCTGTATGCCGCCGCATCTTTCGGACGGCAATGAGGATACTGCTGTTTCATCTGATAAAATATGGATAGACCTCGGACTACCTTACGATGAAGTTAAAAAGTATGTATGTATAGGCGACAGCGTTGTTTTTTATACTGAGCCAAAGGAGCTTTTACACGACAGGATTTCATCTTCAGCACTCGATAACAGAGCAGGAGTAGCGTCATTACTTTTGGTCTCGGAGAAATTATCGACAATTAAGCTGAATTCAAAAGTAATAATTTTGCTGTCATGCGGGGAAGAAACCTATGCAACAGGCGCTAAAACGGTACCATTTAATTATGATATCGACGAGTGCATAAGCGTTGACGTCAGCTTTGCTTCACAGCCGGGAGTTGAAAGTCCTTATTCCGGTATTAAACTCGGAAAAGGTCCTATGCTTTGCATTTCGCCTAATCTAAACCGGGATATGTATAATGCTCTGAAAAAAACAGCCGAGGATAATAGTATTCCTTATCAGATTGAGGTATGCGGCGGAACAACCGGTACGAACGCCGATCATATTACACTGTCTAAATCAGGCGTAAAAACTGCGCTGGTTTCGATACCGGAAAAAAATATGCATTCTCAGGCTGAGATAATTGATTTAAATGATATTAGTTATCTTACAGATTTGATTTATAATTATATTCTTAACGGAGGCGTAAAATGAAAGATTTATCACTCCTTAAGAAATTATGTATGTTAAACGGTATATCAGGCGATGAAAAGCCCGTAAGAGATTTTATAATAAACGAGATTAAGGATTATGTCAGCGAATATAAGGTTGATAATCTCGGAAATCTAATTGCGTTTAAAAAAGGGAAAAACCGCGCCGCAAATAAACTTATGATATCTGCTCATATGGATGAAGTCGGCTTTATCGTTACAGATATCACATCAGAAGGATTAATAAAATTTGACGAAGTAGGCGGAGTCGACAGAAGGGTTTTACCCGGAAGAACCGTATTAATAAACAACAATATCCCGGGTGTAATCGGAGTAAAGCCCGTTCACCTTTGTGGTAGTGATGAAAAGAAAGCTATTTCGAAATACAGCTCAATGTATATAGATATCGGCGCCGACAGTAAAAAAGAAGCGCAAAAAGCAGTTTCCTTAGGCGACAGCATTTCATACGAACAGTATTATTCTGAAAATGATTATACGATTATGTCTAAGGCTCTTGACGATCGCGCAGGCTGTTTTATGATGATTGAAATGTTAAAAAGCGAGCTGGAATATGACACCTATTTCACCTTTGTTGTACAGGAGGAGGTCGGTTTACGCGGAGCTAAGGTAGCCGCGTACTCTGTTGACCCTGATTTTGCCCTGGTAATCGAATCCACAACTGCCGCGGACATTCCCGAAGTTTCCGACTCAAAACAGGTTTGCAGCGTAAACCGCGGAGCTGTTATCAGCTTTATGGACAGGCGCACTATCTACGATAAAGGTCTTATTAATAAAGCTGTTGAACTTTCAAATAAAAATAATATTAAGCTTCAGTTCAAGAAAGCGATAGCAGGCGGAAATGACGCAGGAGCTATTCATCAGTCAAGAGGCGGAGTGAGAACTTTAGCCGTTTCTTTACCGTGCCGTTATCTTCACTCAAGGATCTCACTTATTTCAAAATCGGATATTTACGACACATTCTCACTACTCAACCTGCTTTATAAGGAAATAGCAGGTGGAAAAGTATGATAAAAATTGCCGATATTGATTATGATATAAAAAAATACATTGACTTGCTTTCCGTAAAAAATCCGTTTGGTTGCCGTATAAAGGCGCTTTACAATACCTACGATTACAGCCTTGCTTTTGTAGATTTTTGGATTCAGATAATAAATGACGTTCCGGTTTCATTAATTGGAAGATTGGAAACCTCGTTTATACTTATGCTTACTGATAAATCGGATTTAGATGAAATAAGCGCATTTATAAGGGTTTCAGGCGCTGAAAACGTTATCTGCAATGGTAAATATAAACTTGACTGTAATATGAAACGGATAGAAGGACCGATTTATTACTGTGATTCATTAATGGAAAATGAGCGAAGCTTTATAGTCTTTAACCCTCATGTTAAGGACGTATATAATCTTATAAGTAAGTATCGATCCGAAAATTTTAACGTTCCGTCATACGAGAGCTTCGCGCTTGACGTCGCTCATAAGCTCAGTAAAAACACCGTTAGAATTTACGGGATAGGGGACAGTCAGCTTATTTCATGTATAATGACCTTAGCTGAAACCGATGACAGCGCCGTACTCGGAGCTTTAGCTACAGATCCCGATTTTAAACGCCGGGGACACGGAGCATTCCTGATAAAATACATAAATAATGTTTTGGTAAAAGAAGGAAAAACCGTATTCCTTCACCGCGCTCCTAATGAAAACGCAGAGTTTTATAATAAACTCGGGTTCTCAGAGTACGGAGTATGGGCAGAATATTCATAAAAAGGATGATTTAATGGACAACATATTCAACATTTCCCCGGAAATATTAAGCGCATCCGAAAAGGCTATGACGCTGTGTGCCGATAAGCTTAGTGAAATTGATGAAATCCAGGAATATAACCAGCAAAAAATGATAAAAGCCTTTCAAAAGGCTAAAATAAGCGAAAGCCATTTCGTTGGTTCAACCGGTTACGGTTACGGCGACAGAGGCCGCGACGCTCTCGACGAGGTTTACGCTTATGTTTTTGACGCACAGGACGCGCTTGTGCGCTATAATTTTGTAAGCGGTACCCATGCTTTAACAGTAGCGTTATTCGGCGTTTTAAGACCGGGCGATAAAATGCTCAGCGTAACGGGTACTCCTTATGATACGCTAAGAAGCGCAATCGGAATAGAAGGCAATTACCCCGGCTCGCTTATTGATTTCGGTATCAATTATGATGAAGTAAGCCTGAACCCCGACGGTACAGTCGATTTATGTGCGGTAAAAGAAAAACTTGAAAACACTTATAAAATGGTCTATATTCAGCGCTCACGCGGTTACAGTCTAAGACCTACACTGACCTGCGATGATATTGAAAACATCGTAAAAGCCGTTAGAGAGGTTAATAAGGACGTTATTATAATGCTGGACAACTGCTACGGCGAGTTCATCGAGAAAAAGCAGCCGCTTTCTGTAGGGGTTGACTTAATGGCAGGATCTTTGATCAAGAACCCGGGAGGCGGAATAGCACCTACCGGCGGATATATCGCTGGTCGTAAGGATTTAGTAGAGATGTGCTCCTACCGTCTTACTACTCCCGGAACCGGAAAAGAGCTCGGAGCTACCTTAAACGTGAGCCGTGAGCTGTTCCTCGGCGCGTATCACGCTCCGCACGCAAGCGGCGAAGCGTTGAAAACCGCTGTATTTGCTTCTGCATTATTTAAGGTTCTAGGATATGACGTAAGTCCCGAATATAACGAGAACAGGGGAGATATTATTCAGGTTATAAAGCTCGGAACTCCCGAGGCGCTCGAAAAATTCTGCGTTGGGATACAGCACGCATCTGCTGTAGACAGCTTTGTAACCCCTTATCCCGATGATATGCCCGGCTATGAGGACAAGGTTATAATGGCAGCAGGCGCTTTTACGCTCGGCTCGTCAATAGAGCTTTCCGCTGACGCACCGCTCAGAGAGCCTTACGCAGTATGGATGCAGGGCAGCCTGAATTTTCACGCCGGAAAGCTCGGCGTGATGCTCGCCGCGAATGAAATATTAAACAATAAATAGTATTTCCTCAGTCAAAAACGGCTAGTATATAACACAAAATTAAAGTCACTCTCTTTTTGATCAGGAGAGTGACTTTTTCATATTATTCAATTTCGTAATCCATCGTATACGGTTCTGTCTTGACAGCCTTGAAGACTTTACCAAGTTGATTTTGTTTCCGCTATTGTTAACAAGGTACCCGTGTTTGGGTACCTTTAATTATATGAAGCGGATAGGGTTTTTTTGAATTAATGAAATAACTTCATCTCGCTTGTGGGGTTCACGAAAATAAGAAAAGTATCATCATCGCGGCGTCCTAAAAAAGCTCCCCATGAGCTTTTTCTTAACGGGCTGTTCGATTCCCAATCCGCTAACAAAATTTAAAGAGGCTCAGCGAGCCTCTTTAAATTTGGAGCGGATAAGGGGAATTGAACCCCCAACCTCAGCTTGGGAAGCTGATGTTTTACCACTAAACTATATCCGCGTATGAAGGCTGAAATAATCAGCCTTTTTTTATATTCTTGCTACGCCGGTATCTCTCGCGGCTTTTATAACCGCTTTTGCTACTGCTTCGCCTACACGCTTATCAACCGCCTCGGGAATGATGTAATCGGGCGAAAGCTTATCATCGCTTACAAGCTCTGCTATAGCAAAAGAAGCCGCTACCTTCATCTCCTCGTTGATTTCAGTCGCTCTGCAATCAAGCGCGCCTCTGAACATCCCGGGAAAACAGAGTACATTATTGATCTGATTCGGAAAATCCGAACGTCCTGTTCCGACAACCGCTGCGCCTGCTTTCTTAGCTAAATCAGGCATGATTTCAGGGGTAGGATTAGCCATAGCAAAAACAATCGGCTTATCCGCCATAGATCTTACCATTTCTTCGGTTACGATTTTCGGAGCCGATACGCCTAAGAATACATCAGCATCCTTCATAGCGTCGGCTAAAAGTCCCTTTTTATGCTCACGGTTGGTAATCGTAGCCATATAAGCCTGCTCGGAATTAAGTCTGTCGTCGCCCTCGCATACAGTGCCTTTGCTGTTAACGAGCGTAAGGTTTTTAACACCGATATTCATAATATGCTTAGCGATAGCGATTCCTGCAGAACCGGCGCCGCTGATAACAACCTTAACATCATCGATTTTTTTATCTACGATTTTAAGCGCATTCATAAGCGCTGCAGCGACAATTACCGCGGTTCCGTGCTGATCATCGTGGAAAACCGGAATATCACATACTTCTTTAAGCTTTCTCTCTATCTCAAAGCACCTCGGTGCCGAAATATCCTCGAGATTTATTCCGCCAAAGCTTCCGCTGATCAAATAAATTGTCCGGGCAATTTCGTCTACGTCCTTACTCCTTACGCAGATAGGGAATGCGTCAACGTCCGCAAACTCCTTAAACAGCGAGCATTTACCCTCCATAACGGGCATACCCGCCTCAGGTCCTATATCACCGAGTCCGAGTACCGCCGTACCGTCGGTCACTACTGCTACAAGATTATTTCTTCTGGTAAGTTCAAAACTTTTATCATAATCTCGGTTGATCTCCATGCAAGGCTCCGCTACTCCCGGAGTATAAGCAAGCGATAGTTCCTCGCTTGTATTAATAGGTACTCTTGAGATTACCTCAATTTTTCCGTTCCATTCATAGTGCTTTTTTAAGCTTTCCTGTCTTATATCCATAATCAAACTCCAAATAAAAAATTACCATTTAACATTATACATCATTTTTAAATAAGTTCAAGTCCGAAATTTGACTTTTATAAAAAAATGAACTAAAATAATTATGCGAGTAAATTGAACAGTCGCGGAACTGCTTTGAAAAGAGCTTTTCCGAGGAAAGTCCGGGCTCCACAGAGCGATAACAACGGCTAACGGCCGCCGAGGGCGACCTCAGGGACAGTGCAACAGAAAATAACCGCTGTTTTAACAGTAAGGATGGAAAGGTGAGGTAAGAGCTCACCGCTGGTATGGAGACATACCTGGCGTGTAAACCCTGTTTGGAGCAACACCGCGGTGGGAAACATTGCTTGCTCGGCATTCCCGTGGAGGTGGCGTTGAGCATGCCGGTAACGGCTTGCCAAGATAGATGACTGTTCACGACAGAACCCGGCTTATAGATTTAGTCGCATAAAAGAAGCTCCTTTTTTCGGAGCTTCTTTTTACGTTAGTATTTTTTCCGCGCATTTAATACCGTCTACCGCCGCGGATACTATTCCGCCTGCGTATCCTGCGCCTTCTCCGCAGGGGTAAAGACCTTCAACGGATACGGATTGCATTGTTTCCTTATTTCTTAAAATACGAACAGGGGAGGAGCTTCTTGTTTCAGCGCCCGTCAGAACAGCGTCGGGATGAGAAAATCCGTTAAGGTATTTATTCATCGTAACAATCGCTTCACGCATACTTTCGGTAACATATTCAGGAAGAAAAAGATCCATTTTTGAAAACTCATAACCTCGCCTATAGCTTGGAATAACTTCTCCCAAAGCAGAGGATTTATTGTTATTTAAAAAGTCTTCAACTCTCTGAACCGGAGCTTTATACTCACCGCCGCCGTATTTAAACGCGGCCTTTTCTATTTTTCGCTGGTATTCGATCCCTGCAAGGGGAGTAGTGCCTTTGAAATCCCCGGGATAAACCGAAACAAGAAGTGCGGAATTAGAATTGACCGCGCTTCGATTAAACTCACTCATACCGTTTGTACAAACCATTCCATATTCGCTTGAAGCAGGAACGACCTCGCCCCCGGGACACATACAAAACGTGTATGCACCGCGTCCGTTTTTAGTATGAACATTAAGCTTATAAGGAGCTGCACCGAGCCTTTCGTCACCGGCTAATTCTCCGTACATACTTTTATCTGTTTTTTCTCTTAGATGTTCAATTCTCGCGCCGACCGAAAACGGTTTTTGCTCCATAATAATATCCCTGTTATACAGATATTCAAGCGTATCTCTTGAGCTGTGACCGATAGCAAGGATAATATTATCCGTCTCAATTATGCTTTCACTTCCGCTTTTCTTAATTACCGCGGCTGTGATTTTATTATTCTTCGACTTATAACCAACGAATTTGGTATTAAAATGAACCTCTCCGCCAAGATTAATGATGTGTTTTCTGATATTTTTTATTACATATCTGAGGTTATCAGTCCCGATATGCGGTTTTGCATTATATAATATCTCCTCTGGAGCACCGTGGTTCACAAACTCAATAAGAACCTTTCTTGCTCTTGAGTCCTTTGTGCCCGTATTAAGCTTACCGTCCGAAAAGGTTCCTGCGCCGCCCTCGCCGAACTGAATATTTGATTCTGTATTTAAAACACCTGTCTTAATAAAGCTGTTAATATCATCAATACGAGAATCGCAGTCACTTCCGCGTTCAATTATGATCGGTCTCGTGCCTGCCTCAGCTAAAATAAGACCTGAAAACATTCCCGCAGGACCGAATCCGACTATCACAGGACGGTAATTAAGTTTTTTATTCTCCGGGATTTTATATTCATACGGTTTTGTTATTACAGCTTTGTTTGACTTTGATTTTGAAATAACGTTATTTTCATTGACCTTTAAAATAACATCAACAGCAGCCGTGAAGTGAATATCATTCTTATGACGGGCATCTATTGATCGCCTGAACAGTGAAACTTTTTCAATTGCGTTTTCACTTACCCTAAGTTCCTTTGCTGCTTTCTTTTTCAGTGTGCTGTTCGTATAATCTAAAGGCAGTCTTATATTATTGATTCTTATCATAAGCTTTCACCCGCAATTATACCGCTTGAAAAAGCGAAATTAAGGTTAAAACCGCCGCAGTCGCCGTTTATATCCACAGCCTCGCCGCAAATATATAAGTCTTTTATAAGCTTGCTCTCCATAGTTTTCGGATTCATCTCATCACCCGAAACTCCGCCGGAGCAAACCTGAGCTTTATTAAAATCCTTCGGAAGCTTAACTTTAAACCTCCAATCATAAACAGTATCGCAAATATTATCTATTTCGTCTTTTGATAATGTTGAAACAGGTCTGTTAAGATTATTAATTCCTGCGTCCCTCATAATCGCTACGCCCAGCTTATTGACATAAAATCCGTCAAGGAAATGACTGCATTGAAGGTTTTTAAATCTTTCTTTATTAAGCTTCAATAAATATAAAAGCTGACCGTAGTTTTCTTTAGCATAACTAAGGTTAAGGCTGACTACCGGATTTTTCAACTCTTTTACATAAGAGCTTAAATTAAATATGCATATACCCGAAAGCGCGTTATCGGTAAACTGAATCTCTCCTGTTTCGGTTTTAATCAGCTCATCGCCTTCATATAAACTTGCAACGCCCTTTTGCCTTACACCCTTAATTGAGCGCATAAAATTTTTATCTATTACCTCAAGCGGACATAAGGCAGGGAAAAGAGGTATAGTATTATGACCAAGTTTTTTCAATAAATCTATTCCGCTTTTATCTGAACCCAGCTTCGGCGAGGCAGGGGAGCCTGTTGATACAACAAGCTTATCGCAATTGAATTTTTTATCATCTGTTGAGATTTGAAAGGAATCATCTTTCTTGGTAATTAATTTTACTTTTTGATTTAAAATAATTTCAACATTTAATTCCTCAAGTTTAGAACGCAGTATATCAAGAACACTCGCGGAGTGGTTTGAAAACGGGTATACTCTGCCTTCACTATCAGTATCAGTTAATAATCCGAGATCAGTAAATTCTTTTAAAGTTTTTATAACGGAGCATTTTTTTAACACGGTATTCATTTCATTTTTAAAGCTTCCGTGATAGTGTTCGGTATTATCGGCGTTAATGTTAGAAAGATTGCATCTTCCGTTACCTGTAGAAAGCAGTTTTCTGCCGATTCTGTTTTGTTTCTCAAGAATAGTAACGGTTTTATCCGGATTATTTTTCTTAGCTTTTATTGCGCACATAATACCCGAGGCACCGCCGCCGATTATAATAATATCCCTGTGAGTCATATTTTCACGTCCTATATAATTTAAGGGCGAAAGAATCGCCCTTTTTTAATCATATTTATTTAGCGATCGCGTCGATCGAGCCGAAAATAATAAGACTTGCCGTAGCCATAATTATTCCTGCGAGAAGCACACCGCCCATACACGCGACAATGCTTTTTTTGAAATCAAGGTCTAAAAAGCTTGCGGCTAAAGTACCCGTCCACGCACCGGTGCCGGGGAGAGGTATTCCGACAAAAAGCAACAATCCTATGTAAACGCCTTTGCCGTTACCCGACTTACCCTTGAGCTTTTCTCCGCCCTTTTCACCTTTTTCGTAACAAAAGGTAAAGAATTTTCCGATATATTTCTTATCCTTACCCCAAATAAGAACCTTTCTCGCAAAGAAGAAAATGATAGGAACCGGCAGCATATTACCGATAATACAGATCAAATAAACTACCCACGGATTAAGGTGCATTCCTATTCCTATAGGTAAAGCTCCTCTAAGCTCAACGATCGGTACCATTGAAATCAAAAAAACAATTAAATACTTAAACATGTGATTACTCCATTTATTTTATTATTAATAACTAAAACATTATACATTAGATATTTAAATTTTTCAACCTTTTAATTTGACTTTATAATAAAATAATTGTAAAATAATAAGGATAAAGAGGTAATTTAGATGAGTAAGAGTATTATAAAAAAAAGAAACGTTTTCTTTATTGTTATGCTTTCAGTCACAGGCTTATACATACTGTTTATCTGGTGGCATTCAACGCTTACAGCTGACGAATCATCTGTTGAAAGCGCTAATGTGCTTGCGTTTCTAGAAAACATCCTGCGAGCTGTAGGAATTGACTCAGGTTTAACAGACCATATTATAAGAAAATCCGCGCATTTTTGTGAATTTGCATTGCTGGGATTTTTAAATCTTTGGACTGCCTACGCTAAAAATAAAAAAATAGTAAAAAACCTTATGCCGTCGGGTTTCATATGCCTTTCTACCGCGCTCGTTGACGAGCTTGTACAGATCAAATCAAAAGGCCGTTCGGCTGAAGTTACCGATATTGCTCTTGATTTTTGCGGAGCGTTTTTCGGAGCTTTGTTTTTTATAATCGTTATTTCCGTAATTAAGTTATTTAAAAAATAGAGGTAAAGTATGAGTGAAAAAGCTAAACCAATAAAAGAAAATAAAATGGGTTACGCTAAAATGTTCCCGTTGATCCTGTCTATGTCACTGCCGGCAATGTTTTCTATGACAATAATGGCGCTTTATAACGTTGTAGACAGTATATTTGTCGGACATTTATCGGACGGCACCATCGCGCTGGAAGCTACTTCCTATGCGTATCCGCTTCAGATGCTGTTGATAAGCTTTGCAGTCGGAACTTCGGTCGGAACAAATTCGCTTATCGCGAGAAGACTCGGAGCAGGAAATCAGAAAGAAGCTGATTTAGCTGCTACTCACGGAATAATACTTGCTCTCTTTACATGGGTTGCGTTTATTTTTGTCGGATTCTTTGCGGTCAAGCCCTTTTTAATAGCTTACGGCTGCAGCGGTATGACTCTGGAATACGGCACGCAGTACCTAACTGTTGTTTTGACCTTATCAGGCTTTAGTATGGTTCAGGTAAGTATTGAAAAGTCGCTACAGGCTACAGGCGATATGATTTTCCCAATGCTGCTCCAGCTTATCGGCGCCTGTACAAATCTTATTTTTGACCCTCTGTTTATTTACGGAATCGGACCTTTCCCGGAAATGAGAGTAATGGGAGCGGCTATAGCGACTGTTCTGGGACAGTTTGTCGGAATGGTATGTTCATTAATTGTCCTATTCAAAAGAAATAACAGAATTAAAGTTACGTTTAAAAACTTCCGTTTTAACGGAAAAACCGTAAAGGATATTTACGCGGTAGGAGTTCCGTCAATCATTATGCAAAGCATTTCCTCTTTTATGATTATCGGAATGAATGCAATTTTGTCAGCCTACGAGTCGGCAGTTACGGTTTTGGGAATATATTTCAGACTTCAAAGCTTCATTTTTATGCCGTGCTTCGGATTAAACCAGGGCGTACTCCCGGTTATGGGCTTTAACTACGGAGCAAAAAACAAAAAACGTCTTTATTCCGCAATAAAATGTGGTATTTGCATAGCTATCTTGATTATGGCGATAGGCACAGCACTCTTCCAGTTTATACCTGATGTACTTGTAGGAATGTTTAACGGCGATGAAGCGCTTACTTCAGCCGCGGTCCCTGCGTTTAGAACTATTAGCTGGTGCTTTATGCCTGCGGCAGTCGGAATTATATTTATTTCATTATTCCAGGCAACGGGTAAAGGCGTAAGAGCGCTTATTCTCTCATTCACACGTCAGCTCATTTTCATTTTACCTGCTGCGTTTATCATTTCAAGATTTTTTGATTTGGATAAGGTATGGCTCGCGTTCCCGATCGCTGAAATAGGTTCGCTTATACTTGCGCTGTTTTTATTTATTCAGCTCGCTAAAACCGACTTTAAAAAACTTGATGAATAAGGTATAGTTTATAGTCCCTCCGGCATATATTTTGCTGAGGTGATAATATGGACAATCCTGAGATTTCCGAGATTACGGTTAATAATGACGAATGGACCCCTGTGTTCGATCCTGTTCATTATGAGCCCGATGCCCGTGATACAAAAGAAACCGAAAAGAATAAGCCTGAAAAAAAGCATACTTCAAAACCCTTGCTTATGACTGTTCAGATTATTCTTTGCATGCTTATTATGCTCACACTGTACGGTATAAAAACCTTCGGAAAGGATTTATTTAAAGAAATAGATAAATGGTATCAGACTAATCTTAATAATGAAATTATTATTACCGAAAACTTTGATAATTTCAGCCTTGATGAGCTGATAAATGCTGTTAAGAATAAGTAGCTTCAAAATAAACGTCAGCTTTCCTGCGGTTGCTTTAATCAGTATAGTTGTTTTAAGCAGTTTTTATACAGATTATCTTCTGTGTTTAGCTGCTGTGATTATCCACGAATCAGGTCACTTAGCAGCTATGATCTTTTCCAAAAACAGCCCTGAGGGTATCGAGATACGCGCCTTTGAGGT
>CAZERR010000044.1:0-15207 GCA_964514785.1 uncultured Ruminococcus sp. | reverse complement strand
GAAGAACAAGAAATGAAATGCCTGCCGATAAGCTCGAGATTGACGAGGCTGAGGAGGAGGGAGTTATTTACAAGTTCCTCACCAACCCGCTCTCCTTTAACGGTGAAAACGGCAAGGTCAAGTCTATTACTCTCCAGGTTATGGAGCTTGGAGAGCCTGACGCTTCGGGCAGACGCCGTCCTGTTCCGGTTGAGGGAAAAACAGAGGAAATCCCGGTTGACAGCGTAATTCTTGCTATCGGTCAAAAACTCGTTTCAGGCGACGTTAAGGAGCTTGAGCTCAACGAGAGAGGTAATATCGCGGCTGATCCGGACTTCTTCACAACCAGCATCGAGGGCGTGTTCGCTATCGGCGACGCTACCAACCGCGGCGCTTCGATCGCGATCGAGGCTATAGGTGAGGCTGACCGCTGCGCTAAAGCGGTTGACGCTTACCTGAACGGTCAGGCGCTAGATACACGCGTTCCATATATCAGCAAGAGAGATGAGAGCACGATCGATTACTCCGACAGAGAGAAAAAGAGCCGTATCAATCCGAAGGTTCTTCCTGCTGATGTTCGCAATAAGAACTTTGACGAGGTAAGTCTCGGATTTACCGAGGAAGAAGCTAAGGCTGAGGCTGACCGCTGTCTTGAGTGCGGCTGCCGCGAGTATTATAAGTGTAAGCTCTTAAAGGTTGCTCAGAGATATGATATCAATCCCGAGCGCTTCAAGGGCGAAATGCCTCAGAAGTATTCTCACGATGAAAACGCTTTTATCGAGAGAAACACCTCTAAGTGTATTCTCTGCGGTCTGTGTGTGCGTTCCTGCCGCGAGGTTATGAACCTTTCATCTATCGGATTGCTCGGACGTGGCTTTAAGACCGATGTATCTCCGGCGTTCTCGCTTCCGCTTGATGAGACGAACTGTAATAACTGCGGACTTTGTGTTCAGCTCTGTCCGACCGGCTCGCTTACAGAGAAATTCAATCTCAAAAAGCAGGTTCCTCTCGATGAGAAGTATACCGAGGAATTCGTTGAAATCGACGGAAAGCAGTCGAGCGTACTCGTTTCCCGTTACAACGGAAAGATTTTACGAGTTATCCCGAACGATGAGATTTCCCGAAACAGCGGTCTTTCAAGAAAAGAA
Source organism: uncultured Ruminococcus sp. (assembly GCA_964514785.1). GTDB lineage: Bacteria > Bacillota > Clostridia > Oscillospirales > Acutalibacteraceae > Ruminococcoides. The sequence continues at coordinate 14,080 of CAZERR010000044.1, read as the reverse complement.
CTTCAGGCAAAGCTTAAATAAGATTAAGGGCACGGAAACGTGCCCTTTTTACTTTATAAGAAACGTATCATTTTTTATAATAAAAATGATTTGTATTGTCTGCTCGGTTTTCTGCTGCGCAGAAACGAGCGATGACTATCCGAAAACGCGCGCAAAGCGCGCCTTCCCTGAGGCGTTTTTCGGCGGCGCATACTGTCCGTTTACGTTCACAATTTGTCATTTACCTGAATTTGTACATAAAAAATCTTGTGCCCGCTATTGATTTTTACGTCGATTTATAGTATTATCAAAATGGTGATTTATATGAAATTCAAAAAAACATTATTATTAATTTTAACAGGTGTTCTGGCAGCGTCGCTTATGGCTTCCTGCGGCTCGGACACCAAGGGCGGAGATTCAAACACTTCTGACGGTAAAGTAGTCGGAACCCCGAAGAAGAATGTTGAGGTAAATTCTAAAACAAAGTCCTCAAAAACCGCAAAAACTTCTAAAAAGAGTAAGGCGAAGTCGAGTAAAAGCTCGGTAAAAATCAAAAAGTCTACATCCTCAAAAACTAAAAAGACTTCAAAGAAATCGACTTCATCCAAGGCGAAAAAAACAAGTGAGCCAACCGCGAACAAGAATATTGTTGCCGATAAGGGAAAATCTTCCAAGTCATCTGCTTCTAAGGGAAAGGCCGGCTCAACTACATCTAAAAAAAAGACCTCTAAAAGCTCTAAGTCCTCTGCGAACTCTAATTCCTCAAAGAGCAGCTCGGGCAGTAAATCCTCAAAGAGTTCAAAATCCTCATCGAGCAGTAAAAGCGATGATGTTAAGAGAGATAACGTGGAGGTGAACTTCAGTGATCTTATCTAAAAGGTTAAAAAAGACGTTTGCCGCTTTTGCGGCTGCAGTAATACTGGCGACAGGGATCGCGGGAGTTTCGGCGTATGCTGCCGACGGGATTGTACCCGGCGACGTTAACAGCAGCGGAGACGTAAGCATTAAAGACGTTACCTTTTTGCAGAAGGTTTTAGTTCTTCTCGAAAAGGAGCCTGACCACTTTATTGAGCGCGCGGATATGAACCTTGACGGTGTGGTAAAAATCAAGGACGCTACTATCATTCAGATGTTCTTAGCCGATATGATAGACACACTCCCGCTCAAGCCGGAGACTAACCCGACCGAAACAACAACAGCGGCCGGAACCGGAACACAGCCGGGCACGACCGCTAAGCCGACCGAGGCTACCGAGCCCGAAACCGCTAAGCCTACCGAAACAGTCAAGCCCACCGAGGCGACTGAAGCTCCTACATTCAAGCCCTCTGAGACTGTTGCTCCCACTCCCACCGAAACGGCTAAGCCTACCGAAGCGACTACAGCTGCTCCGACTCAGCCCGATACAGATGAGGAAGGCTGGGAGAATAAGATTTACCGTCCATGATTTTTCGGTATAAAATAGCTGATGTAGTTTTTAACGCGGATATTAAATATCGTTATACCTATGATATAATGAAGGATTACCTCGTAGACGACGAGCCTGCGAGGTTCTCCATTGTATTGAGCGATGAGGATTTGGCGAGGGAAAAGGAGCTTTCTCCCCATGATCTCTCTGATGGAATGTACGAGAGCACCGCGATTTACCGTAAGTTTATTTATGAGCTTATGGGGAACTACGACGCGTTTTTCTTCCACTGTTCGTCTATTGCCGTTGATAATAAGGCGATAATGTTTACGGCAGTCAGCGGTACGGGTAAAAGCACTCACAGAAGGCTGTGGCAGAAAAACTACGGAAAAGAAGTTACGGTAATAAACGACGATAAGCCGATAATCCGAAGGATCGACGGAGAGTTTTACGTCTACGGAACTCCGTGGCGCGGCAAGGAAGCCCTAGGCGAGAATATCAGGGTCAAGGCTGAGGCGCTGTGTTTTCTTTCGAGAAGCGAAAAAAACTATATCGGCGAGATCAAAACCTCCGAGGTAATCGCGCGTACCTTGAATCAGACCGTCCGTCCGAAGGAACCCGAGCTTATGGGTAAGCTTCTTGATTTATTGGACGGCTTTCTTACTCAGGTGAACTGCTACGATTTAAGAGTCAATATGGATGATGAAGCGGCGGTTGTCGCATATAATAAAATAGTAAAGGAAAAGCAATAATGAAGGTAAAAGACGGATTCCTGCTGAGAAGCTTCGGCGGCGAGAGCATTGTTGTAGCAGTCGGTGAGGGCAGCGAGGATTTTAACAAGCTCATTACCCTTAATTCGGTAGGAGCCTTTATTTTTGAAAAGCTGAGAAATGAAATGACCCGCGATGAGCTCGCGGACTGTATGGTGGAGGCGTATGAGGTAGACAGACCGACAGCCGAAAAGGACGCCGATAACTTTATAGAAAAGCTCGGGGAAGCGGGACTTCTCGATGACTAAAAAAATAGAGGACGTTATAAGCGAAAAGGGCTTTTACGCTGTAAAGCCAAAGGGTATGAGTATGTATCCGCTTATAAAGCCCGGTTGCAGCGACGTCCTTGTTGTAAAGGCTGACGCTCCGCTGAATATATATGACGTTCCGCTTTATAAGAGAAAAGACGGTAAATATGTTCTTCACCGAATTCTCGGAAAAGACTCCGGGGGTTATATTTGCTGCGGAGATAATCAAACCGTGCTTGAGCATAACGTCACCGAGGATATGATAATCGGACGGCTCGAGTCGTGGTACATAAACGGAAAGAAGTATACCGTAAGCGATAAGGGATATAAAAGGTATGTAAGGTTCTGGTGTAAATCACTTAAGCGCAGGGGCTTTTTTTTAGCGCTTATTCATTTTAAATGGAGGCTTAAGGGGTTTTGCTGCGCTATTTATCGTAAGGTGTTTAAGCGGAAGGTAAAAAAAGATGGATAATGTGATCTCGGTAAAAAATATGCGCGAAAGCGATCTTTTTACCATTAATACGGGAACAAGCGGCAGGGAGCTTATGAAACGAGCTGCTGCCGGAGTATATAACAGCGTAAAATGGCGCGGAAGTATCGCCGTGATCTGCGGAAGCGGAAATAACGGCGGCGACGGCTATGCTTTAGCTGAGATCCTTTTTGATAACGGCTTCTTGCCCGTGCTGTTAAGGCTCGGAGATAAGCTATCCGAGGACGGCGCATATTATTATAATTGCTGTAAAACCAAGGGCGTAAGGGAACTTTACTGCGATGAATACACTGAGCTTTCCGACTACGATATTATTGTAGATTGTATTTTAGGAACGGGATTTTCGGGAGAGCTTAGGGAAAGTATGGTAAACCTTATCGAAAATATCAACCGCGCCCCTGCGTATAAGGTGTCCGTCGATATCAACAGCGGGCTCTCGGGCGCTAACGGACTCGCAAAGCCCGTTGCGGTCAAGTCAGATCTAACCGTTTCGATAGGTTATTATAAAACCGGAATGTTTTTAAACGACGCGCCGCATTATATCGGCTCGCTTAAAAATATAGATATAGGAATAAAACTGTTAAAGAAACAGTATTATCTTTTAGATAAAGACGAGCTCAGCCCGTTTACCGGGTACTCGAGCGTTCAGCTTACAGACAGAGAGTTTGAGTTAAGTTACGCTGTTGATGAGGGAGAGTTCAGACGAAATCCCCTTAAGGTGGTTTCTAAGGAATCCTGCGACAGCAAAAAGATTTTTGTGGTAGATTACGGAAAAAGTAAGCTGATTATCGATCAGACCTACGTTTACTTTCAGTCCGATTTGATAGAACAGAATAAGCCCTGTTGAAAGGAGAAAATATGAATAATATTGTAAAATCTAATGAGAATGTGAATAACCCCGAGCTTTTAGAGGCAATCACTGAAATGCAGGAGAACAATTGTCCCGAGACAGTTAATCATATGATAGATTGTATGATGAAGGCGCAGTTTATCACCCCGGGTATCGTTTCCGAGCCCCGTAACGTCGCCAACACCAACAAGAACGGCGGAACGGTTATGAGACAGGAAACACAGGTTCAGTTCCAGCTTATAGAAAACCAGGAGGGTGAAAAATTCTTTCCTGCGTTTACCGATAGAGAAGAAAAGGATAAATGGGAGATTTCAAAGGGCAAGCACGAGGTCCTTATGACTTTTGACGATTACGCCAATGTGCTTTCCGATAAGGAGTGCAACGTTTCGGGTTTTGTAATAAATCCGTTCGGAAAAAGCGTAGCCTTCCCTAAGCAGATGGTTCAGTCGCTTAAGGCGGAAAAGGACAGACGCGCTCAGAACGCCGGACTTACCAAGCAGGAAATAACCGCCGACGATAAGGTTCAGCTCGGCGATCCGGATCCCGACAATTACCCGATAGATATGATGGCGTCTATGATAACCTTCCTCCAGGAGCGCGACGATGTCAACAACGCGTATCTTAAGATGTTTAAGCGCGAGAACGACGAAAAGCCGAGCTACCTCGTTATTATTGACTTTGACGGCGATAAGATGGAGGAGATCTTCCGCGGCGTAGCTCAGAGCGCCGATCCTCACCTTAACGGATATCAGCTTTCGATGATGCCTTATTCAATCCCCTTCGCTCAGAAGGCGGTTGAGGACGTCGATCCTTTCTATTCGGCTGAATAAAAGCATAAAGAGTGGCTTAGCTCAATCAAACCGGGCTAAGCCATTATTGATATTTTGCAGCTATGAACAGTTTTATAAAAAATAAGGCGGCAGCATGTTTAGGCGCGCTGATTTGCGCGGCGCTCTGGGGAACGGCATTTCCGCTTATAAAGCTCGGCTACCTAAAGCTCGGAATAGCTTCTACCGATATTGCCTCGAAGCTGCTTTTTGCGGGCGAGAGATTCACCCTTGCGGGTATAATTGTGTTTGTTTTCGGGCTTTTTGTGTATAAAAAGGGAGTTTTAATAAAAGGCAGAGACTTACTGCCGGTCGCTTTGCTCGGAGTTGTCCAGACCTGCCTCCAATATCTTTTCGCCTATGTAGGAGTGGGCTTTACAACCGCGGCGAACACCTCGGTGATCACCGGAACGGTTTCAATAATTTCGGTAATACTTGCAGGAATATTTTTTAAAAACGACCGCATAACTCCGCTGAAAATAATCGGCTGTGTGCTCGGGCTTATCGGAATAGCGTGTGTGAATTTCACGGACTTTTCGCTTGCTTCCGTTACCTTCGCCGGGGATATTATCGTGCTTTTATCGGCATTTTCGGGAGCTTTCGGAAATATCATAACTAAAAAGATATCACCCGGAAAGAATCCGACTGCTGTTACGGCGGCTCAGCTTTTTATCGGAGGAGCGCTGTTGCTCATTCTCGGAGCAGTATTCGGCGGACGCACATATTTTAACGCGGAAGCTTTACTGATTTTGCTTTGGCTTTCGCTCGTATCGTCGGTGAGCTTTTTGCTCTGGACGGCGCTGCTGAAGCATCATCCTGTCAGCAGAATAACTGTTTTCACTATGCTTATTCCGATCTTCGGGACAGCTTGGAGCTATATTTTGCTTGGAGAGGATATATTTAAAATCGAGAATCTTATTTCCCTCGCGCTTGTTTCGGGAGGAATAGTGATAGTCAATTTAAGAGGAAAAGAGAATGAAAATTGAAGCGGTTATCTTCGATATGGACGGAGTAATACTCGACAGCGAAAGAATATATATACGCTTTTGGAGCGAGGCGGGAAAGGCGTGCGGTTATCCGTTCGAGAAAAATCACGCTCTTGCGATAAGAAGTATGGCGCGCCCTTATGCAATAGAAAGGCTAAAGGGCTTTTTCGGCGAGGACTTCGACTACGATAAGGTAAGAAATAAGCGGATAGAGCTTATGGATAAGTACGTTGCCGAAAACGGAATTGAGCTGAAATATTATGCGAAAGAAATACTTATGTACCTGAAAAGAAGCGGATATAAGACCGCTCTCGCTACCGCCACGGCGGCGGACTTAGCGAAGCGGTATCTTGAAAACGCGGGAGTGCTCGGGTATTTTGACGAAATAGCTTCCGCGCGTATGGTAAAGCGCGGCAAGCCGGCTCCCGATATCTATGAATACGCAGCCTCAAGGCTGGGGCTGCCTGCCGGAAGCTGCGTTGCGGTTGAGGACAGCCCGAACGGTGCGCTGTCTGCGGCTGACGCCGGGTGCGTTACGGTAATGGTGCCGGATATGGATGAGCCCGGGGGCGATATCCTCGAAAGAATATATAAAGTTATTAAAAGCCTCAAAGAGCTCAAAAAAGTACTTAACGAATTGAACGGAGACTGCTGATATGCTTCAGACAATTACAAACGCGATAAATGCTGTTGACGAGTTTATGTGGGGTTGGTTTATGATAATCCTGCTGCTCGGGACCCATATTTTTATGACGATAAGGACTAAGTTTATCCAGCGTAAGACCTTTAAGGCGATAAAGCTGTCGGTCACTAAGGATCCCGGATCCGAGGGCGATATAAGCCCGTTCCAGTCGCTTGCTACCGCGCTCGCCTCAACGATAGGCACAGGTAATATTATCGGCGTTGGAACGGCTATAGCCGTAGGCGGCCCGGGAGCTGTGCTTTGGTGCTGGCTTACGGGTGTGTTCGGGATTTCAACAAAATACGCGGAGTCGCTTTTGGCAGTAAAATACCGCGTCCGTACTAAGGACGGGAGGATGCTCGGCGGCGCGATGTATGCGCTTGAGCGCGGGCTTAAGCTGAAATGGCTTGCCGTACTGTTTGCACTTTTTGCGCTTTTCGCTTCATTCGGAATAGGCTCGGGCGTTCAGGTCAACGCTATATCGAGTATTATGAACAGCACCTTTAATCACGAAGGACTGTCAACGCTTAGTATTATGGGGCATGAGGTCTCGCTTGTTTCTGTTATAGTCGGTGTGGTTATCGCCGCGATCACCGCTGTTGTGATCTTCGGCGGAATAAAATCTATTTCAAAGGTTTGCGAGCTGCTTGTACCTGCTATGGCGGCGATGTACGTTATCGGATGTGTGATTTTACTCGTGATGAATTTCGCCTATATCGGCGATGCGGTTGCGCTTATTTTCAAATCTGCGTTTACGACTACCGCGGCAACGGGAGGCTTTATAGGTTCTTCAATAATGATTGCCGCGCGGTACGGAATCGCCCGAGGACTTTTCTCTAACGAGTCGGGTATGGGCTCCGCTCCGATAGTCGCGAGTGCGGCTCAGACAAGAAACCCGGTGCGTCAGGCGATGATCTCCTCGACCGGAACATTCTGGGACACGGTAGTAATATGCCTTGTGACGGGAATCGTGCTCGTCAGCTCGGGGCTTAAAAACCCTGCGGCATTCAACGGCGCCGACGGCGATAAGCTGACCTTCTGTGCGTTTCAGCAGATACCCGTTATCGGTACGCCGATACTCGTGATAGGAATCGTAGCATTCGCGTATTCAACCGTGCTTGGCTGGTCATATTACGGCGAGAGATGTGTAGAGTACCTTTTCGGGCTGAAGGGAATGATACCTTATAAAATAATATTTGTACTTGTTTTATTAATTGCGCCGGTTATCTCGCTCGATATGGTCTGGGCGCTTTCGGATATTTTCAATGCGCTTATGGCGATACCGAATTTAGTTGCGGTGATATTACTATCGGGAGTAGTGGTAAAGGAAACAAATTATTATCTCTACGGAAACCGTCTTGACGAGTATGACCGAACCGAAATCCCCGGAGTAGATAAATAATAATTGGATTTATATATACGTTAAAAAGGACGCGGCACATTTCGTTTTGTGCCGCGCCTGTTATTTCTGAAAAAACTTTCCTATTTCCTTTATCTCCCCGATTGCCTTTCCGTTTTCCGCAACTCTCGCGCAGGCGGATTTTGAGCAGACGTAAGCCTCGGAGAATTCCTCGAGAGCAGACATAAGACTCAGCGGCAGCGGCATAGTATTTATTATGAGATAGTATTTATTTTTCTCGAAATAAACGTCTCCCCGGGGAAGCGAAAAGCTTTTAAGCGCGATCGCAGCTCTTATCATATTTTCGGCAGACTCAAAAACGCAGCAGTAGCTTTTATCGCTCTTTTTTATCTTATAAACGCGCCGCGAGCTTTTATCGGATAGAGTCAGAAGTATAAGGCAGCCGCTTTTATGGGGCAGAGCCTCAACGTACATTCGCTTGTTGTTTACGCTCATACCTGTTTTATTACACGCTAGCTTTAAGAGACGGCTTAATATTTTCCGTGAATGAGCGTCCTTAAAGCTGAGCGTTTTATATTCGAGCGAAAAATCCTTCATATCCTCGCTGCCGAGCAGTATCATCACCCTTTCCGGGTCAATCTGTTCAATAGTCATGGGTATCACCTGATAACATAATATGAAAGCCGGGGTTGTTTTGCAAGCAATAAATAATGGAAACTATGTTTTTCCATACTTTTTTTGCCTTTTATCTATTGCATATGCTTAAAGGAATATGTTAGAATAAAATTGTAAACCGAAATTAAAGCTTATTTCCGTTTAGGAATACAATACAACAAGGAAGAAAAAGGAGATGACGATATGCCTAAGTGGTTAAAGGACGCGATATTTTACGAGATTTATCCTCAGAGCTTTTACGACAGTAACGGCGACGGAATAGGAGATATCCGCGGTATTATAGAAAAGCTCGATTACGTTAAGCAGCTTGGCTGTAACGCGATCTGGCTGAACCCCGTTTACGACTCGCCGTTTAAGGATGCGGGCTACGATGTAAGAAATTATAAAAAGGTAGCGCCCCGCTACGGAACGAACGAGGATTTATGCGAGCTTATTAAAACGGTGCATAAAAAGAAAATGAGGATCATTCTCGACCTCGTGCCCGGCCATACGAGCGATACCCACCCCTGGTTTAAGCAGGCGAGACAGGCTAAACCGAATAAGTTCTCGAACCGATACATATTCACCAAGTCCGTTTGGGACGCTCCGGGTGAGTATAGAATGATGTGCGGACTTTGCGAGCGCGACGGAAACTATATGGTGAATTATTTTAGCAGCCAGCCCGCTTTGAATTACGGCTTCGCTGAAATCACGAACCCCGAATGGCAGCTTCCGATGGATCATCCCGACTGCCGCGCTACCGTAGCCGCATTAAAGGATATTATGAAATTCTGGCTCGATATGGGCGCTGACGGTTTTCGTGTAGATATGGCGGATTCCCTCGTTAAGAACGATACCACCAAGGAGCCGACCGCGACTATCTGGGCGGAGATAAGAGCAATGATGGACTCGGAGTACCCCGACGCGGCGCTTGTATCCGAATGGTGTAATCCTCCCGTTGCAATAAATAAGGGCGGCTTTCACTGCGACTTTTACCTCGACCATATCGGCAACGGCTACAACGCTCTAATAAGAGGCGGAAGCTGGGGAGATAAGGCTTTCTTTAATAAAAACGGCGAGGGTAATATCAGAACCTTTACCGATGAATTTGTGCCGTATTACGAGGCGATCAAGGATAACGGCTTTATAAGCCTTATAACCTGTAACCATGATACTCCGCGTATTACCGCCTACCTTGATGAGGAGGCTATAAAAATCGCTTACGCTACACTCTTTACCCTTCCGGGGGTTCCGTTCCTTTATTACGGCGATGAGATCGGTATGCGTTATCTAAAGGGGCTTACGAGCGTTGAGGGCGGCTACAGCCGTACCGGCTCGCGCTCTCCGATGCAGTGGTGCAAGGGAAAGAACTTCGGCTTCTCCGAGAGCGATACAACATATATCCCCGTTGACAGCGATGAAAAAGCGCCGACAGTCGAGAATCAGCGCCGTAAAAAGGGAAGTATTTATAAGGTTGTTAAAGACGTAATCAAACTCAGGAAAAAGAATAAGGAGTTTGCGGCTGACGCGCCGTTTGAGGTGCTTTTTGCCGAGGAAAACGAGTTTCCGTTCGTATATAAGCGCGGAAAGTACGTCGTATTCGTAAATCCGCTCGACCGCCTTGTTGACGTTAAATTTGAGTACGAGGTAAAGTCAGAGCTTTACAGGATAGGCGAGTATGTCCAGTCGTGGGAGAAAATGACCTTAAGCCCCCAGAGCTTCGTGATAGTTGAAGTATAATACATAATATAAAAAAGGACCGGTTCGTTATTTTGAGCCGGTCTGATTTTTGCTTTCGGACTTAAATCGTAATCATCTTTGCGATATACATCTGTATGAGAGTTGCGTCGCGTACTGATACGACATTGTCGATGTTAATATCGGCACAACGCTTCTGAGCGTCGGTTAGACTTGCTTTTCCGACAAGATATTTCTGAATAACCGTAGAGTCGGTGATGTTAACGCTTCCGTTGCTATCGGCGTCACCGATTGCGCCGTTGTTTTCATAATTATCCGTGATACAGTCGTAGCAGGTTTTGTAAGTGTTTTCGAGAGCTACGGAGTCGGGATAATACATATTCACCTCATCTGATATTGTGATGTCGGAAGTTTGATAGTAGGTGCCGCCGTCGTTGAAGATTATATTCTTGTACAAACTGTTGTCAACAATCGCCTTGTAAATCTCAGTACCGCCGACATTTTTTCCAACATACTGAGCGGCTTCTCCCGGCCATTTAGTCTGGGGAGTTTTATTTGTCCATACATAGTAGTTGACCTTTTCCCAGTTGTATTTGTTTGTAAAGTATATTGTTTTAACAGCGCCCGAAGGTGAAGTTGGATTTGTTTCGGATGGAGCTGTAGTTTCTTCTGGCTCGTATTGTGAGGATATCCAGCCGGCACGGGCGGAGGTCCAGTCTTTAAGATAGCGCAGCTCTCCGTTGTAATCCTTTGAATAGCTGTTTGGAAGTCCGGAATTATGAGCTGCACAATACCACATAAAGCCCCACATAACATAGTTGTTATAACACGCCTTATTAATTGAAGCGGCGTATTCGTCAATGCTCTTGAGCCGTCCCGTTGAGGGCGCTTTACCGAGCAGTACGTCGATATTCGGGGAGAAGTTTTCTTTCCATACTTTTTTACACAATGCGTCAAAGCTGTATCCTGCGGAGGAAGTGCCGCTGAGGTTGAACGCCTGACCGAGAGGATTTACAGTGGTGATTTTTACGTTTCTGCCGAACGAGTCCTTTGTTTTGTAGGTGTAGGTTGCTTTTTTGGTGATCCAACCCTTGTAGTTGCAGGTCGATTCCGTGCATCCGTCGCGCAGACAATCGACCGCTCCGAGGTCGGAGTCGCAGTCCCAGATAGGCGCGGCGTAGAACTTGCCCTCGGAGGCGTTGTAGGTGAAGTAGGTGCTGGTGTATCCGCCGTCGCAGTTTTTACCGAATTCCTGAAGAAGATATTGTGTTGCGAGGCTGTTTAAATCGCAGATTTTCTCAAGCTCCGCAAGGCTTGAGCCGTAAAGGGCGTTTTCAAATTGCTGATACTTATTCTGAATAAAGGTATAAACTGCCTTCATTGTTTCGTCGGTTTCGTCATAGCCGTCGAGGTCAGGGGTTTTAAGCACAACGTGATAGCCCTTATCGGTCACGAAATATACGTCGTCCTGATAATTCCACACATCAACCTCAACGAGAAAGTTGAAATTATCGGGGTTGGTGTCGGAGTTGTCTTTTAGCGAAACCACGGCGTTTTTGCCGAGGTCCATTTTTTGGCACGCTATATAACATCCCCTGTATACGCCGTTTACGAAGAAGTCGATAAAGCTCTGGCTCGAAGAATAAAGCGAGCCTGAGTCGTTTGCGAAATCGTACATAATCGAGTTTCGAAGCAGGGTGGAGTCCTTGGCGTTCGAAACAAAGGAGAATTTTTTATTGGTCGTATGACCTATCGTCGTCATATCGTTAAAGGTCAGGTTAAAGGGCTTTTTATCGGTTTCACGCCAGTTTGTATTTCCGCGGCCCTTTATTTTTTTAAGGGTGGTTTCCGAAACGCCCGAGGAGCCCGCGATAGCGCACGCGCTTCCCTTAACGGAGTTTTGCTTATTCTGGATAAGGAAGGAGTATAAGTCTGTTTCCTGCACAACGCCGTCAACGTCCACATATGAATTGGTGGTATCGTTAACGTACACGGAAGCCTCGCTGTCGCTTTTGCGTATAATGAGCTTATAGCTTCTGTCGGCGACCTGAACGCTCATCTGCTCTCCGTCGGTGTAATTTACCGCGGCGCTTGTATAGGGAGCGATAGTTACTCCGTTTACGACCGCGTCATCGCCGTAGTTGTTGTAGAGCTCGACCTTTAAGTCGTCAGCTGTATTCGGCAGAAAGAAGTATCTCACGCCGCTTTGAGCGTTAATTCCCGTGTAGCCCGAATCCCAGCGCTGCCAAGCCTGAGCGCTGTCACCGCCCAAGGTCGCGTGAGCGTAAAGTGCGCCCCAACTTTTGTCGGCAAAGCTCGGATACGCGTCGGGGTTGAGGGTAACTTCCCCATCAGTTGAAAACGCTGCCGGTGACAAGCCCGTTATTACTAAAACAGTCAGTAAAACAGCCGTTATTTTCTTAAATAAAGAATTACGCATAAAATCGCCTCCCTTTTCGTTCATTATACTTTTTATATAGAGAATATACAATATAAAACGAGAAATTGTCACGTTAAAAAACGAAAAAAACCGGCGTTTAAGCCGGTTTGATTCAAATTATATTATTGTGTTTATTTTAAAGCATATTCTTACGCTTGAGGATATACATCGTCACAACGCAAATCACGATAGTTATTAGGCAAATTATCGCGAAGCCGTAAACGGTACCTGCAAACGGAAGCCATTTAAGGTTCATACCGTAGATTCCCGAGATAACCGTCGGAATAGCCATTACAAGCGTGATCGAGGTGAGGAATTTCATCACATTATTAAGCCGGTTATCAACTACCGCAGAGATAAGCTCACGGGTAGAGTCGATAATATTACGGTAAATCGTCGCCATCTCAATAGCCTGATTATTCTCGATTATAGTGTCTTCAATAAGCTCCTCGTCCTCGGGGAACTCATTGGAGCGCTGTAGTCTTGTGATAACCATATTGTTAGCCCGGAGCGAGGTGGCGAAGTATACGAGCGAAGCCTCAAGCTCATGCAGCGATACGATATCGGTATCTTTCGTTTCCTTGCCTGCGCGTTCCTCGATTTCGGTACGCGCCTTATCAATATTACGAAGGTCGTAAAGATAAAGCCTCGAAATACTGTATAATATATGGTATACAAATCTCATACGCTTTCTCGTGCTGAAATTACGCATCTTAAAGCGGAGGTTTTTCTCAAAGATATCTACTTTTTCGCGACAAACGGTAATAACCGCGTCGATCGTCACGATGATACCGAGCGGGATGGTTGTGTAATAGGGCTGCTCGTTACGGATCTCGGTGATCGGGATATCGACGAGGATAAGAGTATAGTTATCCTCAAACTCGATACGCGAGGTCTCCTCGTCATCGAGCGCGGCTACAACGTCGCCGAAATCTATTCCGTAGTGGTCAACAATCTGCTGGTTTTCCTCGGCGTCCGGAGCGGTCAGCTTGACCCATACGTCCGGTTGGAGAGTATCAACCTCGTTAAGAATACCTTTTTTAGTTGTATAAATATTCAGCATTTTAACCACCTCATTTCGAAAGTCTACTTAAATTAATTTTACATCATTTTTATAATATATTCCATAGTCAAATTTATTAAAGATAGGTTCATTTACCCGGGATTTTTATTATTTTTACATATTATATATGTATAAAAATCCCTTTATTAAAAATAATAGACAAAATCCGCCGCCGCTCTTTATGAAAAAAGTCGAATAATCTGCGCCTGTATTGACAACATAACCGTATTTGCTTATAATTATATGGATATAATAGCAAAAAGGAGGAGCGGAGCATGAGAGAATTAACCTGGCGTAAAGTATTTCTCGCGATAGCCGACGCATTTTTTATCGTGTTCGGTACGCTCAGCACCAATTTCATACTTGCCCGTTTTCTTCCGCAGTACAGCATCGGATTTTCACGGCTTATCTATATAGCGCTTATAGATATTATTATCTGCTTCCTCGTTCAGTATGCTATCGGTTCATACTCAAAGGCGTGGAGAAGCTTCAGACCGATCGATTTCGTTTTTTGCGCCGGGGGCATGGCTATAGGCCAGTTTATCACGCTTATGATATTCTATGCGCTCGGGAAATCCCCGTCAAAGCTGTTTTTCCTGCTTAATTTCTTCGTGATAACGGCGGGCGC
>CAZERR010000043.1:0-15275 GCA_964514785.1 uncultured Ruminococcus sp. | reverse complement strand
CCCCCCCCTCCACCCCCCCCCCCCCCCCCCCCCCCCCCCACGATATCGAACACTCGGTCCCTACCCGACGCTCTTCCGATCTACCGCCGAAAAAAGTCGCATAGCAGGCGACCTTTTAAAACTACATTTAGGTTATTATTAAGCCGCAGGGTAAAGAAACCCTGCGGCTGAAATTATCTAATGGAGGAAATTAAAATGAAAAACAACATCACTGAGTTAGTATTTATTATCGACCGAAGCGGTTCTATGGGCGGACTTGAAAGCGATACGATCGGCGGCTTTAACTCGCTTATTGAAAAGCAGAAAAAAGAGGATGGCGGGTGCTTTGTAACTACAGTGCTTTTTGATAATCTTATCGAAACGCTTCACGACCGCGAAGAGCTGTCAAAAATCGAAAAGCTGACCGAAAAAGACTATTATGTAAGAGGCTGTACCGCGCTTATCGACGCTATCGGCTCTACGGTTGAGCACATTAAGCATATCCATAAATACATCCGCCGCGAGGATGTCCCCGAGCATACGATGTTCGTGATAATAACGGACGGAATGGAAAACGCAAGCCGAAAGTATTCGAGTGATAAGGTCAAGAAAATGATTGAGCGCTGTAAGGAAAAGGATGGCTGGGAGTTTCTATTTATTGGGGCGAATATCGACGCGGTCGAAACGGCGAAGCATTTCGGTATCGGCGAGGAAAGAGCGGTTGATTATCACGCTGACAGTCAGGGTACGGGCGTTGTGTACGAGGCGATGGAGAGAGCCGTCGGCTGCGTAAGGGCGAGCCGTCCGCTTAAACGAAGCTGGAAGAAGGCGATTGAGGAGGATTACAGCAGCCGATAAACCTCACAAATTCTGTGTACAAGCATATTATGTAATATCCGCAAAGCTGCCGGATACCCGGGAGTTTATGCGGAAATAATATGTAAGGATGTGCGCGATGAATACAGTTAAATGTTCGTGCGGATGTAATACAGCCTCCTGTGGTGTGAATCCCTGTGCGGTGACCTGCGGATGCTGTAACGGAAATTTAGGCGACTACGCTTATATCTTCAACACCGCGGCTCAGACCGCGGCTGCCGACGCGGCGATTACTTTCTCTTCGAACGGTCCGCTCTCTGGTACCGTAACTCATACCGCGGGTACGGCTGAAACGGTTATCGGAAAAACCGGAGTTTATCTCGTGAGCTTTATCTTAGCTTCGACGGGTGACGCTCAGGTTACAGCGTATCGCAACGGAACCCCGATCGAGGGCGCAACCTACAGCGGCACCGGAAGCGTATACGGTCAGTTCGTTTTTGCCGGACAAATCGGCGACGTAATTACCTTCGTTAATACAGGTACGGGCGAGATTACGCTCGAAGCGGCAGGTACAGCTCCCGAAGCGGTTGTAAACGCTTCCGCAACGTTTGTAAGGGTATTTTAAAATTAAGGGTGCGAATGCAGAACGCAGCCGAATGGGTAAAAAAGGGCGACGTCTCGTTTAAGAGCCGTCGCTCTTTTGGCAGGAAGCTGAAACTGAGCGGAGAACATAATTAGTTTTTGATTTATAAGAAATGAGCTTTTTAATGAAAAAAGGCGCGCGCCGAAGCGTACGCCTTTTTCTGATATTAAGCTTTAGCAGCCGCAGCCGTTGTTGCAACCGCAATCGTTGTTGTTACCGCAGCAACTGCAAATGATGAGAATAAGAAGGATGATCCAGCAGCCGTTTCCACCGAAACCGTTGTTACACATATTATCTTCACTCCTTTCGTCTATACTACATAATATCCGAAAGGCGCGGTTGTGTTACTAAAAGCTTTTTAACAGCGCGATTTCACGCGCGTAGCCGTCAAGCTCGTTGGGTGTTTCTAGAAAGCAGGGGAGGTCTTTGAGCACAGGATGAGTGACGATATTTTTAAACGCGTCCAGCCCGATGTAACCCTCGCCGATTTTTTCGTGGCGGTCTTTATGACTGCCGAGAGGGTTTTTGCTGTCGTTTAAATGGAGTGCCTTAAGACGCTCAAGTCCGATAATTTTATCGAACTGATCGAGAACATTTTCGAGATTATCGCGGATATCGTAGCCGCCGTCGAAAACGTGACAGGTATCAAGACAAACGCCAAGCTTTGCGCTGTGATCTGCGCGGTCGATGATCGCTCTAAGCTCCTCGAATTTACTGCCGACCTCGCTGCCCTTTCCTGCCATTGTTTCGAGCAGTACGGTTGTGGTCATATCTTCCCACATAACCTTGTTTAATACCTCGGCAATCATTTCAATTCCCTTTTCAACGCCCTGACCGACGTGGGAGCCGGGATGAAAGTTGTACATATTATCGGGGATATACTCCATACGGCGCAGGTCGTCCTCCATTGTTTCGAAGGCAAATTCGCGGGTGCGTTCGTTTGCGGAGCAGGGATTGAGAGTATAAGGTGCGTGAGCGAGGATTTTTGAGAAGTTATTATTCTTCATAAGAATTATAAGCGCGTCGGTATCGTTTTTATCGATTTCCTTAGCCTTGCCTCCGCGCGGATTGCGGGTGAAGAACTGAAAGGTGTTGCCTCCGAGCTCAAGCGCCTGTTTTCCCATATTTTCAAAACCGTTTGATACGGATAAATGACATCCGATGTTTAGCATAGTATTTCTCCTTTAGGATAACTTCTGTAACTTTATGATAGTATAACATAAAAATAATCAATAGGGAAGAAGCTTTTGATGTGAAAACAGTGAGGGTTTTAGGATATTGTTTTCCGGTAAAAAATACAGCCGCTTGTTTTGCGATTTGAGGCGCGCCTGTCAGCGAAATCATTAATAAATCATAAGCCTTTAAACGTGAGGATCGGATGAATTAAAAAAACGGGACTTCAAGTGTTGACGTAGATATATAAAATATGGTATAATTACGGACGATAATGCGAAAATAGGGGCATTTTCAGCTAAATGCCGTGAAAGGACTATGATATATGATTATGGAGAACATTTACCGCACTGTAAACTGCGGTCAGTTGAGAGAAGAAAACATCGGTCAGAACGTAAGAGTTGCCGGCTGGGTAGAGAATATCCGTGACCACGGCGGCGTTATGTTTCTTGATATACGCGACGAGTACGGAGTGCTTCAGGTTGTAGTTCACGACGACAATCTCTTGAAGGGTATTAACCGCGAGTGTACGGTTACCTTAGGCGGTAAGGTCGTAAAGCGTGACGAGGAAACTATCAACCCGAGAATCGCTACGGGCTATGTTGAGGTTCATACCGAGGATATTAAGGTTCTCGGTAAATGCAAAAACGAGCTCCCGTTTGAGGTCGCAACTTCCAAGAATACAAACGAGGACGTAAGACTTCGTTACCGTTTCCTTGATTTAAGAAATCCGAAGGTCCATAATAATATGCTTTTACGTTCTAAGGTTATTTCCTTTATGCGCGAGAAGATGAATTCTATGGGCTTTACCGAGATAAATACGCCTATCCTTTCGGCGTCCTCTCCCGAGGGCGCAAGAGATTATCTTATCCCCAGCCGTAAGCATAAGGGTAAGTTCTACGCGCTGCCGCAGGCTCCGCAGATTTTTAAACAGCTTTTAATGGTATCGGGCTTTGATAAATACTTCCAGATGGCGCCCTGCTTCCGCGATGAGGACGCGCGTGCCGACAGAAGCCCGGGCGAGTTCTATCAGCTCGACTTTGAGATGGCGTTCGCTACTCAGGAGGATGTTTTTAAGGTTGCCGAGGAAGTTTTATATGATACCTTCATGAAGTTTACCGATAAAAAGGTAAGCCCTGCTCCTTTTAGGAGGATACCTTTCGAGGAGGCTATGCTTAAATACGGTACCGATAAACCCGATTTAAGAAACCCGCTGGAAATAAAAGAGATAAGCGATATGTTCGTTGAAACGGATTTTGCGCCGTTTAGGAAAAAATGCGTTCGTTCGATAAATGTTCCCGGCGCTGCCGCTCAGAGTAAAAAGTGGTTCAAGCGTATGGAGGAGTTCGCTCTTTCGATCGGAATGAAAGGCCTCGGCTATGTTAAGGTGAGAGATGATATGACCTTCGACGGCCCGATCGATAAGTTCTTAAAGCCCGGCGACAGGGAGGAGCTTATTAAGCGCAACGGCTCGAGCGCAGGCGACGTGATTTACTTTATCGCCGACAGCAACGCCGTAGCTCCGAAGCTTGCCGGTGAAATAAGAAGCGAGGTCGCAAAACGTCTTAACCTTATTGACGAAAGCCGTTTTGATTTATGCTTTATCGTTGATTTCCCGATGTACGAGATCGACGAGGACGGAAAGACGATCTTTACTCATAACCCGTTCTCAATGCCTCAGGGCGGTATGGACGCGCTTGTGAATAAGGCTCCGACGGAGATTTTAGCGTATCAGTACGATATAGTCTGCAACGGCGTTGAGCTTTCCTCGGGTGCTGTAAGAAACCACGACCTCGATATTATGATTAAGGCGTTCGAAATTGCCGGTTATACCGAGGAGGAGCTGAAAGATAAGTTCAAGGCGCTTTATACAGCGTTCCAGTACGGTGCTCCGCCTCACGCGGGTATGGCTCCCGGAATAGACCGTATGCTTATGCTTTTGACCGAAGAAGAGAATATCAGGGAGGTAATCCCCTTCCCGATGAACTCAAACGCTCAGGATGTGCTTTTAGGCGCTCCGAACGAGGTAAGCGAAATGCAGCTGCGCGAGGTGCATGTAAAACTTCGGTAATTCGTAATTGAAATGCGAAATTAATTTCTTCGAGAAAGAAGGATATAAATGGTAACAAGAGAAGATATAGAAAACATCGCTATACTTTCAAAGCTCTTTGTGGCGGAGGAGGATTTAGACGATCTCACTAAGCAGATGCAGGAGATCGTTGAGTTCGCCGACGCTATCAACAACGCTCCCGACTCGGGCGAGGAGTTCGATAATATCAATAACCTTTCAAACGTTTTCCGCGAGGACGTTGTAGTTGAGTCGCTTCCGAGCGAGGAAATACTTAAAAACGCTCCCGAACAGGCGGAAGATCATTTCTTGGTGCGTAATCATAACTGAGGAGGTAAGTATGTCTGAGATTAGAAAGATACACGATATGCTTGCTTCAAAGCAGATTTCGTGTAAGGAACTGACCGAAAAGTATTTAAGCGCTATCGAGAGCGATAACGGTGAGCTCAACGCTTACGTTAACGTTACCGCCGATACCGCCTTAAAGCAGGCTCAAAAGGTTGACGATAAAATCGCAAAGGGCGAGGATATCGGGCTTTTAGAGGGTGTGCCGATGACCTTAAAGGATAACCTTTCCACAAAAGGCATAGAAACCACCTGCTGTTCAAAGATATTAACCGGCTATAAGCCGATTTATAACGCTACCGTGTGGGATAAGCTTGAGAGCGAGGGCGCCGTTCTGCTCGGAAAAACCAATATGGACGAGTTCGCTATGGGTTCATCCTGCGAGACCTCGTACTTCGGCGGAGCAACAAACCCGTTTAACACCAAGCACTGCGCGGGCGGTTCCTCGGGCGGAGTCGCGAGCGCCGTAGGGGCTAATATCGCTGCTTACGGATTAGGCTCCGATACGGGCGGTTCGATCCGCCAGCCCGCTTCGTTCTGCGGAATCGTAGGTCTTAAACCGACCTACGGCGCGGTTTCAAGATACGGGCTTATCGCTTACGCTTCAAGCCTTGACCAGATAGGTCCTGTTACCAAGACGGTTGAGGACGCGGCTATAGTTTACGACGCGATTTCCGATTATGACCCGAAGGACAGTACCTCTCAGGGACGTAAGGGCGAGCTGACTGTTAACTCGGTTAATAATGATATAAAGGGTATGAAGATCGGTATTGCCCGCGAGTACCTTGAGGGTATCCGCGACGACGTTAAGGAAGCGATTTTAAACGCGGTCAAGGTCTACGAGAGCTTAGGCGCGGAGATCGTGTACTTTGATATGCCGGCGCTCAAATTCGCGCTTCCCGTATATTATATTATAGCCTGCGCCGAGGCTTCTTCAAACCTCGGTCGTTACGACGGTATCCGCTACGGCTTTAAAGCCGAGCACTATAACGGAACTCATGATATGATGTGCCGTACCCGAAGCGAGGGCTTCGGAGAGGAGGTCAAGAGAAGGATCCTGCTCGGCACATATGTGCTCTCTGCGGGCTATTATGACGCATATTATAAAAAAGCTCAGAACCTCAGAGGTACAATAGTAAAGGCGTTTGACGAAGCGTTTAATAAGTGCGACTTCGTACTTGCTCCTACCGTACCTATGACGGCGTTTGAGATGGGGCACGCGGTATCAGACCCCGTGGAAACCTATCTTACCGATATCTGTACCGTTCCCGTAAATATCGCGGGGCTCCCTGCGGTATCGATCCCCTGCGGCTTTAATGCGAAGGGGATGCCGATAGGTATGCAGCTTATCGGTAATAAATTCAGCGAGGCGACTATCCTCAACGCGGCTAACGCTTACGAGAAGGCGGCTCCTGAGAACTTTAAAGAAACAAAGTGGGGTGTTAAGCTGTGAAATACGAATTAGTAAGCGGTTTTGAAACCCACGTTGAATTATCTACAAATACAAAGATTTTCTGCAGCTGTACAACAAAGTTCGGCGGAGAACCTAATACCCATTGCTGCCCCGTATGTATCGGACTTCCGGGTACGCTTCCCAAGCTCAACCGTCAGGTCGTAAGATACGCTATAATGGCGGGACTCGCTACTAACTGCGAGATCGCCGAAGTGGCTAAAATGGACCGTAAGAATTATTGCTATCCTGATCTGCCTAAGGCGTATCAGATTTCCGAGTACGATAAGCCGCTGTGCGAGCACGGTTATATCGAACTTTCAAACGGAAGAAGAATCAGGATCTTACGAATCCATATCGAGGAGGACGCGGGTAAGCTCGTTCACGCTCACGGCGATACCTACGTTGACTATAACCGCGGAGGTGTTCCGCTTATCGAGATCGTTACCGAACCCGATTTCAGGAGCGTTGACGAGGCGAGGGAGTATGTTGAAAGGCTCCAGCAGATCATGCGCTATATCGGAGTTTCCGACTGCCGTATGCAGGAGGGCTCTATGCGTTGCGATGTTAATATTTCGGTTCGTCCCGAGGGAAGCGATGAGCTCGGAACCCGTACCGAGATCAAGAATATGAACTCGATAAACAATATAGCTAAGGCTATGGAGTACGAGTTTGAGCGTCAGGTTGACGTTATCGAAAGCGGCGGAAAGGTTATCCAGGAAACTCTGCGTTACGATGACTCCACAGGTACTACCTCGTCAATGAGAGGTAAGGAGGACGCTAACGACTACCGCTATTTCCGTGATCCCGACCTCGTAACAATCCTCACGAGCAGAGAAGAGGTTGAGGAAATCAGAAAGACGCTCCCCGAGCTTCCGCTTGAGAAGAAGAACCGCTACATCGAGGACTACGAGCTCCCCGAGAAGGACGCTGCCCTTCTTACAAAATACCGTAAGGTAAGCGAGTATTTTGACGAGGCTATAGACGGCCTTAAAAATCCGAAAACCGTTTCAAACTTTATTATCGGTTCTATTTTCCGACGCGTTGAAACGGAAAAGGATAAGGAGGATTTCGACGTAGCCGTATCTCCGAAGCAATTAAACGAGCTTGTTAAAATGATTGAGGATAAGAAAATCCAGAATAACTTAGCTAAGAAAACGCTCGAGAAAATGCTTGATACAGGCAAGCCCTGTACCGAGTTTATCGATGAGAGCGACCTCGGCGGAGTTGACGATTCCGCACTTGAAGTGATGTGCAAAAACGCTATCGAGAGCAATCCCAACGCCGTAGCAGATTATAAGGGCGGTAAGGAAAAGGCGCTTATGTCGCTGCTCGGAAACGTGATGAAACAGAGCCGCGGTAAGGCGGACGCTCAGGCGGTTAAGGCTAAGCTGATTGAGCTTATATCGTAGAAAAATGAAAAAGACGCAGTACTTTTCGTGCTGCGTCTTTTATGTTTCTCTTAATTTCCTTTTGACCTTCTGCAAAATGTTATCGACCTTTTTAGGAGTGATTTTCAGCTTTTCGGCTATTTCCCTATAAGAATATCCCTCGGCGTACATATTGAAAATCAGCTTTTCGTTGTCGTTTAAAATCGAGTCCATATGCTTTATATAGGTTTTAAGATATTCGCGCTCGAGAACATAATCCTCGATGTTCTGCGCGGTGTCGGACCTTCCTTTGAGCGCGTCCATAGGAACGAGCTTTGAGTCAGGCACAACACTTTTTGAACTGCTCTTTTTAGCAATGTCGTTAAAGCGGTTTTTTGCGCATTTAGCTGCATAGTTCTTAAACGAGGCGGAACCGTTTTCGTCGTAGGTTTTAGCCGCTACAAGAAACGCCAGCAATCCTTCCTGAACGATATCCTGAGTTTCGTATCCGTCAATACTGTATTTTTGAGCTATTGAGTAAATCAGCTTGATATAGCGGATAGATATTTCCTCGAAAGCTTTTTCGTCGCCTTTTTTTGAGAGGGCGGCAAGGGTTGCGTCGTTTAGCGAGCTGTAGTTAGTGTTTTTCAGATCGTACACCTTCTTATATTACTTAGATATCCATAATACATTAAAAACTTTTTTATGTCAAATTTTGTGAAAACTATTGATAAAACATTCGTTCATATGATATAATCGGGTTAGAAATCAAGTTTTTAAGCTGGGGGTGAAATTATGGTAGTAAAATGCAACAGCTTCGGGCTGTACGGAATTGACGGCTATAAGGTTGAGGTTGAGGCGTCGCTGGCGTTAGGTCAGGAGATGTTCGACTTAGTCGGATTGCCCGACACCGCAGTTAAGGAAAGTAAGGACAGGGTCCGCAACGCTTTTAAGAACACAGGCTATCAGTTCCCTGTATCGAGGATCACCGTAAATTTAGCGCCTGCCGAGTATAAAAAGGTCGGGGCGATCTACGATTTTCCTATTTTTATTGCGCTTATGAAGGCTTCGGGTAATCTTCATGCCGATTTATCCGACTGCGCGTTTTTAGGCGAGCTAAGCTTATCGGGAGGGCTTCGTGCAATCAACGGAGTGCTGCCGATGACGATTAAGGCTAAGGAATGTAATATTAAAAGGCTGTTTGTACCTGCCGATAACGCTGCCGAGGGCGCGGTCGTTCAGGGGATAGAAGTGTATCCTGTTGAAAGCGTGCGTGATGTTATTGAGTATTTCAGCGGTAAAAAGGAAATCATCCCCGCTTCTCCCGTTGAGTCTTACGATATTTACGGTGAGGAAGAGCCTGACTTTTCTCAGGTAAGCGGTCAGTACGAGGTGAAGCGCGCGCTTGAGATTGCCGCCGCGGGCGGTCATAACGTGCTTATGATAGGACCTCCCGGTTCGGGAAAAAGTATGCTTGCTAAGCGTATGCCGGGGATCTTGCCCGATATGACCTTTGATGAAACCATTGAAACAACTAAGATACATTCTATTGCCGGCACCTTGCCTAAGGGCGCTCCGCTTATCAGGAGAAGACCCTTTCGTGCTCCGCACCATACCGTTTCACCTGTCGCCTTAAGCGGAGGCGGAGTGACGGTTAAGCCCGGCGAGATCTCGCTCGCCAATAACGGGGTGCTTTTTCTCGACGAGCTGCCCGAGTTTGGGCGCAAGACTATGGAGGTTTTACGCCAGCCCTTAGAGGACGGCACGGTTACCGTGTCTCGTGCAAGCGGTAAGTTTACCTATCCGTGTAATATTATGCTCATCGCGGCGATGAATCCGTGCCCGTGCGGATATTTTAATCACCCCACCAGAAGCTGCACCTGTACTCCTCAGGCGATTGCGCGGTATCTTAACAGGGTTTCGGGGCCGCTTATTGACAGGTTTGATATACATATCGAGGTTCCTCCCGTCGAGTATGAGGATCTATCAAAAAGAAAAAGCGAGGAAAGCTCCGCCGAGATAAAAAAGAGAGTCGATAAAGCGCGCAGAATTCAGACTGAGCGCTATAAGAACAGCCGTACTAGCTGTAACGCGCGCCTGAGCGACGCGCAGTTCAGGGAGTTCTGTACAATAACCGGCGACGCGGCTAAGCTGTTGAAATCCGCATTTGAGAAAATGGGGCTTTCAGCGAGAGCGTACAACCGGATTTTAAAGGTCGCGCGCACGATTGCCGACCTCGACGAGAGTGAAAAAATCGAACTCAGGCACGTCGCCGAAGCGGTTCAGTACAGAAGCTTGGACAGAAAATACTGGAACAGAGGAATTTAAAGAGAAGTGATAAGGGCTGCGCGAATTGCGCAGCCCGTTAGTTTTTAGACTTATCCCGTATAAATCTGTCAATCTCATTTTTGTCCCTGTTAAGACTTACGGCGAGCTCGTCGAGGAGCATTTCACGCGCTTTGTTGAGGTATCTTTCGTCAACGGTTCCAAGGTGTTTTCCGCGGCTTGCAGCGGACGCACGCTTGGTTTCGATTGCCTTAATAATCTTTACAAGCTCCTCACAGTCACACCTTTTAATTACAGACTGGTAGTAATCGTTTAAAACGCGTATATTCTTTTCGTTGCATACGTCTGCCTGAAGCTCGGGGATTCTGTCAATCAGCTCTAAGGCCTCTTTTTCGGAGATGACGTTTCTCATTTTTACGGGCGTGTCCGTAGGAGCGTAAATCATTCCGTTACGAAACAGCGGGATTAAGTAATAATAAAGCTTATTGTTATTCAGACCGCTGATATTAATTTTATCAATCCTGTCAATTTTACATACGCCCTCACAGCCGTAAACAATTATATCGCCTACAGAATACATAAAACCCTCTCCCGTAAATATTTGTATATATTTTATCACATTAAAAATTTTTTTGTAAGTTAAAATTGAAAAATTATCCATCGTTTTTTAAACTTTGGTGATGTATCTAAAAAACTTTAAATTTTTTATCATAAAATGCTAAAAAATGTGATTATATATACGTTTCGGGAGAGGGGGATGTGACTTTTTTCTATGCGCTTGCGGCCTTTTTCAGCTCGTAGGTGATATCGCTCGCCTTAGCAACATCGGGCGAGTGGGTCACGATTATAACGCACTTGCCCTCATCAGCCAGCATACGGAAAATTCCGATGATTTCGTCCTGAGTTTCGCCGTCGAGATTACCCGTGGGTTCGTCGGCGAGGATGATGTCCGGATCGTAGGATAAGGCTCTCGCAATAGCTACTCTCTGCTGCTGACCTCCCGACAGCTTAAGCACGCGCCTTCCGCTTTCGTTCTCGTCAAGCCCGACCTTTTTTAGCAGCTCGAGGGCGATTTCTTTTTTAGGCCGGTCGAACTTTTTGCCCGAAATATCCATTGACAGGATAACGTTCTCAAGCGCTGTAAGATGGGTGAGAAGGTTGAAGCTCTGAAATATAACTCCTACATATTTGCTTCTGAATTTGTATCTGTCGATTTTTGTTATGTCCTTATCGTTAAGGAAAATTTTTCCGCCCGTAGGGGAGGCGAGGCTGGAAAGAACCGAAAGAAGTGTGGTTTTGCCGGCGCCCGATTTACCTACGATCGTATATATTTTTCCTTCGTCAAAGTCCATGCTAAGGTTCTCTAAAACCTCGACCTTGCCTTTATCATAATGGTAAGAAATATTATCTAATTTTAGTAAGCTCATTATTATACCTCCTCTAAGATCTGTTTGACAGTATTTTCAGCGGTTCGTACCTCATTATGCTTATAAGTGCCGCAAGACTCGCTATGATCGTAAGGAACAAACCTACGAGCATAAGCTCGCTTACTACGAACAGGTTGGTTGCTGAGTTTACGGAGTCAACGTAGCTTTGAGCCTTTGATCCGCCGAACATTGAACTTTCGGGACCGAAGCTCGGGGGAGCGTTATCTCCGTCTTTATTAAAGCCGAAGTTCGATTTTATGCTGTCGCCCGAGGACTGAGAGCTCTGGATCTGGTTTTGAAGCAGAGTATTGGTTACAGGCACCGATACCGCTGAGCCGATTGTCGTTCCTATAATAAGCGCGATAAAGGTAACTATGAATATTTCCGTTACAAACTGGAGCGCGACCTTAGCTTTCTTCATTCCGATCGCCGTCAGCACTCCGACCTCGTATTTTCGCTCTCTTAGGTTAAAGATATTAAGGGTTATAAGGATCACTCCGCCTACCGCGAGTACGATAAGGAAGAACCACAGCGCGGTATCGCTTAAGGTGTTGAGCGGCAGGAGACTGTTTTCGTACTGCTGAAGGTCATTTGAGCTTACCTTATAGTCGTCGCTTAAGCCGAGCTTATAGACCTTTTTTGAGAAGGCGTTATAATTATCGACGCTCTTGAAGGTATAGGTGAACGCAAGGTTTTCGCTTAGTACGGCGGAGGTTTTATCTCCGTTGGAATCGGTCGTTTTATGGTTTGCCTTCTCTGATTTTGAGATGATTTTTGAGAGGGCGTTGTAGTTCATATAAATGTTGTTGGCAGGGTCGTTCATCTTGAATCGGTTATCCTCCTGCGAGGATGATTCGGAGTTCTTGTAAATACCGACTATTTTCAGCTTGTAGGTTTCCTTCTCGTACTGGGGATTGGAAAGCTTAATTGTATCGCCGACCTTAAGGCTGTTGTAATCAGCGAGCTCGTTGCTGATAATGCACTCGAGCGAGTCGCTTTCCTCGTCGAACATCTTGCCCTTGGTGATTTTATAGCTGCCGTAGCTGCCGAACATTGAGAGCATTGCGTTGTATGAGGAATATCCTGTTACGGTGAAGTCACCCTGATTTACCTGGAAAGGCTGGCGTCCCGGGGACGAGCTTTGCTGGCTGCTGCTGTCCATTCCGGGAGGCGTCATACCCTGATCGCTGTTTTCGGATTTTGAGTCTGAGTCCTCGTCCTCCGAGGTTCCGTAGGGAGTGAGCTTGCCCGTGGCGTTTAAGGAAATTGCGCCCGAATAGTAGTAGCTGTCGCCGGATTTAAGCGCCTTAGTATATTTCATATAATCGGAAAGTGAAAGCGAAGAGCCCTGAAGTACGTCAAAATCAAATTTGCTTTTGTCGTTTGAGCTTGAAGAATCCGAGGATTTTTTCATTTCCTCCATCGCCTTTTGACGGTCGAAGCTGATCGTACCCGTTACCTGAAGCCCGCTGAGCGTGTCTTCTTTAGCTGCCTGAGCGGCTTCTCTTATCGAAAGAGATACACACGCCGAAAGCGAGATGATAAGCACAATAACGCCGATCAAAATGTTTCTAAGCTTGTTTCTTGTAATGCTTTTAAGTGCGTTTTTTAAAATATACATACTTCATTCCTCCTTGTTATGGTAAAATTGTAATCGGATTATTTGAACGGAAATAATGGAAACTATGATGACTTCGTGAAAAATAATTGAAGTTTTTTAAAAATCACGCACTATAATTAACGTCTGAGGTGTAACTATTAGTGAAAGGGGGAGACAAGTTGAGTAAAAACGGTACCGACAGTTTTATTTCTAATAAAGAAAAAAGAAAGCGGATAGAAGATATTGTACGCAAGTATTCCGATTTTATATTTCGGCTGGCGTATCAGAATCTTCACAACCGCTTTGACGCGGAGGATATTCTTCAGGAAGTCAGCGTAACGCTCGTAACCGCGAACGCTCCTCTAAACGACGAGGCTCATCTTAAAAGCTGGCTCGTAACGGTTACGCTCAATAAATGCAGAAATCTTAAACGCGCTGAAAAGCGGAGAGAATATATTCCGCTCGATGAATGTCTTGCCCTTGAGGCTCCGAAGGCGAATGAGATTATGGAGGAGCTGTGGCGATTGCCCGAAAAATACAGGAATACTGTTTATCTTTATTATTACGAATCCTTTAAAATATCCGAGATAGCCGAAATGCTCGGCAAAAGCCCCAATACGGTTAGCTCTTGGCTGAGACGCGCGCGCAAGGCGCTCGGAATCATTATAGAACAGGAGGAGAAAGATGAATAAAAACGATTTTAAAGCGATAAGTGAGCTTAAAGCGTCCGAAGCGGCAGTCGAGAGAGCCGTTGAAAACGCACTTAAGGCTTACGACTCGGGAAAGGTTATAAAAATGAAAAAATCAAAAAAATTTAACTATAAAGCGGTTTCCGCGATAGCGGCGTGCTTGGTCGCGGTAGTAGCCTGTACGGCTGTATTCGGTAATTTCGGCGGCAGAAATTCATTTACGATCACCGCCGCCGCTGCCGAGGCAACTGCGGACGAGGCAACGCCTGATGAAAAGGAGCTTAATAACAATTTTGTTTCTATCGGGACTATGGAACTGGCAGGCGGTTCGGCTCACGGCGTCTCGGATGATGACGAAAAGTGGAAATATATAAATGAATGCGCTCTTGATATTACCGCGAATTTTAAATGTAAAGGCGAAAACATAAAATATATTTCTTATGAGATGGATAAAAATTCTGCGATCGGAGTGGATTATGATAAGAGTGTATATAAGCATTCTAACGCAATAGAAGATACTAATGGTTTTACTGTAGGAGAAAACGGGAAACCGATCGTCTATTACCGAAGCGTCACCTCAAAATATAAAAGTCAGATAAATAAAGTACGCTTTAGATTTTCTAAATCGCTTTCTATCGAGGATAAAAAATCACAGAAAGTAGCTGTTGAGTATTATAATCGCAGTAATGTTAAAAAAATACACATTGATTCTAAAACAAAACGTGAGTGGAGAGAACCGTACTGGAAGGACAGTACCGATAAAGCTACAATAAAAACGCAATCAAATATTGTGACGAACTACGCCAATTTAATTCTAAATAAGAAAAAAGTTCGCATCGTTGTTACTTATGACGACGGAACAAAAGAAATAAAGAATCTTGTGTTTAACGCGAAATGCACTCCGCGTGTGGTTAATTACAAGGAATGGGATGATACGCAAAACCTTGATAAATACGGCGATAAAGAGTTATATTTGTTCAATAAAATCGAAGTCAGCGCTAAGCTTGAATGAGATTCGTATACTTCGGTAATATGAGGCTTTACGCAAAAGCAGGATGCTCAACTGAGCATCCTGCTTAATATTCGTCCATAAAGCTGTGTTTAATATCTCCTTTTTTATAGGCGATTACTGCGTCTATGTAAACGTTTTTCATACTGTTAAAAATATTAGCTTCTATATTCGGGTTGTTTTTTTTCAGTTCTTTAATGATTTTTTTAGTTTCAAGGCGCTTTGATTCGGAGCTTTCGCCGTTTTCTGCTTCTGTTTTCTCGGTAAAACGACAGGCGCACCTTAAAAATTCAAGCCCGTTATAATCACGCCAGGCTTTTATATCCTCCTCGCGGACGTAGTACATCGGGCGGATAAGCTCCATTCCCTCGTAATTCTTGCTCTTTAATTTCGGCATCATCGTCTGAACCTGACCGCCCC
>CAZERR010000042.1:0-15444 GCA_964514785.1 uncultured Ruminococcus sp. | reverse complement strand
TTTCTCATATTGTAATCAATTTCCATAACCAAGCCTCATTTCTCTTTTGAAATCTGAATATAATAGTCTGCACAAATACGGATATTTCGGCACCTAGTGCATTTTACTATATTTATATAAAAATTATATATTAATTTTATATATTTTTCTATAGTCACTTGATTAAATTAGTTGTTTATGCTACTATAATAGTAAAAGTGTCTATTAAAAGGAGAAAGTTTTATGGATTTAAGGGTAAAAAGAACCATAAAAAGTATAAAAGAGGCTTTTTTTGAACTAAGGAAAAAGAAGCCGTTAGATAAAATAAGCGTGAAGGAGTTAAGCGAACTCGCTATGATAAATAAGGCGACCTTTTATCTTCATTACCGCGATATTTACGAGCTGTCCGATACGCTCGAAAACGAGATAATAAACAGGATAATTAACGAAACCCGTACGCTCAGGTTTATAAATCTTAAGAGTGATTTTCCGAGCTTTGCCGAAACCGTCAGCAAGGCTATAATTGCAAACTCAAACGAGATTCAAATACTGTTTTCGGGGTTTGAGAATAATCATTTCATCAATCACCTTGAGGACAGTATAAAGAAGTATATATTTTCATCCTATCCTACAGTACGGAACAATACGGAAAACAACCTGCTTTTTACCTTTATAATTCAAGGCGCGTTTCATACATATGTGAGAAATACATCGGTGCGTACCGATGTGCTGGTGGATAAAACGACGAGTATGATGACGGGGCTTATGAATTCATATTCTTTTTAGCTTGACAATATAGTGAGTATAGGATATTTTTTTAGTGTATGATAAAATAAAAATTATCCTCCGTTTCCGAAATTTAAAGAAGATCAAACGCAAAGAGGATATCATTTTTAAGAAAGGAACGTTCGCGTCCGGCGCGACAAATAAAAATGAGGATTTTTAAGAATTTTTTACCGCACTGGAAATCGGTGCTTCTTATTATAATTCTGCTGATTATTCAGGCGAACTGCGATCTGGCGCTTCCGCAGTATACTTCCGAGATAATAGATACAGGTATTCAGAACAAGGGTATTGAGCATATCCTTCCCGAAAAAATGACAGCAGACGAATATAACTATGCTCCGATTTTTATGACAAAATCTGAGGAAAAGAGCTTTACCGCAGCGTATACAAAGGACGGAAAATCCTATACGCGCGCCGTAAACGACGAGAAAAAACTGGACTCTCTCGACAACAAGCTCATTATACCGATTGTGCTTGATAATAATATGTCCTCGCTGCCGGTTGATAATTTCCTGAAAATGATAAGCGAAGGACTTAATAAGAACGGAGTTATTAAATTTAAGAATTTAAATGTTAAATCGCTTGAAAAGTTTTTCGGCGTTAAGATCAAAACCTTTACTAAAACATCAACAGATGAAAACGGAAATAAGGTTAAGACAAAATGCGTTGATGCACGCCCGATGTTTAAAAAGCTCATTGAGGGAACTTCGGTTAAGCTTGCCGGCGACAAAACGGGGATGATATCGTTTTCCATTCCGATAAAGCTCGAAAAAAGTCAGCTTTTAAAAACGAGAACGATACTTAAAAAGCAGCTTGAGGCGCTCGGCAGGGATACCCTTAAAAGCTCGGGTATTATGTTCGCGGTAAGCTGTGATAAAAAAGCCGGAGTAGATGTTGATAAAATTCAGATCGATTATTTATGGGGCACAGGCTTTATAATGCTTTTAGTCGCGCTGATTCTCGCCGCTTCGGGAACAGGCGCGGGACTGTTTGCGGCTGTTACGGGCTCAAAAATCGGCCGTGAGCTCAGAAGCAGTGTGTTCAGAAATGTTATCGGGTTCTCAAATACCGAGATCGATAAATTCTCCACCGCTTCTCTTATTACCCGTTCGACAAATGATATCCAGCAGGTTCAGATGGTTTCTGTGCTGCTGCTCAGAATGGTGCTCTATGCTCCGATAATCGGTATCGGAGGAGTTATAAAGGTGATCGGCACAGGCGTCGGTATGTGGTGGGTCATTGCTCTCGCGGTAGCAACGATAATGGTGATCCTTATAACACTTATGCTTATCGCTATGCCGAAATTCAAGAAAATGCAGAAGCTTATCGACCGCGTCAACCTTGTATCGCGCGAGATACTTACCGGTATCCCCGTAATCAGGGCATTTACCCGCGAGGTGCGCGAGGAAGAACGCTTTGACGAGGCGAACAGAGAGCTGACTAAAACGATGCTTTTTACAAACCGCGTTATGACCTTTATGATGCCGATAATGATGGTGGTGATGAACCTTGTGTCGGTGCTGATCGTTTGGGTTGCCGCGGGGCATATAAACGACGGAAATATGCAGGTCGGCGAAATGACCGCCTTTATAACATATTCGATGCAGATCATAATAAGCTTCCTTATGCTTACTATGATGGCGATTTTCCTGCCGAGAGCTGCAGTTGCCGCTCAGAGAATCGATGAGGTTATAAAGACCGATACAAGTATCAGGGAGTCGGAAAACGCCGTTGACCTCAGCGAAAGAAAGGGAGTTGTCGAGTTTAAAAATGTGAGCTTCAGGTATCCGAACGCCGAAGAAAACGTTCTCAGCGACATCAGCTTTACCGCAAAACCGGGAGAAACTACCGCGATTATCGGCGCTACCGGAAGCGGAAAGTCAACACTTGTAAATCTTATACCGAGGCTGTACGATGTTACCTGCGGCGAGATAGATATAGACGGTAAGGATATAAGAGAAGTTACGATGAATTCCTTAAGGGACGAAATCGGTTACGTTCCTCAAAAGGGGATACTGTTCAGCGGAACGATAGCCTCAAACCTGCGCTTCGGGAATAAAGACGCGTCGGATGAGGAAATCAGGGAGGCGGCGGAAATCGCTCAGGCGTCGGAGTTTATCGAGGATAAACCTAACCGCTACGAAAGCGAAATAGCTCAGGGTGGCTCGAACGTTTCGGGAGGTCAGAAGCAGAGGCTTTCAATAGCCCGCGCCATAGCGAAGAAGCCGAAGATTTATATCTTCGATGACAGCTTCTCCGCGCTTGATATGAAAACCGACAGGGAGCTAAGGAAAGCGCTCTTTGAAAAAGTAAAGAACAGTACGGTTATAATCGTAGCCCAGCGAATTTCAACGATAATGGACGCTCAGCAGATCATTGTGCTTGATGAGGGAGTGATCGCCGGAAAAGGCACTCATCTTGAGCTGTTGAAAACCTGTCCCGCGTATCTTGAAATCGCAAAATCACAGCTTTCCGAGAGTGAACTGGGCTTGGGAAAGGAGGTCGAGTGATATGGCTGAAAGGAAAAGACCTCCCCACGCAGGCGGGAAAATGGCTCCCGTAGAAAAAGCAAAGGATTTTAAGGGTTCAATGAAGAACCTGATAAAATATATCGGACGTTATAAAATCGCTATTTTAATTGTTATGATATGCGCTGCGGCGTCTACGATTTTCTCGGTAATCGGTCCGAAGATCCTCGGTAACGCGACCTCGGAACTTGCCGGCGGATTGATGAAGAAGATATCCGGAGCGGGTGAGATTGACCTTCAAAAAATAGGTATGATTTTACTTTTCGCTTTGCTGTTATACCTCGTAAGCGCAGCGTTTATGTTCGTTCAGGGCTGGCTGATGACGGGCATTACTCAGAAAATCTGTTACCGCTTACGCCGTGATATCTCGAAGAAAATCAACCGTATGCCGCTAAAGTATTTTGAGAGCCGTACCTACGGAGAGGTTCTCTCGAGAATTACAAACGACGTCGATACACTCGGAATGGGACTTAATCAGAGCGTGACTCAGATTATTACGACTATATGTACCGTTCTCGGCACGCTCGTTATGATGCTTTCCATTTCGCCGCTGATGACGCTCATTACTATTGTGATCCTGCCGGTTTCCGCACTGCTGATTAGCGTTATCGTAAAGATATCTCAGAAGCATTTCAGAAATCAGCAGAAATATCTAGGTGAGATAAACGGAATCGTCGAGGAGAGCTTCGGCGGACATCTTATCATAAAAGCGTATAATAAGGAAAAAGAAACGCTCGGTGAATTTGAACGTACCAACGATATCCTTTATAAGAGCGCATGGAAATCCCAGTTCTTATCGGGAATGATGATGCCGCTTATGGTGTTTGTAGGGAATCTGGGATATGTCGCAGTAGCCGTATCGGGCGGAATCCTCGCGGTAAACGGAGTGATACTCATAGGTGATATCCAGGCGTTTATCCAGTATGTTAAGAACTTTACACAGCCGATTCAGCAGCTTTCTCAGGTGATCAATCAGATCCAGAGTATGGCAGCAGCGGCGGAAAGAGTTTTTGAGTTTCTGAATGAGAAAGAGGAAGATCAGACAGCGGAAAATCCCGTTGATATAAGTATCGTAAGGGGCGATGTGGAGTTTAGTCACGTTCGCTTCGGCTACAACGAGGATAAGATTATTATTAACGATTTTTCCGCAAAGGTTAAGCAGGGTCAGCGGATTGCGATAGTCGGCCCCACAGGAGCGGGAAAAACTACTATGGTTAAGCTCCTTATGCGATTTTACGACGTTAACAGCGGAGAGATCAAGATTGACGGTCATAATATTAAGGATTTCAACCGCCGTGAGCTCAGGGAAGCCTTCGGAATGGTGCTTCAGGATACATGGCTGTTCAACGGAACCATTATGGAGAATATCCGTTACGGACGGCTCGACGCAACCGACGAGGAGGTAATCGAAGCGGCTAAGGCAGCTCACGCTCACAGGTTTATAAGAACGCTCCCGGGCGGCTATAATATGGTTCTCAACGAAGAAGCCGGCAACGTAAGCCAAGGGCAGAAGCAGCTTATTACCATAGCAAGAGCTATTCTGGCGGATAATCCGATCCTTATTCTTGATGAGGCGACATCCTCCGTAGATACCCGTACCGAATCGAGGATCCAGAGGGCTATGAACAACCTTATGAAGGGAAGAACCAGCTTTATTATTGCTCACAGGCTCTCGACAATAAAGGACGCGGATTTGATACTCGTTATGAAGGACGGCGATATCGTAGAACAGGGAACTCACGAAGAACTTCTCGATAAAAACGGCTTCTACTTTGGACTTTATAACAGCCAGTTTGAGAATTGATCAGGAATAAATTATACACGGTATCCCGTTATACTGATTTTATTGACTTTTAGAAAACGCGGTAGTATAATATACCTTGTATTATTATGCTCGCAATCAGCATAAAAGAAATTGTTTGGGTTGAGAGGATTTGATATTATGAGAACTATACCTTTTTCTCCTCCTGATATAGGACAAGATGAAATTGACGCGGTTGCCGAAGTTTTAAGATCCGGATGGATTACTACAGGACCTAAAACTAAACTGCTTGAGAAAAGAATAGGAGAATACTGTAATACAGGTCAGGCTGTATGTCTTTCATCGCAGACATCCTGCGCCGAGATGACCTTGAGGATACTCGGGGTAGGACCTCAGGATGAGGTTATACTTCCTGCCTATACTTATACCGCTACCGCTTCCGTAGTTTATCATGTCGGCGCAAAGCCTATAATGATCGACTGTAAGCCCGGCTCCTTTGAGATGGACTATGATAAAATGGAAGCCGCCATTAACGAGCACACTAAGGTTATTATCCCCGTTGATTTAGCCGGTATCGTTTGCGATTATGACAGGATTTACGAGGCGGTAAGAAATAAGCGTGATATTTTTAAGCCTAAGGGAAAAATCCAGGAGCTTATCGGTCGTGTTATTATTATGGCTGACGGAGCTCACGCGTTTGGCGCACGCTGGCACGGTCAGATGTGCGGCGAAATCGCAGATTTCACCAATTTCAGCTTCCACGCCGTTAAGAATATGACTACCGCCGAAGGCGGCGCCGCAGTACACAGACTCCGCGGAAGAATTGACGAGGAGAAAATGTATAAACAGTATATGCTCTGGTCTCTCCACGGTCAGACTAAGGACGCCTTAGCTAAGAATAATGCCGCTTCGTGGGAATACGACGTTGTTAACGCTCAGTATAAATGTAATATGCCCGATGTTCTCGCGGCTATCGGTTTAGCTCAGCTTAACAGGTATGAGGAGATTTTAAACCGCCGTCACGAGCTTATCAAGCGCTATGACGACGCGTTCAGAGGTCTCGATTTACAGCTGCTTGAACATTCAAGCGAAAATCACCGAAGCAGCGGTCACCTTTATTTTGTTCGCTTTCTCGGTAAGGACGCTGAGTTCAGAAACGAGTTTTATAATCGTATGGCGGAAAACGGCGTTATGTGTAACGTTCACTTTAAGCCGCTTCCGATGCTTTCGGCGTATAAGAATAAAGGCTTTGATATCAAGGATTATCCTTATGCTTATAATATGCATAAAAACCAGCTCACTCTCCCGATGAATTCCACTCTGACGGATGATGACGCCGATTATGTGATCGAAACTTTCAAAAAGGTTTATGACAGTATGATGTAAGTGAAAAATCGGAGAATGTTGTGAAAGAGAAGTTAGAAAAACGGTTTAATCTGATCATTGCAGGAATCGTTATCGTTATTTTGGTAGCGGTCGGGATTCCTGTGTCCGTAAACAACTTACAGACGCGGACAGCTAACGGTGAGATCGAAACCGTTGTTTCTGCTACCGAGGCGACATCAGCTGCCGAATCAACCGAACTCCGTCAGGCTACCGAGCTAGGCATAAAGACTTACATTATTCCGAATAAACCTCAGGCTGAAAAGTCCGAAAAAAAAGAGAAGAAAACCGAGATTAAGGAAACTAAGCCCGAGACTGAGCCTGAAACGATAAAAAAGTCGCGCGCTAAAAAGAAGCCTGTTCCCGGATTTTCCTACGCGACAGCCCCGACTAAATCGGGGGTAAGCTATGACGCTCAGTGGAACGCGGGATATCTTGTCGCGATCGATAACCCCGATTACGGTTACCATCCGCCTCATATTGAGCTTTCCGACGCGGACAGGGATCTCCTCGAGCGGTTATGCTACGGTGAATTCGGCGACGGCGGTTTTACGGGCGCCGCGCTTGTTGCTCAGTGCGTTAAGGACGCTATGTATACTTACGGGCTCCATACCGTAAAGGATGTAATCAAAAGCTTTAGCTATGACGGACGCACAGATCACCCGGGAGGCCAGACGATCAAGGATGCGGTTATTTATGTTTTCGATATGAATAAGGCGGCGGTTCAGCACAGGATCATTTATATGTACGATACCAAGTACGTTGATTCCGAGTTTCACGAAACTCAGAACTACGTTTGTACATTTAAAACGACAAGGTTTTTTGATAAGAAATAACCGATGCCCCCTATGAAAAGGGGGCTCATTTACTATATTTGACGGGAACCCGTTCGTTAAATAAACAGGAGGATCGGTCATGTTCAGAGAAATTACCGAAGCGGATAAAGACCTCTATTTTCATTACGTTGATATTTTTTATCATCTCGACGTAGTAGAGTCGCCCGTACCCCGGGAAAACTACGAGATAACATTTAATGAGCTTATGCGCTCGGATGATTATTTAAAGTGCTATATTTTTGAGTTTGAGGGAAATCCCTGCGGCTTTGCGCTGCTATCGAAAACCTTTTCTCAGGAGGCAGGCGGAGTTTCGGTCACTGTTGAGGAAATCTATATAGAAGAAAAATACCGCGGACGCGGACTGTCAACGGAGTTTTTCGAGTGGCTTAAGGCTAAACCCGGGATAAAACGGCTGCGCATAGAGGTCGAGGATTATAACGAGGGCGCTAAACGGCTCTACGAGCGGATGGGCTTTAAGCTTCTTCCCTATCTTCAGATGGTTATTGATAAATGGAAAACATAAGACATAAAAGCTTAATAATTTTACAATAAAAGAAGGTATTTTAATGCGTGAACGCGATTATCTGTGGGACAATATAAAAGCGCTGCTTATTTTTCTTGTGGTAGCGGGGCACTGTCTCGAATTCTGCGGTTTTACTCTCTCCGCCGCGAGAGCTATCGACTATTTTATCTACTCGTTTCATATGCCCGCATTTGTATTTGTCAGCGGCTTCTGGGCAAAGCGTTATTGCATGGGCGGAAAAGTAAGGGCGGAAAAGGCCGCGACTCTATTCGCTTACTATGCTGTTTTTCAGCTGTTGTTTATCGCGCTGCGGCTTATTCTTAATATAAACACGTCCGCGCTCAGTATACTTCGTCCCTGCAGAGGATTGTGGTATCTTCTCGCGATATTTATTTACTATCTTATAACCCCTGTAATCGAGAAGCTGCCCGCGTATCTTACGCTGCCTGTTTTCATAATACTGTCGGCGCTTATAGGCAGAGACTCCTCGGCGGGGAATTACCTCGGAGCTCTCAGAATTGTTGTATTCGCGCCGTACTTCTTTATGGGATATTATTTCAGCGCGGATACATTAAAAAAGGCCCGCTCGCTAAAATTGCCCGTACGCGTTTTGTCGGGGCTCGCCTGCGCGGCCGCTTCGGCGTCGATATGGGTAATACAGCGAAACACATTTTCGCGCTACCTGTTTTTCGGAAACAAAAACTACTCCAATCTCGGCGTATCCAACCTTACGGGCTCGGTATTGAGGCTGGAATGTATAGTAATCGCTCTGCTTATGATAGCGGCGCTTCTGCTCCTTATGCCGTCGAAAAAGCTCTTTTTCTCCGTGACGGGACAGCGTTCACTACAGATTTACGCTCTCCATATGCTGCTGGTGATCTTACTGTTTGATACAGGTCTGATTGATTTTTGCATTGATACATATCCCCGATTCGCGCTGATAACAGGCGCCGCGTCAGCAGTAACCGCCGTATTATCACTCGGCGTATTCAGCTATCCTTTTAAGTGGATTCAATCGGGAGTACAAAGCTTATACAAGCTAAAAAAATAACATATATACGCAAAACGGCCGGGCATCTGCCCGGCCTTGCTTATTGCTTTTTAAATTTCTCAATTCTTAATCGAATTGATGAGTCCGCCCTTAGCGATGATGTTCTGAATGAACTCGGGGAAAGGTTCGCCCTGGAAGGCCTTTCCGGTTGTTTCGTCAGTGATAACGCCTGTATTGAAATCAACGCTTACCGTGTCGCCGGCGTTAATAGCCTCGGCGGCTTCGGGACATTCGACGATAGGAAGTCCGATATTGATAGCGTTGCGGTAAAAAATCCTCGCAAAGCTCGATGCTATTACACAGCTAATTCCGCTTGCCTTGATTGCGATAGGAGCGTGCTCGCGCGAGGAGCCGCAGCCAAAGTTTTTAGTCGCTACCATAATATCGCCCTCGGCGACATTTTGCACGAATTCCTTGTCGATATCCTCCATACAGTGGGCCGCAAGCTCCTTGTGGGAGGCTGTGTTTAAATATCTTGCGGGGATAATTACGTCGGTATCGACGTTATCGCCGAATTTATGTACCTTACCTTTTGCGTTCTGCATATCCTTACCTCCTTAAAGCTTCTCGGGATTTGTGATATAACCCGTTACCGCGCTTGCGGCGGCTACTGCGGGAGAAGCGAGATAAACCTCGCTGTCAACGTGTCCCATACGTCCTACGAAGTTGCGGTTTGTTGTTGAAACCGCTCTTTCGCCCGCGGCGAGAATTCCCATATGTCCGCCGAGACAGGGACCGCAGGTCGGGGTTGATACAACCGCGCCGGCGTCGATAAAGATATCGAAAAGTCCCTCGTGCATAGCCTGACGCCAGATTTTCTGAGTGCCCGGGATTACGATACAGCGTACGCCCTTAGCGAGCTTTCTGCCCTTGAGCACATTTGCGGCAGCTCTTAAGTCGGAGATACGGCCGTTAGTGCATGAGCCGATAACAACCTGATCGATCTTAACCTCGGTTTCGCCGATTTCGTCAACGGTTTTTGTGTTTTCGGGAAGATGGGGGAAGGCTACCGTCGGACGGATCTCAGATAAATCTATCGTATATTCCTCGTCGTATACCGCGTCCTCGTCAGCCTCGTAAGCAACGGGTGTGCCCTGATAACGGCCGTCGCAGTATTCGCGGGTGATTTCGTCTACAGGGAATATTCCGTTCTTCGCTCCTGCTTCGATCGCCATATTCGCTATACAAAGTCTGTCGTCAATGTTGAGGTATTTAACACCCTCGCCTGTAAATTCCATTGATTTATAGAGAGCGCCGTCAACACCGATCTTTCCGATAATGTGAAGAATCACGTCCTTACCTGAAACGTAGCCCTGCGGCTTTCCGATCAGATTGAATTTAATTGCAGAAGGCACTTTGAACCATGCCTTTCCGCTTATCATACCCGCGCACATATCGGTGGAGCCTACGCCTGTCGAGAAAGCGCCGAGAGCGCCGTAGGTGCAGGTGTGAGAGTCGGCTCCTATGCAAAGGCATCCGGGGCCTACAAGTCCCATCTCAGGTAAGAGTGCGTGCTCAATACCCATCTCGCCGACGTCACGGTAGTTTGTGATATTATATTTATCGGCAAAATCCCTCGACTGTTTTACGAGAGTAGCAGCCTTGATGTCCTTGTTCGGTGTAAAATGATCCATAATCATAGCGATTTTTGTGTTGTCAAACACCGAAGTCGCACCGTTTTCCTCGAATACGTTTATGGCTACGGGCGTTGTAACGTCGTTGCCGAGAACTAAATCCAGCTTTGCCTCGATAAGCTGTCCCGCCTTAACCTCGGGAAGCCCCGCGTGAGCGGCGAGTATCTTCTGAGACATAGTCATTCCCATATTTATTCTCTCCTTACTTATTTGATTCAGAGTTTAATCCGTAAAATAAATTATAATTTTTAACTTGAAAAAAGATTGTAAACTATGCTACAATCTATATAATAAATTAGAGGGACGGAATACTATGGAAAACTATTCTGCGGTTAATAAATATATCAAAAGCGTTTTTGAACGCGAAAAAGCAGTGAAAAAAATCGCTAAGGGCTCAATTATTTATCATCAGGGCGATACCGCCGAGTTCTTTTATTATCTCAAAAGCGGGCGCGTCAAGGTTATTATGACCTCTCCCGACGGACTTGAAAAAACTCTCTCAACTGCATCCGGCGGAGAAATACTGGGTGAAGCGGCGTTCTTCGATAAAATGCCGCGCATCAGCTCGGCTTTAGCTATGACGGATATTGAGGTCACGGCGATCAACGAGGGAAAGCTTTTATCCCTTATACGCGAAAATCCGCGGCTTGCGCTGGAGCTGCTGAAAAATCAGGCATCGCGAATCCGCCTGCTCTCTGGTCAGATCGACTCGATGGCGTTTATGAAGGCGGACGGAAGAATCGCGCGCTTGCTTATCCAGCATATGAACGCAGAGGATAACACCGTAACGCTGACTCACGAGGAAATCGCGGGGATGGCGGGAGCGTCGCGTGTAACCGTAAGCAAAACCCTTAACAGCTTTAAGCGCAGGGGCTTTTTACTAACCGAGTACCGCCGTATAGTGATTTTGAATATCGACGCGCTGAAAAGAATCAGCGAGTAAAAGAAAATCGGCCGGCTTAAAAGCCGGCCGTTAAGAATTCTATTCAATAGAACAGTCGAGGTAATTCATAAGCTCCTCGTCGTCCTTCTTTTTCTTTTCGCGTACGATAAAGAACGCTGTAAGCGCCGCGCTGGCAGCAGCTACAAAAGAAATAATAGCAATAATAAACCCAAATTTACTTTTCTTTTCCATAATGAACCTCCTCAACCCAACAGAACCGTCGAGAATTAGTATTTGTAAAATGTTATATATTTATAATAACAGTTTTTCAGAAAAAGTCAACAGTTTACGGCACAGTATATAAAAAAATTCCCGACAATATTGCCGGGAGTTTGTTTTTATTAAACTTAAGCAGAAGCGTTAAGACGCTTTGCGAGATTTGACTTGCTTCTTGCTGCCTTATTCTTATGAAGAATACCCTTAGCTACAGCCTGGTCGATCTTCTTTACAGCAAAGCTAACTGCCTCAGCCTTGTTATCTGCGTTTGTATCGATAGCAATATAAGCTTTCTTGATAGCTGTTTTGAGAGCAGACTTGATATCCTTATTGCGAGCTGTCTTTGTAGCGATAACCTTTACGCGCTTTTTAGCTGATTTAATGTTAGGCATTGTCGCACCTCCTTAAAGTAATAAATCGTAATTTGTTAGTCACGCACCTAGTATAATAACATTATTGTTACAAAAAAGCAATACCTTTTTTAAAATTTTTTCATTTGATGAAAAAAACAACAAATAGTTTCTTTTATTTACACGAACCGTCTAATAATTTGCTTTATCAAATACGGTTTTGTTAAATACAGTCGGTTTTGATCTGTTGCGGTAATATTACTTGCTTTTCCTTTTTACTGCGACGTAAGCTATAATAGCCGCGCCTAAAAAAACGGCGCAGATTATTCTGAATACGATGTTGTATGTGCCGGCGAACAGATTAACGGGCGATAAATCATTAATAAGATACCACGCGAACATAAAAACAAAAAATCCGCCTAATATATATAGTATAGGGCTGAGCTTGCGCGCGTAAAAAATGCAATACGCCCCGAGCCCTGCCCAGAGCACCAGATACATTATGTCCTTTATCTCCATAAAATCACTCCCTAAAAATGTATTATAGGAGTAAAAGAGGCT
Source organism: uncultured Ruminococcus sp. (assembly GCA_964514785.1). Classification (GTDB taxonomy): domain Bacteria; phylum Bacillota; class Clostridia; order Oscillospirales; family Acutalibacteraceae; genus Ruminococcoides. The sequence goes on along the minus strand of CAZERR010000042.1, from coordinate 2,892 downwards.
AAAGTCAACATAAATGTGCTTTTGTTCATAGCTTAAAAACGGCTTAAAATGAGGGTTGTGTGAAAATAAGGAAAAATTTTTATGAATTGTATTGACTTTTTCTGACTTTCGTGCTACATTAATAACCGTAAGGGTTAGCACTCTAAAGGCGAGAGTGCTAAAAACAAAAGGCCGGGGATGATATTATGACCATTGCACCGCGAAAGCAAAAAATCCTCGCCGCTGTTATTGAAAGCTATATCGAAAACGGAGAACCGGTCGGTTCAAAGTCGCTTGCTGATATCGGCGGCTTAAACGTAAGCTCCGCAACGATCCGAAACGAACTTGCTGATTTAACTCTCAGAGGTTTTTTGATCCAGCCTCATACCTCGGCGGGACGTATCCCGACTCAGGAGGGCTACCGATATTACGTCGATAATCTTATGAAGGTCGAAGAGCCGGAGGAGAGAGTCAGGCGTTATATTGAAAACCGCCTTGAAAGTTCCTGCGACGCTCCGGAGCTTGTGCTGAAAACAGCAGGAGAGATCCTTTCCGATCTGCTCGGTACAGCGGCAATAGCGACTACTCCTTCGGGAGACGGAGCGAGAGTGCATCGGCTGAAATTTGTCCAGACGGGACGTTATACCTCGATGGTGGTGCTTATAACCTCATCGGGTATGGTTAAAAGCCGTTTGTTCAGGTGTGATTTTGCCGTTACTCCCGAAATGCTCAATGTTTTTGACCGTTCCCTGAATGAGGCTCTTGCCGGACGGCCGCTCAACACGGTGAATCAGCCTTTCGCTCAGACCTTTGCCGCTTCATTCGGAGAGCTCGGACTGTTGATGCCCGATATGCTTACTGCGGTTATGGACGCTTGCAAAGAGGCTTGCGGAATTAACGTCTACACCTCAGGAGAGACAAGGCTGCTTTACAGGAACGATATCGATATACTGTCAGCGAGAAGTATTCTCGAGTTCTTAGGTGACAACGGCGAAACGGAAAAATTGCTGAGTAATTTGCCCGAGGGTATAAACATATATATAGGCAGAGAAAACCCCTCGCCGCTTTTAAGGAAAAGCTCCCTTATCAGCGCCGGGTATAATATAGAAAATCAACCCGCGGGAGTATTGGCTGTAATAAGCTCAATGCGTACCGACTACAGGAAGGCGGTTTCGATTCTTGAATTTACCGGAAGGACCGTATCCGAGATAATCAGCGAATTGGTAAGAAAGGGATGATATAAATGGCTGAAGATAAAACTAAGGAGACTGCCGCCGAAACAATGCCCGATGAAAAGGCAGAGGAAGCGGCACAGGAGCCGGAAAAAGGAAAAAAGGCAGATAAGCCGGATAAGAAAAAGAGCAAAAAAGATAAATCCGCGGAAAAGGTTAAGGAGCTTGAAAAAGCCTTAGCTGAAGAAAAGGACAAGCGGATGAGGCTTGCAGCCGAGTATGATAACTACCGCAAGCGTACCTCGAATGAAAAGCTCGGGATTTACAACGACGCCACCGCGAAAGCGGTCGAGGCGCTGCTCCCCGTAGCAGACAGCCTTACGATGGCTATGCAGAATATGGCGGACGCTCCCGAGGAGTTTAAAAAGGGAATTGAACTGGTAGCAAATCAGCTCAAGACTTCTTTTGAAAAGATCAAGGTTGAGGCGTTTTGTGAAGTCGGCGATGATTTCGATCCGAATCTTCATAATGCTGTAGCGAAAATCGAGAGCGGGGATTTCGAGGAAAATAAAATTTCCGCAGTTTATCAGAAGGGCTATAAGCTCGGCGATAAAATTATTCGTCACGCGATGGTTCAGGTCGCGAATTGTGATTAAAAATCTATTTACTAATAATACAAAGTATAATTTATGGAGGTAAATATTATGGCAAAAACAATAGGTATAGACTTAGGTACAACAAATTCATGCGTAGCAGTAATCGAAGGCGGCGAGCCTGTAGTTATCGCTAACGCGGAAGGTTCAAGAACAACTCCGTCCGTAGTTGCTTTCTCTAAGGACGGCGAAAGAATGGTAGGTCAGGTCGCTAAGCGCCAGGCTATCACAAACCCCGACAGAACAGTAGCTTCTATCAAAAGAGAGATGGGATCCGCTTATAAGGTTGCTATCGACGGAAAGAACTACACCCCTCAGGAGATTTCCGCTATGATTCTTCAGAAGCTTAAGGCTGACGCCGAGGCTTATCTCGGAGAAAAGGTAACTCAGGCTGTTATAACCGTTCCTGCTTACTTTACCGATGCTCAGCGTCAGGCAACAAAGGACGCAGGTAAAATCGCAGGTCTCGATGTTAAACGTATCATTAACGAGCCTACTGCCGCAGCTTTATCTTATGGTGTAGATAAGGAAAACGACCAGAAGGTTATGGTTTACGATCTCGGCGGCGGTACCTTCGATGTAAGTATTATCGAGATGGGCGACGGCGTTCAGGAGGTTCTTGCTACAGCAGGTAACAACCGTCTCGGCGGCGACGATTTTGATAAGAGAATTATCGACTGGATGGTACAGTCGTTTAAAACTTCCGACGGAGTGGATTTAAGCTCCGATAAGATGGCTATGCAGAGATTAAAGGACGCTGCCGAAAAGGCTAAGATCGAGCTCTCCGGAGTTACCTCTACAGCTATCAATCTTCCGTTTATCACAGCTGACGCTACCGGTCCGAAGCATATGGACTTAACTCTTACAAGAGCTAAGTTTGACGAGCTTACCGCTGATTTGGTTGAGGCCACAATGGGCCCCGTACGTTCGGCTCTCTCCGATTCCGGCTTACAGATCGGCGAAATCGACAAGGTTCTTATGGTAGGCGGTTCCTCGAGAATCCCTGCTGTTCAGGATGCGGTAAAGAAGCTTATCGGCAAGGATCCGTTTAAGGGAATCAACCCTGACGAGTGCGTTGCTATCGGCGC